>CAYSFP010000007.1:0-65042 GCA_964430075.1 uncultured Planctomycetaceae bacterium | reverse complement strand
TCGTCCGCATCTGCACCGAGTACGCCCAGAGCGGCATGTGGAACATCTTCATCGCGTTGATGGCGTTCACGCTGGCGTTCGCGTTCTTCGATCCGAACTTCTTCGTGGCTTACCTGATCTCCATCGCCGCGTTCGGTTTGTTCCAGGCGATTTACATGGCGAACGCCGGCGGCGCCTGGGACAACGCCAAGAAGCTGGTCGAGGTCGACCTCAAGGAGAAGGGCACGCCGTTGCACGAGGCCACGGTCATCGGCGATACCGTGGGCGATCCGTTCAAGGACACCACGAGCGTGGCGCTGAACCCCATCATCAAGTTCTCGACGCTGTTCGGCTTGCTGGCCGTCGAGATCGCGGTCCAGATGAAGGCGGCGTCCCTTGCCGAGGGTACGAGAGACATCACCGGCTGGGTCGGCGCCGGCATGTTGGCGATCGCGCTGGTGTTTGTGTACCGCTCGTTCTACAACATGCGGATTCCGCAGAAGACCTGAGCGCGGTGCGCCGCGAGAGCATGATCGCAGTCGCCAGCCCCGACCAAGCTTGGTCGGGGCTGGCTTTGTTTGGGAGAGTTACCACGAAAGCGACGAAATGAACGAAAAAAAGAGCGAGCAAGGGAGAAGCTCAGCGTAGCAGCGTCGCTTTTGACGAGTTCGTGTGTTTCGTGATTCTCTCCGACTGACGTAAAATCAAGAGAGCCGCGAGCCTACGGCTCGCAGGGGTCGTGCGTTTGCCATTGTCCTGCAGGCAGCGTGGGACCGCCGCTTCCCGGCGATGCGTAGCATCGCGGCTGGCCGCTCACTTGAAATCTTCCTTCAGCCCGAAGCGGTGGTAGCGCACGTTGCGGGGGTTCATCGTGTGCCCCCAACTGATCGATGTTGTTTCGACGCCCAGCGCCGCGGCGATCTTGCTGCGCTCCTCGGGGCTGGGAAGCCAACGGCCGTCGACGATCGCTTCGACGCGCTCGGTCGGCAACTTGCACTGCGTCGCCAGTTCGTCGAGCGACAATTCAAGTTCTTCCAGCAGGACGTCGACGGTTTTCATCGCTCGGGGCGACAGGCGCATCTCGCGACTGTCCAACGGGTTGCGTGGGCGGCGGCGGCTTCGCGCCGCGGCGCAATCGGTGAATCCGGTTGCGTTACACCCCTGGCGGGGTAGGATTACACCAGACGCAGCACGATCCTTCATAATCTGCATTGACGCTGCACGACAATCAAGACGGACGGTTCTCAAGACGGACGGCAACTAAGTCGCACTCGCGTTTCGCCCTCTTGTGGTCGATCGCACTTTTCATAGCTACGCTACGCGGCTGACTGCATCGGGCTCGACGACAATTTGATAAAGCCCAACGGGAGCGGGCGACAATCCGACTCCGCCCGCTCTCCTTGCATCTCGCGAGCTTCCCGTGTGAAGCGCGTCGAATGCTGATTCTCACCACGGAGAGGGTGGAGCTGCGCATGGCTACCGATTCGATCGATCGGGTGGCGGATATCCCGCTGACCTTGGCCGCGGAACCGAAATTCGAGTATCCCGGCATTCCCACGACCTGCGACGGCGCCGAAGCCATCGCGTGGGTGGAAACCCGCATCAGCCAGGGGTCGGGGGCGTTTCCGATCACCTCCAGCACGACGATGGCCACGGGATTCAACCAAGCCCAGGCGGCCGGGCAGCCGAATCTGTGGGGCGATCAGCTCGTGTTCGTCGAGCCGGAGAGCGAGCACTCTTCGGCGACGTTCTGCGAAGGGTTTGCCCTGGCCGGCGGGCGGGTGACCAACTTCACGTCGGGGCAGGGCCTCGTGCTGATGAAGGAGGTGCTGTACACGATCGCGGGCAAGCGCCTGCCGGTGGTGTTCAACATCGGGGCCCGGGCGCTCACCAGCCAGGGGCTCAACGTGCACGCCGGGCACGACGACGTGATGAGCGTGGCCGACTGCGGGTGGGGCGTGCTGTTCGCACGCAACGCGCAAGAGGCCGGCGACCTGTGCCTCATCGCGCGCCGGGCGGCCGAGGCGAGCTCGACGCCGTTTCTCAACGCCCAGGATGGGTTCCTCACCACGCATACCGTGGAGAGCGTGCGGCTGCCCGAGCCGGAGTTCATGAAGCAGTACATCGGCAAGCCGGAAGAGCGGCTGATGAACCTCATGGATCCGGCCAACCCGCTGATGTCGGGCGTGGTGCAGAATCAGGATTCGTACATGAAGGGCAAGATTGCCCAACGGTGGTATTACGACCAGGTAGCGCCGGCGCTGGTCGAGGCGTTCGACGAGTTCTACAAGCACACCGGACGAAAGTACGACTTCGTCGACGCGTACCGCTGCAGCGATGCGGAGTACGTGATCGTCGGCATGGGCTGCTTCATGGAGACGGCCCAGACGACGGTCGACTATCTGCGCGAGAAGGGCGTGAAGGCGGGGTGCCTCAATCTGTACTGCTTCCGACCGTTCCCCGCGGAGCACATCGTGCGGGAGCTGAAGGAGTGCATCGCGTTTTCGGTGCTCGAGCGGATGGACGATCCGCTCTCCACGACGGGCAACCACATCGCGCGGGAGATCAAGGCGGCGTTCTGCGACGCGCTCATCGGGCAGAATTCGCTGGAAAAGGTTGATCGTATCCCGCGAATTTACACGGGCTGCGGCGGTCTTGGCAGCCGCGACGTGACGCCGGGCGACATCATCGCGATTTTCGACAACATGATCCACGACCGGCAGGATACGTACTGCGTGGGGATCCACCATCAGCTATCGCTCAAGGTGCACGATGATCCGGACCTGCGTCCGCCGGCAGCGTATTCGATGCGGGGGCACTCGGTGGGCGGGTTCGGCTCGGTGACCACTAACAAGGTCATCGCGACAATCGCCGGGCAGGTCTTCGGCAAGGACGTGCAGGCGTATCCCAAGTACGGGTCGGAGAAGAAGGGGCTGCCCACGACGTACTACCTGACGATCGCCGACACGCACATCTTCACGCACAGCGAGCTGGCGCGCGTCGACCTCGTGGTGCTGAACGACACCAACGCGATGTTCAGCGGCAATCCGATCAAAGGCATGGTCGACGGCGGGGCGATCTTCATGCAGAGCCCCTACGAGAACCCGAGCGACGTGTGGGCGCGGATACCGCTGGAACACAAGCAGACTATCCGCAGCAAGCATCTGCGGGTGTACTTCATCGATATGGTGAAGATCGCCCGCGAGGTGGCCTCCCTTGCGGACCTTGAGATGCGCATGCAGGGCATCGTTCTCTTGGGCGCGTTCTTGCGGCTCACGCCCTATGCGACCGCCAGCGGCATGAGCGATGAGCAGGTGTACGCGGGCGTTGAAAAAGCGCTGCGAAAGTACTTCGGCAAGCGCGGCGAGCAGGTCGTGCAGGACAACCTCACGTGCGTCAAACGCGGCTACAGCGAGATGCAGGAGGTGCCGCGGGAGATTATCAATGCCGGGGAAGTTTAACCGCCAAGTACGCCAAGAACGCCAAGGTCGGAAAGAGAGAAGCCAATTCGCTGGGCGGCCGAGCGTTTATGGCGTACAGCAATCGGAATCTAATGGACGTGTTAATTGATCGTCGAAACGCGTTTGTTCCTCCCTCCTTCGTGTCCTCGTGTCTTCGTGACTAGCAATTGTCCTCCTCCGACCTTGGCGCTCTTGGCGTCCTTGGCGGTTCAATCCGAACAATTTGGTGACCTATGTCCACCGTCGAACTTCCCCGCTCGATGAACGAGTCGAACGAGCGCGATCCGTTCAACAACAATAGCTACGGCACGCTGGTGGACCGCGACTATGTGGGCGTGTCGCTGCCGGTGCTTGACGTGCACGATTTCAACGACCGCATCATCCGCGGCTACGAGGACGGCGTCGGCGAAGAGGAATTGCCGGCCGATCTGTCGGTGGCGCGATCGCTGATCCCCGCGGGCACCGCGACGCTGCGCGACTTCAGCTACGTAGCGCCGGAAATTCCCGAGTACATCCGGGAGAATTGCACGGGGTGCATGGACTGCGTCACGCAATGCCCCGATACGGCCATTCTCGGCAAGGTGATCGCCGAGAGCGACCTCGAGGCGAAACTCCAGTCGATCCCCAATGAAGCCGATCGCGCGATGTTCGAGCATCAGTGGTCGAAGACGCGCAAATACTACGACGGCCCGCAAAAGAAGGGACTCGAAGGCGGTCGGTTTGCCATCTTGATCGACCCCAGCAAGTGCAAGGGCTGCGCCGAGTGCGTGACCGTGTGCGACGACCTGGCGCTGAAGATGATTCCCAAGACCGAGCCGGTGATGGAGTCGATCCGCAAGAGCCACCGGTACTTCAAGAACTTCGGGCCCAGCGATGGCCGCTATATCAACGACAACTTGCTCATCGACATGATGCTCAAGGAGCAAACGCACATTTACGTCGGCGGAGCCGGCAGTTGCGCGGGCTGCGGCGAGGGGACGGCGCTGCGAATGATGTGCGCCGCCACCGGCGCCAAGTACGGCGACCAGTGGGGCATCGTCGCCGCCACAGGGTGCAACACGGTGTACACCTCCACGTACCCGTACAATCCGTACCTCGTGCCGTGGACCAACTCGCTGTTCGAGAACGCCCCCGCCGACGCGATGGGCGTGCGGAGCCGGTGGGATCAGATGGGCTGGCAGGACCGCCCGCTGTGGTGCATCGGCGGCGACGGGGCGATGTTCGACATCGGGTTCCAGTCATTGAGCCGCATGCTCGCCTCGGGCATGAATATCAAGGTGTTTGTCTTGGACACGCAGGTCTACTCGAACACCGGCGGGCAGGCCTCGACCAGCACCTACATGGGTCAAAACACCAAGATGAGCCTGCACGGCAAGGCGATCGCCGGCAAGCAGGAGCGGCGCAAGGAGATCGCCCAGATCGCGATGATGCACCCGCGCACCTTCGTGGCCCAGACGACGTGCCACCATACCAATCACTTCTACAAATCGGTGCTGGGGGCGCTGGAGTTCGACGGGCCGGCGCTGGTGTGCTGCTACACGACCTGCCAGCCCGAACACGGCGTGGCCGACAACATGGCGGGCAACCAGGCGCGGCTGGCGGTCGACACGCGGGCGTTTCCGCTGCTCATCTACGATCCCCGCAGCGGTGGGCGAATCAAAGAGCGGCTGTCGCTGCAGGGGAATCCGTCGGTGAAGGACGACTGGTTCAAGAACCCGAAGACGGGCGAGACGGTCGACTTTATTGACTTTTGCCGCAGCGAAGGGCGGTTTGCGAAGCACTTCGATAAAGAGGGAAATCCTTCGCCGACGCTGCTGGCGGCGCGCGAGGATCGGCTGGAGAATTGGCGCCTGCTGCAGGAGTTGGCGGGACTGCGATAGCAGTTGCGGCAGAATCGTGCCCCAAGAGGGGCAACGTCATGTCGCCACGGGAGTCGCCCTGGATCGTCATCGGAGGGATCTCTCGCAAAGGCGTGAAGACGGAACGCAAAGAAAATGAACGGAATTCTTGGCGTCTTCCTTTGCGCCTTTGCGAGAGATAAGTTCGTAAGAGCGGGCGTCCTGCCCTGTCGACGCCGTCACAACGGCAATCCAGACCGACGTGTCGGCGAAATACTCTGCCATGTGGCGACGCTACTTCTTGGGCGTGCCGCACAAGTAGTGATCGTGTTGCAGGGAAAGGTCGCCAGGCGAGTCGGGAAGATCGGCCGCGAATTGTGCAAGACCTGCAAACTGCCCCTCACGCGTGCCCGCTGATTCTACGCGCACGCGAAGCTTCTCGCCGATGGGAAGCGACAACGGCTCGTCCGGAATAAATCGCGTGGCCGTCGAAGTGCGCCGAAAAATCGGTAGACATCTCGATTCCCTCTGCATGCGGTTTGGATCCGACCAATTATACGACATTGCGAGATGAATTGCCCAAGAAGCGCCCTGTTGGAGATTCTTCGCACAGGGCAATCTTTTCCGGCGGCCCCTCCGCCACGACGCAGCCGCCCTGCTCCGCCGGCCCTGGGCCGAGGTCGATGATCCAATCAGCCGCTTGCATCATCAACTGGTTGTGCTCGACCACGATGAGCGAATGGCCCATCGTGATCAGCGAGTCGAAGCAATCGATCAGTTGAATCACGTCCGAGAAGTGCAGGCCGGTGGTCGGCTCGTCGAGGATGAACAGCGTGCGCCCGCGGCGGGCGGCGGAGACGTAGTTGGCCAGCTTTAATCGCTGCGACTCGCCGCCGGAGAGCGTGTTGGCCGGTTGGCCCAGCCGCAAGTAGTCGAGGCCGACGTCGATCAGGCACTTGAGCCGGGCCAGGATTTTCTTATGGCCGCGGAAGAAGTTGAATGCTTCGCGCACGGACAGGTTGAGCACCTCGGCGATACTCAGGCCGCGGTACTTCACATCGAGCACCTCGCGGCGATAGCGGGCGCCGTGGCATTCGGGGCACTTGATGTACACGTCGGCCATCAGCCGCATGTCGACGCGCTGGTAGCCTTCGCCCTCGCAGGCTTCGCAGCGACCTTCCTCAGCGTTGAAGCTGAAGTGCCCGGCGCGGAACGAGCGGGCCTTGGCCTCGGTCGTGTCGGCGAACAGCGCGCGGATGGGGTCAAACGCCTTCACGTAGGTGACGGGGTTCGAGCGCGGCGTGCGGCCGATGGGGCTCTGGTCGACGCGGAGCACGTCCTCGATCTGCCCGACGCCGAGCACGTCGTCGAACTCGGCCGGCTTCTCCGCTTCGATGTGCAAGCGCGCGGCGACGGCCGGGTAAAGCGTTTGCTGAACGAGCGTGCTTTTGCCCGCGCCGCTGACGCCGGTGACCAGACAGAGCACGCCCAGGGGAAACTCGACGTTGACGTTCTGCAGATTGTTGCCACGCGCGCCGACGAGGCGGATCCAGCCGTGCGTCGGCTCGCGGCGCACGCGATCCTCGCCGAGCCCGCGGCGTCCGGCGAGCCACTCTCCCGAGCGACTTTCGGGGTGGTCGAGCATGTCGGCCGGCGTGCCTTGATAAACAACTTTGCCGCCGAACTCCCCGGCGCCGGGGCCCATCTCGACGATATGGTCCGACGCGGCGATCAGCGAGGTTTCGTGCTCGACGACGGCCACCGTATTGCCACGGTCGCGCAAGCGCTCGACCGCGTCGACCAGCCGCGGCATGTCGGCGGGGTGCAGGCTGGCGGACGGTTCGTCGAGCACATACAGCATGCCGGTGAGATTGGAGCCGAGGGCCGAGGTGAGGGCGACGCGCTGCGCCTCCCCGCCGCTGAGGGTTCGCAGCGGGCGGTCGAGCGCGAGATGGCCGACGCCCACGTCGACGAGGTAAGCCAGCCGCGAGGCGACCTGGTCGACGAGCAAGCCGCCAACGTGCCGGCTCCAGTCAGAAAGCTCCAGACTGCGGAGCCACCCGAGCGAATCGGCAACGCGCATCGCCGCCAGCTCAGCGACATTGAGCCCTGCGATCCGCACGGCGAGTGCTTCGGGCTTCAACCGCGCGCCGTGGCACGCTGGACACGGATAATACGTGCGCCAGCGGCTCAGGAACACGCGGATGTGCATCTTGTACTTGCGGCGCTCGAGCCAAGCGAAGAATCCCTCGAGGCCGCCGAATTTGCGCTCCGGCACACCGTGGCGGATAAGCTGCAGATGCTCTGGCGAGAGATCGCGGAACGGCACGTCCACAGGAATGCCGTAATCGGACGCCAGGGCCAGCAATTCTTCGAGCTCGTGAGCGTAGGCCGGCGTGTTCCACGGTGCGATCGCGCCGCCCGCGAGCGACTTCTCGGCGTCGGGCACGACGCGCTCCATATCGACGTCGATTACATTGCCGAACCCCTCGCACGCGGGGCAGGCGCCCAGCGGATTGTTGTAGTTGAGCAACTGCGGCTGCACGTCCGGGTACTGGATGCCGCAGGACTCGCAACGCAGGCGGTGGCTGAAGGCGCGCCGCGACCAGCGGCGATCGTCGATGAGCACATCGCCGGCGTCGTGCGCTTCGATATACGCGACCGCGGCGCCGCGGCCAGCGTCGAAGGCCGATTCCAGCGACTCGCGCAGCCGCGACGTGGAGTCGGGCTGGGCGGCGACGCGGTCGACGATGACGTCCAACTCCGTTGCGTCCCCCAACCGGTCGGCAAGTTCCGGGTTGATCTCCGCGGTGCGCTCGCCGACGATCGCCCGGCGATAGCCGAGCGATGCCAGGTCGGCGAGCCATTCGGCGATCGTGCGCTCGTCGCCCCGCAGCGACGTGAAGCCAAGCATCAACCGCGCGCCGGCCGGCAATCGCAGCAGCTCGTCGACGGCGCTCTCGGCCGAATCTTGCTCGACGCGGCGGCCGCAACCGTAGCAGACCAGCTCGCCGATGCGGGCGAACAGCAACTCGAGGCGCTCATTGATCTGTGTGGCGCTGGCGACGGTGGCGCGGCTGGAGCGGCTGACGTTCTTCCGCGTCACCGCAACCGACGGCGGAATGCCGTCGATGCTTTCAGCCGCCGGCTTGTCCAGTTGTTCGAGGAACTGCCGCGTGTAGGTCGAGAAGCTTTCGATATAGCGGCGCTGGCCCTCGGCGTAGAGCGTGTCGAGGGCGAGGCTCGTCTTGCCGCTGCCGCTGACGCCGCAGAAGGTCGTCCACTTGCGGAGCGGCACATCGAGGTTGACGCGTTTGAGGTTGTGGACCGCGACGCCGCGAAGGCGAATGGCCGGCGGGGAACCGTTGCGGTGCACGAAGGGCGTCTCCCAGGGGATCAAAGCGGGCGGCGGCGAAACCTCTGAGTTTACCCGTTGGCGCCGGCGGCCGGCTAGGTCGGGGGCCGCGCGGGCAGCGATGCCGTTTCGCGTCGAAGATTCCTCTCGCGGAGCGAGAGGACTACACTCCAGCCGCAGGCTGACGGCTCCATGGCGCCGCGCGTGGCGGAATCGTCCAATCTGACGGCACGAGATTGGGCGGCGAACGAGACGTGGTATAATTCTCGCATGGAGAATGCCTACACGCCGCTGCCCGCCGAGTTGCGCCCGATCCTGTTATCTCAGGGGGCTGAGCCGCTGCGCCTGTTCGACGACGAGACGCACAAGGTGTACGTGCTTGTCGAGCAACCGCCTGCGCCTACGATGGACGACGATGACATCAGAAGGTTATTGGCCGAAGCGGACGAGGATATCGCGCGAGGCGACGTCGCTGAGTGGGATCTTGATGAGATCAAGACTGAAGCGCGCCGGATCTTTGAAGCCAGGCGCACGAAGTCGAACTCATGAGCCGAATTAAGCGCACGCGGAGTGCGATCGTCGACGTGACGACAATCTGGAATTACATCGCCGAGCGCAATTTTCCAGCGGCGGAGGTTTGGATCGAGCGTGTGGACGCCAAGCTGCGCTTGCTGGCGAGGAATCCTGAGCTTGGAGAGTCGGTTGATCATCTTCGACAGGGTGCACGGCGCGTTTCTCTCCAAAACTAGGTGTTGTATTTTGAGCCCATCGAAGACGGGGTGCGGCTGCTTCGCGTTGTTCATGGAGCCCGCGAGGTCCCTGACTTGACGGAATTACTTTGAAAGCGAGTAATTTGTACGATGGTCAGTAGGAAACGCCGCAATCCGTTCTATGTCGCCCTGGTTCCGCTCGGGGCCGTGTTCGTCGTCACGGCGTTTGCCTATGGTTTGATGGCATTTCAGGCAGTGAACGGGACGGCCGCAGCGAAGGCGGCCGGCGGCGTGCATCCGCTGTTTCAGTGGTTGCGCACGCACGGTGATGCCGCGATGTTGTGGCAGTTGGGCGTGTTGGCGGCGTTGACCGTCGCGGCGATTGCGACCGATCGATTTTGGGACCGACCGGCTGCGGAACCAACGCCGTCGGAATGACGCGCTGAGCCCTCCCGTTCATCAGGACACGAACATGCGAATCAAGAAGACCGAGGAAGTCACGCAGGCGCCCGTCACCGTGGAAGGCGCCGCGGGGTGCCGCGTGCGGTGGCTGGTGGGCGAACAGGACGCGGCGCCGAACTTTGCCATGCGCGAGTTCGAACTCGATCCCGGCGGTCACACGCCGCGCCATTTCCATCCCTACGAGCACGAGATCTACGTCCTCGAAGGCGAGGGTGCCATCATCGACGGCGACCAGGAGCGCCCGCTGCGGCCCGGCGACGTGGTGTACGTGGCGCCCGACGACGTGCACCAGTTTCGCAACACCGGCAACGGCTGCTTCCGCATGCTGTGCCTCATCCCCAATTCCGCCACCGGCAAGACGGTGACCGTCGTGCCGGAGTGCGGCCTCGAGCCGGCGCGGACGTAGGCCGCGATGGCTTCGTCGACAGAACAAAGCATTTACCACAGAGGGCACAGAGGACACAGAGAGGAGCAGGAAAAGTAGGATTAATACCTCGGCGGGCGCTTTTGCAGCATCGTCCCCCGTGTCTTCATTTGATCGGCCTTGTTCCCCTTCTTCGTGCTCTCCGTGCTCTCCGTGCTCTCTGTGGTAAATCTTCTTCATGCCGGATGAAGTGCAGAACGAGATCGACCGGCTTCGCGCCGAGATTCGCGAGCACGATCGGCGCTACTACGTCGACGCGGCGCCGACGATTTCGGACCTCGACTACGACCGGCTGATGCGGCGGCTCCAGGAGTTGGAGGCCGCGCACCTGGGTCGAATTACGCCGGATAGCCCCACGCAGCGCGTCGGCGGCGAGCCGATCTCCAGCCTCCAGCCCATCCGGCATCGCGAGCCGATGCTGTCGATGGACAACACCTACAGCCTCGAAGAGCTGCAGGCGTTCGGCGCCCGCACCGCGAAGTTGCTTTCCGGCGAAGAGATCGCGTGGGTCGTGGAGCTGAAGATCGACGGCGTGGCCGTGTCGCTCACCTACGAACACGGTCTGCTTGTGCAGGGCGCCACGCGGGGCGACGGCGTGCGGGGCGACGACATCACCCACAACCTCCGCGTGATGCAGGACGTGCCGCTGCGGCTCGCCGGCGAGCCGCTGCCGCTGATGGAAGTCCGCGGCGAGGTTTACATGACCAACGGCGACCTGGCCGATCTCAACGCGCAGCGTCAGGCCGCCGGTTTGGAGCTGTTCGCCAACACGCGGAATACGGCGGCCGGCGGCCTGAAGCTTCTCGATCCGCAGCTTTCGAAGAAGCGGCGGCTGCGGTTCTTCTGCCACGGCGTCGGATCCAGCGAGGGGCTGTCCGCCGGATCGCACAGCGACTTTCTCAAGCTGGCCCACCAGTGGGGTTTGCCGCTGACGCCGCTCGTCGAGCGTTTCGATTCGTTCGCCGCCGCCGTGGAGCATTGCCAATCGTTGGCGGCCCGGCTGCACGAACTCGACTTCGAGGTCGACGGCCTGGTGCTGAAGGTCGATCGCTTCGACCAGCGCGAGCGGCTGGGCGCCACGAGCAAGGCGCCGCGGTGGCTCGTGGCCTACAAGTTCGAGAAGTATGAGGCGACAACGCGGGTCAACGACATCATCGTTACCGTGGGCAAGAGCGGCGCCGTCACGCCGACTGCGGAGCTGGAGCCTGTGCTGATCGCGGGCACGACGGTCAGCCGCGTGAGCCTGCACAACGCCGAGGAGATTGCCCGCAAGGACGTCCGCGTCGGGGATACGATCGTCGTTGAGAAGGCCGGCAAAATCATTCCGCACGTCGTGCGCGTGGAGAAGCACCTGCGCACGGGCGCCGAACGCGAGTTCGCGTATCCAACGGAGTGTCCCGCGTGTAGGACGAATCTGGAGAAAGACGAGGGCGGCGTCTACATCCGCTGCCCGAACCTCTCGTGCCCCGCGCAGATCGGCGAACGGCTGCTGTACTTCGCCAGTAGGTCGGCGATGGACATCGAGGGGCTCGGCGAGAAGCTCGTCGACCAGCTCGTGTCCCGCGGCATCGTCGACGATTTCGGCGATCTCTACGAACTGACCGCCCAGCAGCTTCAAGAGCTCGAACGCATGGGCCAGAAGTCCGCGGAAAAGCTCGTTGCCAACATCGCGGCCAGCAAATCGCGCGGCTTGGCGCGGCTGCTCAACGCGCTCTCCATCCGCCACGTCGGCGCCCGCGTCGCGGCGACGCTCGCCGGCCACTACGGTTCCATGGACGCCTTGCTCGCGGCTGCGGAAGAGTCGCTCAGCGAGGTCGAGGAAGTCGGCCCGGTCATCGCCGCGAGCGTGCACCGCTTCGTCCACAGCGAGCACGGCCAGCGAGCCATCTGCCGCCTCCGCGAGGCGGGGCTCGACATGACGGCGCCGCTCACGCCGCGCGACGCGGCGCCCAGCGGGCTGCTGGCCGGCAAAACGATCGTCGTGACCGGCACGCTGGAGAAGTACACGCGCGACGAGATCGAAGCGCTCATCGAGCAGCACGGCGGCAAAGCGGGCAAGAGCATCTCGAAGAAGACCGCCTACCTCGTCGCCGGCGCCGATGCGGGCAGCAAGCTGGCCAAAGCCGAGAAGGCCGGCGTGCCGGTGATCAACGAGACGGAGTTCGAGCGGATGATCGCGGACGACGAAGGAGCGTCAGATTTCTCCGCCGGGGTTTCAGTCGTGTAGTGTCGCTGTGCGGTGAGGGTAAAATTGCAACGTGCCGGCTCGGCGCGGCTCCGAGATGTTTCGTTCAATTTCGAGGTTCCCATGCTTGCTGGATTCGAGCATTTTCACGACCTGCCGATGGCCGACAAGCTGCGATTGGTCGGCGAGATGTGGGACGACATTTTTGCCTCGGGCGAACCGCTGCCCTTCAGCCCGGAAGTGCTCGAAGAGCTTGAACGGCGGTGGCAAGACATGGAAGACCATCCCGAGACGGTCCTGACGCGCGAGGAACTCTGGCAACGAGTGGACCAGGCGCGTGGGCTAGGCGACGTCGATTCGGCTGGTTCGTTCCCGACGCCCGCCAGCCCGTGACGTGACGGCGCACGCAGGTTGTTCCGGCTCTGACGATTGACGAGATGGGGCAGTTCGGCCCTCCCCCGCCCGAAATCGTTGCTCGGCGCTCCCCAACCCACTACGATGAAATACCAGGGGCGTCGCCGGAACGCGCTCCCGGTGCAACCTCCGCATGGCTCGCGGGTCGGTCACTCGTCGCTGCGCTGTTGAGGCCCCGCGCCGTCGACGAAAAGCCGACCGCCGCGGCGTCCGATTCACGGATCCGCCCCGCGCGGCCCTGCGGCTTCCCTGAGGTTGGACGTTTGCCGGTCCATCGACCTTGGATTTCTTTTCATGCTTACCAACATTCTCCTGCGTTTGACGTTCGTCGGCGCCGAGTGGGTGCTCTGGATTCTCGTCCTGATGAGCATCGTCAGCGTGGCGCTGATCGTCGAACGCTGTCTGTATTTCTACAACCATCGCGTCGACGGCGAGCAGCTCGGCCAGCAGATCGAGCAGCTCCTGGGAGAGGGCAATGTCCGCGCGGTATGGGATCTGGTCAACGGCTCGGATTGCATCGAGCACGAAGTCGTTGCCGCGGGGCTGCCGGCGCTGCGGCGCGGCGCCACCGCGTGCAGCGAGGCGATGCTCTCGGCCAAGGCACGGCTCAAGACGCAGCTCGACGCGCGGTTGTCGGCGCTGGCGACCATCGGCGCCAACGCCCCGTTCGTCGGACTGTTGGGCACGGTGCTCGGCATCGTCAAAGCCGCCCACGATCTGTCGGGCGGCGGGACCGGGCAGGGCGACCCCAACGCGGTCATGGCTGGCGTGTTCGAGGCGCTGGTGGCGACGGCCGTGGGTCTGTTCGTGGCCATCCCCGCCGTCGTGGCGTTCAATCTGCTCAACCGCAAGGTGCGAACCACGCTGTCCCAGGTCGACGCCCTGGCCCATCTCGTGCTGGCCAACGTCCGCGTGGAATCGAAGAAGTCCGGCCTGAGCGCCCCGCCGAGCGAGGCGCCGCCGCCAGTCGTAGCGAGGACCAACTGATGGCTGCTGCAGTTTCCGGATTCGGCGACGAAGACGACGGCATGATGAGCGACATCAACGTCACCCCCCTGGTCGACGTCGTGCTGGTGCTCTTGATCGTGTTCATGATTACGGTGCCCGCCATCGTCGGCTCGGCGCCGATCAAGGTGAACTTGCCCGAGAGCGGCGCCGTCGCAATGGCATCCGAGCTGGCGCCGATGACCATCGCCGTGCATCGCAACGACGAGGGCAAGCTGGCGATCTTCGTCAACGAGCGTTCGACCAATCGCGAAGGGCTGGTGGCGCTGCTCAAGGAAATCGGCCTGCCGCCGGAGGATCAGCCGGTGACGCTGCAGGCCGACCAGACGCTGGCCTACGGCGAGGTGATCAGCGTGATGGACATGTTGCACTCGATCGGGCTGCGAAAGATTGCCGTCGACACGCGGCACGTGGAGTGACCGGCGCCGCGCGAGCGGCGAGCGCAATTCAGTAGGACTTTCTCCTCCTCCCCCACCGTGAGAAAGCCAGCCGAACCGCCGAGGTTTGAGATTTCGCCGCGAGCCCGCGCCGCGCCGCCCGGCGACTCGCTGGAGGGCGTGTTTACCTCCGCCCCGCCGTGGCTCGTCAGCCTCATCATCCACTGCGGGATTCTGCTCACCATCGGCCTGATCGCGGTCGAGGCGCACCGGCAGCAGACCAGCGAAATGGACATCGAGCTGGCGCCCCCGTCGGACGCCGACGAGCTGTACGCCGAGACGCTCGGCGAGCAGCTCGACGTGATGCAGCCAGGGGTCGACAATCCGTTCGCCTCGGAGGTCGACGCAGGTTACTCGATCTCCGACCTGCCGGCCGTGGGCGATCCCCTGGCGGCGCCGCCGTTGTCGCCCGACTTCGGCGCAGCGCCAAGCGAGGGATACTTCGCCGACGTCGAGGCGCCGTCGATCGGCTGGGCCCTGTCCGGCCGGCAGGAGGGCCGCAAAGACGCCCTGCTCCGGGCCTACGGCGGCACCGCGACGACACAGTCGTCGGTCGACGCCGCGTTGCGTTGGCTCAAAGCACAGCAACAACGCGGCGGGTCGTGGAGCCTGCGCGGCCCGTATGCCGATGGCGCACATTCGGAGAACAGGCTGGCCGCCACCGCGATGGCCATGCTGGCGTTCTTGGGCGACGGGCACACGCATCAGAAGGAGGGGCCGTACCGCACGACGGTGGCCAGGGCGATGCGGGTGTTGCTCGACGGCCAAACGAAAGACGGAGAGTTCCTGGCTAACGACGCGCCGAGCTCGCACCGCCTGTACACCCACGCCCAATGCACGATCGCGATCTGCGAGCTGTACGCGATCACCCAGGACTCCCGGGCCCGCGAGGCGGCGCGGCGGGCCGTCGAATACTGCGTGGAAATCCAGTCGTCGGAGGGCGGCTGGCGGTACACGCCGGGGCAGCAATCGGACATGTCGGTCACCGGTTGGTTCGTCATGGCGCTGCAAAGTGCGCGAATGGCGCACATCGAGGTGCCGGCCGCCACGCTCCGCCGCGTGGAGAACTTCCTCGATTCGGTCTCCAGCAGCGAGGGGAGCCGTTACTCCTATATGTCCAATCGCCACGGCACGCCGCCGATGACGGCCGAGGCGCTGTTGTGCCGTCAGTACTTGGGGTGGAAACGCGATGACCCGCGTCTGCTGGCGGGCGTGCAGTTTCTGGCCCAGCATCCGGTCGATTGGGCGACTCCCAACGTCTACCACTGGTACTACTCGGCCCAGGTGATGCACCATATGGGCGGCGACCATTGGATCAAGTGGAACGAGGTCATGCGGCAGGTCGTGCCGGAAAATCAGGAGCGCGAAGGACCGGAGCGCGGCAGTTGGAACCCCCAGCGCGACGCCTGGGGCACGACGGCCGGTCGGCTGTACATGACCTGCCTGGCAACGTATATGCTGGAGGTGTACTACCGGCACCTGCCGCTGTACGCCGCGCCGCTGGGCGGCGCCGAGGAGGCGGCCGCGCCGTCCGACGTCATGGCCCTGTAATGGCGGCGTCGACGTTGAGCCCCAGTTGCTCCGCACGCCGCAACAGCTTGGCCCCCTCCGCGCCGCGGCCGGTTTGCACCAAGAGCAGTCCCAACGTCAGGTTCAGTTCGGGCGAGTCGGGCGTCGCCGCGAGCCCGGCGCGCAGCGCCTGTTCCGCCTCGGCGGCGAGTCCCGCCTGCAGGAGCGCGTCGGCCAGGCAAACCCAGGCGTCGGCCACTTCAGGACGAAGTTCGACGGCCCGCTTGTACGGAGCCAACGCACCCTGAGGCTTGCCGAGGGCGAGCATCGCATCCCCCAATTGCAGATGGGCCTGGAAGTTCGCGTCGTCCCGTTGCACGGCGCGTCGCAGCGGGGCCACGGCGCGCGACGCGTCGCCGAGTTTTAAATAAGCAAATCCCAATCGATAGTGGTGTTCCGCGGACGCGTCGTCGAGCTTCAAAAGCTGCTCCAACACGGTAACCGCTTCGTTGACGCGATCGGTTCGCAACAACAGCGCCGCGAGTCGATCGAGAGGTTCGACCTCGCTGGGCGCGAGTTCCACCGCGCGCCGGAGCGCCGCCTCGGCTGCCGCGTCGTCGCCAAGCTTCTCGTGGACTTCACCAAGGTCACAGTGGTAATCCCACTTGTTCGGCGCCCAGGCGATCGCCTTGAGCAGCGCCTCCTTGGCCTCGTCGTAACGGCCGGCTTCCATCAGCGTCCAGGCGAGCTCGGCCTGGATTTGGTGCGAGCCAGCACGGCCCGCGGCGGCTTGCGTTGCCAGGTCGGCCGCCTCGTCGGCGTCGCCGCGGGCCAAGGCTTCCTGGCTGGCCAGCATCGCCGCCTCGGGCACGGCCGGGACGAGACGCGCGAGGGCCGCCCGCTCCGTTGCCTGGCGTTCCGTGATGTTCGCGCGCTGGTAGCGCACTTCCGCGGCGACGAGCATTGCGGCAATCGTCGCCAGGGCGCCCCACTTCGCCGCGTGAATCGCGGCCGGGACAAAGTGGTCCAACGTCGGTGACGCCGCAGCTTCCTCCACCAGGTTCTCGCGCGTCTTGCGCTCGCTCACTTTCCAGATGAACCCATCGTAATAGAAGTGTAACAACGACGAGGCGACAAACGCCGCGATCAGCCATTGATGGGCATTGACCAAATCGCCGCTGAACATCCGGTCGTCCGGCCGGGCCGTAAAGAAGCGAATCGCGCTGTAAGCGGCAATGGCGGCGAGATAGACGCCGAGCATCGCCAGCCGGTCGCGAAACAGGAATCCCAACGGTCCGAACCGCTCGCCGGCGCGCTCCAGCAACCGGCGGTTGTAGATCCACACGATCGCGTTGTACTGCACGGCATGGAAGATCTCGAACATCGCCACGCCGATGAGCAAGTTCGTCGACAGCCGCCCGCAGTACCACCAAAACCACCCGGTCACCCCCGCCAACAACAGCTTCACTCCATTCACCGGCGCCCCCCGCCGCTTGCGGCTTAGCGCGTCCCCCACATACCCCGCCACCACCGCCGCACAAGCCCCCCCCACAACCCACCGCACGCCCGCCAGCGCTTCCGAACCAAACAACGGCAACCCCGTCTGCCACATCGCTCCGGCCAGTCCGAACATCCGCGTGTCGCTCAGCACCACCCCTGCCACAAAAATGGCGATGCACAGCGCGCGGTCGAGTCGCGCCGTCCGCGCGTCATTCGCGCCGCGGCGCAGATCGTAGATGCGCATGAACCCATAGGTCTGCATCAGCCCATGCCACGTCCCCCACACGAGCAGGATCAGCTCGAGCCCATGCAAATGAGTCCACGGCAAATGCAGCGCCGAAGCAACCGCCGCGGGCGGCGTAAACGCCAGCGCCATGGCAAACACCAGCGGCGGGGCGAGCACAAACCGCCAGCGATAACGCTGGAACAACTCCCGGTCGCCATACGCCCGCATGAACCCCGGCAAGTGGTGCCCCAGGGAGGCGAACGAGATGACGGCCAAATACACCTGCTCGGCGGACAGCCACTGCCGCACCGCGACCAGCACCGCCGGCACGATGGCCAGCGGCGTCAGCACCAGGTATGTCAGGTCCCAAGCCGGCGAGACGATCCAGGTGCGGGGCTTCGCCGCGGACGTTTGGGGCGATGGCATGGCAGGCAGGCCGAACGTGGCGCTTCACGCGTGCATTCCGCTGGGCAGCCGGATTGCTGCTGCGGGCATCTCAAGTATTACATTCTGAACGCCAGGAGCCTGTTTGGCACGCAATTCCTGATGTTCGCCCGATTCGGAAAAAACGTCGTAGAAAACAGCCGCGCAATTAGGTATACATAAGATCATTCCTGGCGCCTCCAACGCTTCGCTCCGACCGGCCCCTAAGACCCGTTCGCCCCAACCGCTTGCGGCTTAGCGCGGCTCCCAGTTTCTACCCCACGGCTCCGCTGCGGCCCACGCTTCAAGCCCCTTGACTGCCATGCGCACCCCAAGTGGACAAAGTGGACGCCCTGTGCCGCCTCGATGATCGAGGAAACCCTTATGGCATCCGCAGTTGCGACAATCCCTGGTCCCGTGTCCTGTCCACGCGTCGCGCGCAAACAGTCCGAAGTGTCCACCGAACGTCCCCCCGTTCGTCCCTCGAAAGCGCACAACTGGCACAGTCCTACTCCACCCCCCCTTTCGGACTGGCCGCTTCAGCGGCCAGTCTGCCCCGGAACACAACGCTCCACCTTCCCCAAAATCCTCCCCGCCCGAAAACCCAAACGCCTCTGACGATTAACAGGATTTGCTTGGATTTTCAGGCCAAGCTGTTTATTCTGAAGGAGTTGCAACCCAATGCTCCGCCCGGTCGCGTCGCGGCCTGCGGGGATTCTCTCGTGCGACGGGAACACGCGATATGAAACGGATCCTTCCGCTGGCAGTGGCGGCGCTCTTTTTAATCGGTGAGTTGGCCTGGCCGCTGGCCGGCGCCAAGGCGGAGTCGGCCGCGCCGGAAGAGGCCGTCGTCGATCTCTTCGACGCGATGCAGGACGGCTCGATCGAGGCGAAGTTCGTCGCTCGCGATTCGAAGCGCGGCCGCATCATTCTGACGAACAACACCCAGCAGCCCGTCAACGTCGCAATTCCGGATGCGTTCATCGGCATTCCGCAGATTCAAGGACAGTTCGGCGGCGGCGGCGGCATGGGCGGCGGCATGGGCGGCGGGCAACAGTCCGTCGGCGGCGGCGGCGGGGGCGGCTTCGGCGGCGGGCGCGGGGGCGGCGGCCGCGGCGGGGGCGGCCGCGGCGGCGGGGGCGGCGGCGGCGGTCGACGCGGCGGCTTCAACGTGCCTCCTGAGAAAGTTGTCCGGATCGATGTCCCGCTGTTATGTCTCGATCACGGCCTGCGCGAGCCGTCCACCAATAAGCCGTACGTGATTCGTCCCATCGAGAACTACTTGAGCAGTCCGGCCGTCATCGAGATCGTAGCCGCCTATGCCAACGGCGACCTGCCGACCGGCGCCGCGCAGGCCGCGGTTTGGAATCTCAACAGTGAGGTGAGCTGGGAAGAGTTGGCCTCCAAGCTGACGGGCACGGAACGCAACGCGGTTCGACAGCCGTACTTCAACTCCGAAGAAATCCAGGCCGCGATGGCGATCGTCCACCATGCCGAGACGACGACGGCCGGCCAGGTGGTCGAGCCCCGCGAGTTCGAACTGCCCGGCGAAGGCGACGACGTGGCAAAGACCACCGAATTAGCCGCTGAGAGTGACGAGGCCGAGCAGGGCGAAGAAGCCGACGCGACCGAGGCCGACGCCGAGTCGGAAGCCGAGGCATCGGACGCGGAGAGCGATGCCTCGGCGGCGACCGAATCGGCCGCGACGTAAGCAGCATGGCAGGCGGCGCTACGCCGCTACGGCCGCAGCGCTGGCCGGCTCGCGTAGCAGTGCGAGCAGTTGCTGGATCTGCTCCTGATACTCTGCGCGCTCCGCCTGCCACTGGAGTTCCTGCCGACGATTCCCCGCATCCTGCTCGTCGAGCGCCCGCTCGCGGGCGGCGAGTCGATCGGCCTGCTTTTCCAACTCGCTTTGCTGCTGATTGGCCCACCGCTGCAGTTGCAGCCGACGCTCGTCGATTTGCTGGACCTGTTCGTTGAGCTCACCGCGAATGCGGTCAAGCTCAACGCGGCGCTGCTGCAGGTCGTCGGCGGCCAACTGAAAATGATCGGCCAGCCGGCCGCGCACTTGGGCGATGGATCGCGAGAGCGACGCCGGCGCCAAGACGCCTTGCAGTTGCAGCCACGTTTCCTCCGTGGCCAGACGGGTCTCCAGCGTTTCGCGCTGCACGTCGCGAAGCTGTTGTGCCAATTGTTCAAGTGATTGCTCGCGACCGTCGAGCAACTGCTCGCGGCGCTCGAGATCGCGCTGCTGCTGCTCGAGCGACGTGCGCGACTGCTCCGCTTCGGCAACCAGCGCGCGACGTTCCCGTGTGACTTGATTCTCAAAGGCTAACTGGTCGTGTTCGAGTTGCCGCTGTCGATCGGCCAGCTCCACATGCCGCCCGGCGAGCATGGTTTCGGCGCTGTCAAGGTATTTGGCCCGCATGTCGAAGGCGGTTGCCTGTTGCTCGAGCTCGACCATCTTCTGCTCGATGATCCCGAGCCGTTCGAAACGCTTGAGCGCCGCATCGATCTCGTTTTGCCGAAACTGCAGGCGTCGCTCGGCCGCAGCAATCTCGGCGGATTGCCGTGCCGACTCGTCGGCGGCGCGATCAAGTTCGGCGCGAGTGAACTCGAGCTGGCTGGCCGATTCGGCCAGTTGGCGTTCGAGTTCCTGCAATTGGGCCTCGCGCTCGGCGAGTTCCGCGGTGTGCCGTTTGAGATCGAGCTGCAGCGCGCCGACGGCGGCATTGTCGTGGCCGAGCCGCTCCTGATCGCTGTACAAGCGGGCCTCGCGGGCGTCGAGATCGCGCTGCCGCTGCTCGTAGCTCTGCTTCGCCTCGTCGAGCTCGATTTGCCGGCTGCGGCAGGCGGCTGCCTCGAACTCCAGGGCGTCGATCTTGGTTTGTTGTTCCGTGCGGGCCACCTCGAGTTCGATCTGCAACTGGGCGGCGGTCTGTTCCCGTTCGTCGAGTTCGACCAACCGCTGGGCGATTTCGTCGGCCCGTTCGACCAGGGCGGCGGCGGCTTCTTCACGCTCCGCCAACTGCAGTTCGCGCCCCTCGATCTCCTCCTGCCGGGCGGCAATGTCGAATTCGCACTGCTCGACCCACAGGCGAGCCGTCCGGATGCGAGAATCGAATTCCGCTTCCTGCGAGTTGAGTCGCGCCTCGCGACGGTCGACGTCGGCCAGCCGCTGCTGCAGCCGTTCCGCAAGATTCGCCGCATGCTCGGCGAGCATCGCCGGGGAGGCCGTCAGCAGGTCGGCTTCGTTGACGCCCAGATCCGCCGAAAGATCGGTCCCCGAATCGTCGGGTTCAATGAAGTTGGCCGCGGGCCCCGCCGCTCCGTGAGCCGCTGCAGCCACGACCGGCGTGTTGCTATGCTGGGCCGCTGCGCCGGCGCGACGCGGTCCATGGGCGGCGTCGACGCGCATCTCACGCATTTCGCTCGAGGGCGCGTCCTGGTCGAGTGTGCTATCGCTGCCAGCCATGGCCCGGGGTTCCGTTGGACTTCATTCCACGTCTTCACGGCCGCAAAGACGCTGCAAACGGAAAAGTTTGCCCAAGATGTCCAATCGGCGCGCCGCAGAGCAAAGTTTTACTTCTTCGCCGACATTTGTTCAGAAAGCGGAGCGCAGCACGCTAACAAAGCTAGCGGCGCGGAAACTTCGCTGGAATGGGAGCGGTTCGCAAGCATCTCCGATGCGACGTGCGGACTAAGCAGGTTCGTACACGCGAATCGTGACGCCGGCAATCAAGTGTCCGGCTCGCTTGCGGTACTCGTCCATATGCGGCGCCTTAAGATGGGCCCGCAGATCCTTTTCGCTCGACCACTTTTCGATAACGGTCACGACATTGGGCCGCGCCGCGGCGGAAAGATCGCTGGCGAGGTCGGTCGCCGGCCCGTATTCGAGGCAGCCGTCTTCGTCGCGCACGAGGGGCACGACGCGGCGAAACTCCTGCAAAAACTGTTCCCGCATGCCGTCGTGGACTTCGATTTCCGCAATCACGTGAACCATGGATCCGCCGGCACTAAAGGAACCCCAAGAAAGGGCAGGAAAAGGGCAAAAAAGATCGCCGCCCGCCGGTCGTCCCGCGCAGCGGCGACTTGGGAATCAAGCTTTGGCGGCGTCGATGGCTTCCTGCAGTCGCGTTTTGGGTTGGACGCCCACGAAGCGGTCGACGACTTCGCCGCCCTTGAAGACCATCAGCGTGGGAATGCTGCTGACGCCGTAATTCTGCGCGGCGCTGGGCGCGTCATCGACGTTGAGCTTCACCACTTTGGCGCTCCCCGCGTTTTCGCCTGCGAGTTGCTCGACGACAGGGGCGATCTGACGGCAGGGACCGCACCACGGGGCCCAAAAGTCGACCAGCACGGGCTCGTTGCTCTGGAGCACTTCGCTGTTGAAATTGAGATCGTTGACTTCTTGAACGCCCATGGCTTGTTTCTCCTGAACACATGGCGCCGGCGAATGGAGCGGCGCGGACCGACTTTCTTGGACGACTGCTGTACGCATCGACACGCACGGAAGTTCGCCGCGGCGCCGGGGGCGATTATTGGGTCGCCGCGGAGCCCTGTCAACAAAGGGCTCGTGGCGGCCGCGCGGGGCCATTCCTGCAAACGGCGGGCCGGCGCAGATTCGCCGAGGCGGTTGATGGCAGGCCGGGCGTGCTCGATACTTGGGCGCTCACCCCACTCAGACCCGGGAGACCCACTCATGGTTCGCACCCCCAGCACGATGTTGCCGCTCGGCACGCCGGCGCCCGATTTCCGCATGGTCAACGTCGATGGCCGCGAGGTGAGCCTTGAGGATTTCTCGGGCGCTCCGGCCCTGCTCGTCATTTTCATGTGCAACCATTGCCCGTTCGTCATCCATGTGGCGGATGAGTTGGCGCGACTGACGCGCGAATACATGGACAAGGGCGTCGCGGTCGTGGGCATCAATTCCAACGACGTGTCGACGCACCCGGCCGACTCGCCCGAACGAATGGTCGCCGAGGCCGAGGAACGCGGCTACGCATTTCCGTATCTGTACGATGAAACGCAGGAGGTCGCGCACGCCTACCACGCTGCATGTACGCCGGATTTCTTCTTGTTCGACAAGAACTGCCGGCTTGTCTACCGAGGCCAGATGGACGACAGCCGACCGCAAAGCGGCGTCCCGGTGACGGGCAAGGATCTGCGCGCGGCGCTGGACGCGGTGCTCGCCGGCAAACCTGTGTCCGACCAGCAGCGGCCGAGCCTGGGATGCAATATCAAGTGGAAGACGGGGAACGAGCCGGAGTATTTCGGATGAGGCGGCCCGCTGCCGCAGAGGTCACGCCTTCTTTCCGGGCACGGCGAACAACTCGGCAAGCTTCATCGCGAATCCGGGCAGGACATCGTCTCCCGGCAGTTCGTCCTGCACGCCGTAGACGCGGACGCTGTCTGCGCTCTTGAAGGCATGCACCTCCTTTGTCTCGGGGTACACATACCACACGAGTAGCGTGCCGGCGTCGAAGTATTCGGTCAGCTTGCGTTCCATCTCTTGCCGCGTGTTGCTAGCGCTAATGACCTCGACGGCGAGCACGGGCGCCATGTGGGGGACTGGGTCGCTGGGAAAGCCGGATCCTTTGAGATGCTCATGCGACACGAATGACACGTCGGGAATACGAACCTGGTCCGGAAAAAGCTGCATCATGCCCGCTTCCCCCAGAACAATTCCCATGTTATTCGCTTCGACATAAGAGCCGAGCGGCATCGCAATTCTGATGGCAAGGTGCGATTCATCGGCGCCCATGGTTTTCCTCACCAGCGTGCCGTCGATCAATTCGCAGATGCAGTCGTGATGATCGTCCAGGCGAACGACGTCGGCCACCGTGGCGGAGCCTGGCGGCGGATCGTTGATGATTCGATGCAACAGGATCGGGCCGAACCGTGCGACGAGGTCCGTGGCAGTCCAGGTCGACGGTTCAAGGGAGATGGTGGCCATGGGCGGCTCGCGTGAGGGGCTGTTCCTGCAATTATAGCCGATGAAAATCGGCCAACCAATTGCGCCCGGCAGAGCCGTTTCCGTCCCGCGTCTCAACGCGACATCGGAGAAATTCGAGCGCCGTCCACCAATCGTCGGACCATGGCGGCGGGGTCCTCCAATTCGTCGTACAATTCCAACTGCCTGTCCGCCCACGTCGGCCCCGCGGCAATTTCGCGGCAGCGTTCGAGATGCGCGACGCACCCCAGCTCGTCGGCCGTCGGTTGTAGCCGCTCGATCAGTCGATCGACGACTTCGACGACGGTGAGCGACTCGAACGTGTAGTTGTCGACAAGCCGTGCGGCCGTGCCGTAGCGGGCGGCCCGCCATTTGTTCTGGCTGACCATCATCGGATGGGCGTCGTGCTGATAGGCGCCGTGGTCGATCTCGTCGGAGAGGGCCTTCACCAGGCACTGGATGAGCGCGGCCAAGGCGAGCACGTCGTCGAGCTTGCCCGGCATGTCGCACATGCGGACTTCGACGGTGCCGAAATTATGGTGTGGCCGCACGTCCCACCAGATTTCACGGACGGTGTTGATGAACCCGGTGGCGACCATGTGATTGACCAGCCACACGTATTCGCTCCAGTTGCGCATCAGCGGCGGCAGTCCGGCAGTCGGCAGGCCGGCCATCACCTTCGAGCGGTATGACTTGAGCCCCGTCGCCTCGCCTTCCCAGTACGGGCTGCTGGCCGAAAGGGCCAGCAGCGTCGGCAGATGCCGCATGATGCGGTCGCAAATCATGACGGCCTTGTCGCCGGAGTCGACGCCCACGTGCACGTGCAAACCGAACGTCACGAGGTGCCGCGCGAGCAGTTGCAGCAGGTCGGTGAGCTTCAGATACCGCTCGTCGCGGGTGACCTGCTGATCTTTCCACCGCGAAAATGGATGGAGGCCTCCCCACCAAAGGGCGAGCCCCACCTGGTCGGCTGCCGCTTCGACCACGCCAATGCGGCCGCGCAGCTCGCGTTCGGCATCGCGGACGCTTTCACACACGTCGGTGTTGATCTCGAGAACTGACTGCATCAGCTCGGGCTTGAATCGCTCGCGGCCCTGCACGGGCAGACGCTCGACGAGGCGCGCGTAGCTGTTGGACAGAGCCATCGTCTCGGCGTCGACCAGGCCCAGCTCGATTTCGATGCCGAGCGTCGGACGGCGGTTGGTCGTGAAGTTGAGCACAGTCATGGCCGAGATCCTCGTTGTGCGTTCATCGCGGCGCCGCTCAATCGAGCAAATCACGCGCCGCCGCGTGGCGGCGGCTGACATGCAAGGACGACCGCGCCGGCGAGGATACGTGTGCCGATCGTCAGCGCGGACTCGTCGACGTCGAACCGCGGCGTATGGAGGGGCGTCACGGGGACGCCTTCGCGGGCTATGCCGAGGCGGAACATGGCGCCGGGGCAATGGTCGAGGTAGCAAGCGAAATCCTCGCTGCCCATGCTCGGCCGGGGAATGGGCCGCACGCCGGTGATGCCGACCACGGGCGCCGCCGCTTCCGTAATCAGCCGCGTCGATTCGGGATCGTTGTGCACCGAGGGGATGCTGCGCTCGAGCGTCACCTGAATTTGCGTGCCCGTGACGGACTCGATGCCTCCGCTCAAACGATGAATGTGTTCAATGGTTTGCAGCCGCACTTCGGCGTCCAGGGTGCGAAGCGTGCCGTCGAGTTCGACGTGCTCGGGTATCACGTTGGCGTTTTCGCCGCCGCGTACGCGACCGAAGCTCACCACCACGGCGTCAAAGCTATCGGTCACGCGCGGAACGAACTGGTAAATCGTGCTGATGAGCTGGGCGGCGGCGGCGATGGGGTCGTTCGACTCGTGCGGCCGGGCGCCATGTCCGCCGCGGCCGTGCACGACGATGTGGACGGCGTCGCAGCTGGCGGTGAAGGCCCCGCTGCGGACGCCGATCTCGCCGGTGCGCCGCGCTGGATCGACGTGCAACGCGAAGATCTGGCGAACGCCGTCGAGGGCGCCGGCCGCGATCATTTGCCGGGCGCCGGCGGCGGTTTCTTCGGCGGGTTGGAAGACGGCCCGCCAGGCCAGCGGCCACGGCGCCGCGCCGTCGCGTTCCAACTTGCGCAGTGCGGTCGCGGCCCCGAGCGCCATCGCGGCGTGCGCATCGTGGCCGCAGGCGTGCATCACGCCGTTGCGCGTGCTGCGGTAGGGGACGGTTTTTTCGTCGTGGATGCGCAGCGCGTCGATGTCGGCGCGTAACGCGACGCGGCTGCTGTCGACTTGCTTGTCGCGCGGATTGTCCGCGATCACGCCGCAACCATCGGGGCCCATGCGCACCCGCAGTCCGACGTCGCCGAGCCGCTTGTAGAGCTCCAGGCTGGTGGAGAGCTCTTCGCCGCTGGGTTCCGGGTGAGCGTGCAGATGCCGGCGGAGGCCGATGATCTCGGGTTCCCGATCAGCGACGATTGCGTCCAGAGCTTGCTGCCAATCGCCGGCCATGGGAGAGGTGAATCGCCAGTGCACTGAATAGGGGGAAAACGCCTAGCCCCCGGCGCGAGCCGGAGGTTGAGGCGACGCGATGCGCGACGCACAAAACCCGCCGGCTTGCGCCGGGGGCTACTGCGAACGAAATGAGCGCGACGCCCTCTCAATCATAGCTCGACGAACTCGGGCGTCACGAGCTGCGGCAGCACGCCCGCTTCGTGACCCATCGCGAGGAAGCGGCGCACGGCCTCGCGACCGCGCGGGCCGAAGTCGAGCGTCCAGTCGTTCACGTACATACCGACGAACTGGTCCGCCTGGCCGCGGTCGAGATCGCGGCCGTATTGCAGAGCGTGGTCCAGGGCCTCCTGACGATGATCAAGGCCGAACTTGATGCTCGCGTGCAGCAATCGCTGGACGTCGCGGATGGCCGCGTCGCCAAGATCGCGGCGGATGCCGTTGGCGCCTAGGGGGAGCGGCAGGTCCGTGACATCCTTCCACCAGACGCCAAGGTCGACAATCAGCTTCAGATTGCTAGCGGCGTAGGTGAGCTGGCCTTCGTGAATGATCAAGCCGGCGTCGACCGCGCGGCCCTGGTATTCGCCGCGACCGACGACGTCGATGATTTCGTCGAACGGCACAACGACATGCTCAAATTCCCTTCCCAGGCATAGCCGCAATGCTAAAAACGCGCTGGTCAGCGTGCCAGGAACGGCGATCGTCCTGTCCCGCAGCGAATCGATCGTCCCTGCCTCGCAAGCGACGACCATCGGCCCGTAGCCGTCGCCCATGCTGGCGCCGCACGAACAGAGCAGGTATTTGTCGTGCAGGAAGGCGTAGGCATGGATGCTGAGGGCGGTCAACTCGAGTTCGCCGGCGAACGCGCGGCGATTGAGCGTCTCGATGTCCACCAATTCGTGCGTGAATTCGTAGTCGCCCGTGTCGAGGCAGTCGTTGGCCAGGGCATGGAACATGAACGCGTCGTCCGGGTCAGGACTGTGGCCGACGCGGATCAGGTGTTTGGTCTGGGCGGCAGGCACGCGCATGCTCCGGGGGAAGAAGGTCTTCAAAATGGTTCTCGCCGACGCGAATGATAGGCCGGGCGCGCGCGGGCGGTCAACGGCCGGCGGCGGAGGTCTAACCGCAGAATGAGCGGGCGATTCACGCGACGGGTCGCGCCAATCGTCAAGGCGACCGGGGCCGTGTAGCGGTCCGGCTGGCGGGGAGCGTACCCTCCTGCGCCGCGGGCGCGTTAAGCCTGGAAGGAGAATCCGGCGGCCGGGGCGCCGCTGTAGTCCAGGCGCGGGGCAACCTGGGACTTCAGCTTCTCACACGCCTGGCGCCAGGTTTCGCGATGGATGGCCAGAATCTTCAGGGCGGCGTCGAGCTGGGCGGCGTCGCGGCCGAACTGGGCGGCAGTCAAAGCCCGGAACGCGAACGCGTACTCTTCTTCCAATCGTTTCGACGCCTCGGTCTTGCCGCCCCCGACGCTCCGGGTCAGCTCTTCGACGATGTCGAGCGTGCGGCGGAGCAGGCGGTCCGCTGCGATTTGTTGTCCCGGGTCATTCCACTGTTGCCGCGCCTGGCGGCCGAAACGGAGTGCGCCCTCCAGCAACATCAGCTGGAGTTCAGGTTGCGACGCCGACGCGACGCGCCCGTCGAGATAACGATTGTTGACCGAGGGGCCGTAGGCCATGGGGAGTTCAATTCCTTGGGTCAAGGAGCAATTTTTCGCGGTTTTACCGTGTTCTCAACGACGACAGCGGCGGGATCACCTGCAAGTTCTGAATGGCGGTCAGGCCGGACTGTAATTTTGCGATGACGGATTCCAGTTGATAGAACTGCAACAACAGGCGCTCCTGCTGGCGCTCCAGATGCAGGCTCAGTTTGTCCAAGCGGTCGGTGTTGGCTTTGATCGAATCCTGCAGCGACTCGCTGCGCGCGGCGAGCAGCGATTTCTCCGCGCCGGCCAGGCGGTCGATCGTGGCATTGAGCTTTACGACGACGCCGTTATCGGCATTCGTCAAGAAATTCTGCAACCCTTCGGGATCGGACTCGAACGCCGCCTTGAGCTTCGTTTTGTTGAGTTCCAACGTGCCGTCCTCCTTGACGCTCAGGCCGATCGACTCCAGCGACTGGAATCCGCCGGCGCCGAAGTAGCGAGCCGTCATCGCTTGCGACAGGCGGGAGTCGATCTGCAGCGCCTCGTGGCTGCCGAAGAGCAGGCCCACCGTCGCCGCATCGGCGTTGAAGTCCGTGAGCTTGTCGAGGTCGGTTCGCAGCGCGTTGTACGCTGCCACGACTTCTTCGACGGTCTTGACCAATTCGGCGTCGGTCTGGCTGGAGTTGATGGTTACGGGAGCGTCCGAGGCGCCTTTGACGCGGACGTCGAGGCCGCCGATGGCCGATTCGAACAACCCCGTCGCCGAACTGAGCAGCACGCCGGAGCCTGGATTCGCCACGTCGCCGAACAAGAGCAAAGCATCTTTCGCCTTGCTGGTCTCTTCGAACACGAGTCCCGACTCGCCGACGTCGAGAAGCAGCTCGTCATTGCTGCCGGTCGCGTCGACGGCCAGGGCCAGGCGGTAGCCGAAGCCGTCGAAGATCGTGCTGGCCGTAACGCCCGCGTCAAGTTCGTTGATGCGGGCGGCAAGGGCCTGGAGGCCCGTTTCGGCGGCGTTGGCAATGGTGAACGTGCCGGCGCCGTCGATGACTTGCTTGCCGGGCGATTTGGCCACTTTGGCCGTGAGCTTCAGATCGGCGGCGGTGGTTGAGTTGACGCTTCGGACGGTGAGCTCGCCCGTGCCGCCGGCCGTGTCCACCAGGGCGATGCCGGTTCCGGCGTCGTTGATGCGGGCCGTCACGCCGAACCCGCTGCCTTTTTCCGCCGCGCGGGCATTGATCAGGTCGATGAGCTGGCCAATGGTCGTGACGCCGGCATCGCCGCCGTTCAGGTCGAGTGCGATGCTGAGGCCCTTGGAGTTGGTGATCACGAAGTCGCCCGCGGCGACGCCTGTGCCGCCGTTAAGCGAGGACAGAGCAATCGCGTCGTTGTCGACGTCCAGATCATCGAGGTCGATGGCGTAGGACGCGGCGCCGTCGATGGCTTTGGTGGGCGTGCCATTGACGTCGATGGTTGTGCTGGCCCGCGTCAGTCGCAGCGACTTGGCCAGATCTCCGCTGAGATCGCGGATACCCAGCGTACCGGCGTCGCCCGTCGTGTCGATGACGAGGATGCCGTCGCCCGCGTCGTTGATCCGCGCCGCGACCCCATTGGACAGGGCGTTGATGGCGTCGATCACGTCGCCGACCGTGGTCGGCTTTGTCCCGAAGCCGTCGAGGTCAGCCGTCTGGGCGACGCCCGCCGCATCCGTGATCCGAAGGTCGCCGAGCACCACGCCCTTGCCGCCGTTGAGCGAGGACAGCAGCGTCGCACGGCTGAGCGATTGACGGCCGAGCGAGCCGGAGTTGACCGATTCCACGGCGCCGTCAACGGCGATGCCCAGGGCCTCGGCCGCGTGGTTCGCGTCGGCGCTCGCGATGACCAGGTTTCCACTGCCTCCCGAAACGTCGGTGATGGCAATGCCGTTCCTTGCCGAGTTGATCGATGCGGTCACGCCCGCGGCGGATGCGTTAATAATCGCAATCACTTCATCGAGCGTTTCCGCGGCCGACAGGTCGACGGCGTCGCCGTTGCCGGCACGGTCGGTGATGGCAATTGCTCCGAGTTGGATCCTCGCGCCGCCGGCGAGCCGCGACACGAGCGAGTCGCGGAGTCCTGCGAGCAGCCGGCCGCCGGTGATCGTCGCCGATCCCGTCACCGCCGTCGCGATGCCCAGATCCTCTGCCGTCGTCGACGCCACGCCGCTGGCGATCGAAAACGTGCCCGACCCGCTGGTGTGGTCGGTGATCACCAACCTTCGGCCGTCGGATGCGATCGCCGCGGTGAGCTTGCCCGCGTTGACGGCGTTGATCTGCATAATCACGTCGCCCAGCGTGACCGCGTCGTGCAGATCGATCTGCAGCTCCGTTCCGTCGGAAAGCGTCGCTTCGAGATCGACGACTCCTTTCTTGCTCACGTCGACGCCGTTGCCGTCGTTCAGCAAGCTGAGTTTTGTACCGGCGTGCAACCGCAGGACGTCGCTGCCGGTGGCTGTGGAGTCGGCGACATTGATTCCCGCGAGTCCGAGGCCCGCGGCCGTCTTGCCGCTGCCGACTTCCTGGACGCGCAGATTGCCGTCGCCGTCCGAGTTGTCGGTCAGCGTGAACGCGTCGCCGCTGGCGGATGCGGTGACGGAAATCTCGTCGCTGAAGTTGATCGCGTTGATGACGTCGTCCACGGTGCGGGCGTACGTCAGGTCGATGACGGCCGACTCGCCGCTGCGATCGGTGATCTTCACCTTTCCGCGCGGGACGCCGAGGCCGCCGTTGAGTTGGTCGAGCGCGAGCCCTTTGTCGAGATGGCCGCCCACGCGAAACGACAGCAGGCCGCCGCTCAGGGCCGCGGCCGCGCTTTCGAACCGCTGGCTCACGAGCTGCTGCCCTGAGGCGCTCTGGACGGCCCGCACTTGGAATGTGCCGACGCTGGGCGTGCCGGAGGCCGCCGGCGTGGCCTCGACCACGTCGAGGGCGCTCGAAGTGATCTGGCGGGTCTGGAAAACCGCGGTCGCCTTGAGCTTGTTGAGGGAAAACTGCAGGCTCAGCAGGCGCGAGCCCATTGTGTCGAGGGCGATTTGCTGCTGCTTGAGCCCCTCGTTACGAGTGTTCAGCAGATTGCGCGGTCGGGCCGCAACCTCCATCAGTTGTTTTACCGTATCCTCGATGGGAATTCCGGTAATCAGGCCGACGCTGGAAGTAATCCGCGACATGGCGACGGGGCAGGCTCAGCGGGTGCAGGGTTCCAGAAAAGGGTACGGCGCAGGCAGCGCACCGTATCAGCTAGGTATCGGCAAAGAGTCACTGACCGCTAAAGTCGCGTGGGGCCGCCGGCGGGGGATTGGTTCTCGCCGCCGACGAAAAAAGCCGGCCTGGTCCAGCGACCAGGTCGGCTTGGGATTGCTATCAGAGGATTCTCGCGTTCGCGGTCCCGACTTACCGCAGCAGGGCGAGCACGTTTTGCGGGTTGCTGTTGGCGATCTGCAGCACCGTGGTGCCCGACTGCACGAGGATTTGAGCCCGGGTGAGCTCGGCCGATTCGGCGGCGAAGTCGGCGTCGCGAATCGAGCTCTCGGCGTCGGACAGGTTCACCAGCACGTCGTTGAGGGCGTTTTTGTTGGTTTCCAGCGTGGTGCGCTGGAAGGCGCCCAATCGTCCGCGGAGCGAGGTGATCTGGTCGATCGCTTCGCTCACAATGCGGGCGGCCGTTGTCGGATCGTTTTGCAGTGAGGCCGCGTTGCCGTTGGCCAGTTCGTACAGCTTGCCAGAGATGCCGCCTAGCCGTGCCGTGTTCACGCTCGTGATGCCGAGTCGGGCCTGCTGATTGGAGACCACGTCGGGACCGAGCTGGAACAGGGCGCCGCCGCCGCTAATCGTGAACTGCGCGAGGCCCTCGAAGTCGGCCTCGATGGTCGCAGTCAGGTCGAGGGTCGAGGTGTTGATCTGCAGCTGATTGCCTCTGCCGTTGGCGACGACGCCGTTGACCGTGGCCTCGATGTCGGTGCCGGTGTCGCGTTTCTGGGCGACGTTCGTAAAGAGCGTCGACCCTGCGCCTTCGTTGATGACCTTGAGATCCACGATCGCTTCGGAGCCGTACTCGGTGCTCCGGAGCTGCAGCGTCGTGCCGGCGGCGACGGCTTCGACGCCGGTCGCGTCCTTAACCAGGTTAATGCCTCTGACGAGCTGGCTCAGGCTGGTGCCGGCGCCGAAGCTGAGCACTTCCGAGCCACTGAGGCCGGCCAGCTCGATAATCGCAGAGGCCGCCAGTCCGCCCGCGGCGGCGCCGTCAGCAGTGTCGGCGACGGTGGGCGCCGTTTGCGTCGTCGCGTTGTACGCGCCAGAGCCTTCGGCTGTCGTGACGCTGGCCGTATAGCGGCCGGCGCTCGCCGTTTCGATGGCATTGGCAATGTCGTCGATGTCGATGTTCGTCGCGGCCGAGTTCAAGCTGACGGTGATATTGCCGTTGCTGTCGACCACAACGCCCACGCCGGTGGTCGCGCTGAACAGCGACGTGTTCGACGTTTCCTGGACGGTAACCGTCTTGCCGTTTTCGGTGGTTCCAACCGTGGTGGCCTCGATCGTGATCACGTCGTCGCCGAACACCGGCGCCGTGTAGCCGAGAATCGAGTTGACGCCCGCCGGAGCGGCCGTAACGACGCGGGTGCCGTCCGAACCAGTGGCAATGTTTGTCGCCGCGGCGTCGACCTCGTCGATCGTTTCGATGAGCGACAGGACGTCGTTGAGCGTGGCGCCCGCCGTGTAGGTAATCGTGTAGCTGCCCTGTCCCGAGCCCGCCGCGACGCCGGCGGTGGCGCCTTGTTGGAAGGTGAGATTCAGGTTGCTGCCGTCGACCGTGGCCAGTGACGCGATGGAAATGAAGTTCTGCGTGGTCTGTGCCGCGGCGCCATTGGTGAGGTTCAGCGCGGACGGGGGAGCGTCGTCGCTCCCGGAGTAGGTCGCCGAGCTGGATGTCGTGGCGTTGATCTCCGCAGCGCCGTTAATCGCAAGGGCGATGCCGGAGATGGTCGCGGAGTTGTCGACCGTGATCGTGTAGCCGTTGATCGCGTCGCCCGTACGCACGGCGCCGGCGCCCGCATTGCCGCTTTCGACAATCGTGACGCTCACGTTGCCGCTGGTGCCGGGGGCGGCGCCGGTGACGGCGATGACGGCGTTTTCCGCGTCGCGGCCTCCGGCCAGCGCGCCCGTACCGGTGGTGGTTGTCAAGACCTCTTCGGTGCCGCCCGTTAAGGCGGTGGCTTCGAAGTCGCTGCCGGCATTGATGGCGGCGAACACGTCGGCCGTGGTGTCGGCGCCGCCGGTGATATCGACGGTTACCGTAAGCGTGTTGGACGTGTCGTCATAGGAGGTGCCGGCCGTCGTGTCGTCGACGATGGCGATCGTGAGGGTGCCATTCGCTTCCGCTCCGGCCGCGGGACCGCCCGAGGCAGCGGTCAGCGTAAAGCCCGAGGGGCCGCCCGCCGTGGTCAGGGCAACGGTTCCCGTCGCCTGAAGCTCGCCCAAGGCGAACGTAATATTGCCGGACGACGCAACCGCGGGCGCCGTCTGGACCGTAAATCCGACCTGCCCTTCGGCTGCCGTCCCTTCCTCGGCCTGGCTGTTGAAGCTGATTGTGGTGCTGGCGGCAACGCCCGTGCCGCTGCCCGAAGGAACGTTGGTGACGTTCACCTGGGCCTTGGTCGCGGCTTCCGAGACGTTGATCCTCACGGGCACGCTGCCGGTGGCGCCGAGATTGGCCTGGTCGATCTGGAGCGATTTCAGCTTGCCGAAGTTAGTGCCAGCGACCGTTGTGAAGTCGAGGCTGCCGTCGAGCAGCTTACGGCCTTGGAACGTCGTGGTTTGCGCGATGCGGTTGAGGGCGTCCAGCGAGCTGTCCACCTGCGCCTGGTTCGCGGCGAGGGCCGCAGGGCTGGTGACGCCCGCGTTGGCGCTTTCGGTGACGAGGCCGCGAATGTCGTTCAGCAGCGAGCTGACCTGGCCGAGCGCGGAGTCGGCGGTGGCAATGACTTGGTTGGCGCGGTCGGTGTTCGAGATGGCCCGCTTCACCGCGGTGATATCCGAACGCAGGTTCTCGCTGGCGATCAGGCCAGCGGGGTCGTCCTTGCCCGTGTTGATCCGCAAACCGGTGCTGAGCCGGGTGAGCGCTTGCTCGAGTGCGGCGTTCGACCGACCCAGCGTATTCCGTGCGACCAGCGAAGAAACGTTGGTATTGATCCGAGTCATTGCGTACACCCTTGTCTAGGTTGGATCCCTGGAGCTAACAATCCGCGGATCGATGGAGAGGGATCACGATTCCCGCGAACATGTCGGCCCTATCGCACGGCGCCGAGGTCACCCGCCTCGCGAGTCTATTTCACCGTAGCCGAACCGTTACTCGACGGCCCTCGGCAAGCGCCCCTTGCGCTTGGGATCGAGACGGCGCGTCTTTGCCCAAGCGTAGGTCGCATCTGCGTGCGCGCGGACCGAAAGTGCGCGTTCACGTTGACTTTTGAAATTCTTGCGGTCTTGCACACAAGAAGACTGGCAGTCGCAAGCCGTTCAAAGCTTCCACCGCAGAATATCGACGGAAGAAATTGGGCGCTTGAGGATGCGCCAGCAGTTTACGAAGGAATCTGAAAGAGGGCACTGGCCTTTGGCAGATAACTCGGCGTAGGCCGGACAACCGTCGCCACCGCGATTCGCATCGCAATCGGAAAAGTCGAGCAACCCGCCCGCCAACGGCGCGATTAGCGTCAGTCGGTGGACGTTGGACGGCCCAGGTTGCGAGCATCTTCGGGCCGCAGGCGCGCGGCCAACTGGTTCTCTCGCTGAATGGCTTCGTACACCTCGCGACGGTGCACCGAGACGCTTTGGGGCGCCTCGATGCCGAGTTTCACCTTATCGCCGCGCACGTCGACGATCGTGACCACGATGTTATCGCCGATGATGATGCTTTCATCGCGTTGTCGGGATAGAACCAACATGGTCCGCCTCTTAAAGATCAGGTCACGACGTTGTTCGCAGGGGCTGCCGCGCGTTGCCCTTGGCAGGCGACGCAGAAACGGGAAAGGGGGGGACTGGTGTGTTGATGTTGAAGTCTCGTCGATCACGCACTGGCGCGGAGAGGTACGATCGCGCCCAGCGCTAGCCGCAGGGGCATGGCGTCGCGCGTGACGACCTGCCGCCCACGCCGTGCTTGAACATTGATCACCAACGGCGCTCGCAGGTTGATCGATAACCCGGACTCGTGCCGGCTGACAATCGCTACGACCTGAGCATCGCGCACGTCCCTCAGTCCCAGCGGCGCCAGTTCTTGTTCGGCGACGCGCAGTTGGTAGTTCAAAACGAAGCGGCGCGGGCTCACCACGCCGACGGCGATTTCGGCATCGTCGATGCACTGCAGCCAGCCGAGGGCCGGATTCTCTGCGTCGGCGAGTACGATCCACTGCCGGCAATGGCCAAGGCCGATCAGTCCCTGCTCGAACAGGAGAATGTCGGCGGGCGGCGTTTGCAGCCGTCCAAAGCGCGAAGTGATGACCTCCATGTCGCAGACTCCCGATGCACGCGCCTCCGCAGCCCTGAACCCAAGCCGCTCCACGACCTGGGTTGATCGCGCGTCGGCGCGCGTGGCTTGAAAACAAGGCAGACAGCAAGACTACAATCGACCGCCGCCAACGCGGGAAAACAGAAAAACTGCGCAGGTTTGGCGGGATGGGGTGCGCCGATCCTGCTCGGCGCGGAGACGACGCGTTGCGCGCCTCGGCAGATCCTTAAAGGTAATCGAGCAGCGTCGTTTGGAGCATCGCCCCCATGGATTGCAGCGAGGCCTGCAGCGCTACTTGGCGGGCGGTGAGATTCGAGATCGCCTCGATGAGGTCGACTTCGATTTCGTTGGAGAGAGCCGACCTCAAGTGAACATCCTCATCCTCCAAATTTCGCTGGGCGATCGCGAGAGCCTGCTCGCGAGCCCCGACTTCCGCGCGGGCGAACGTCGCGCGGTTGATGTCGTCGTCGATCTGCGCGATCGCCCGCTCCATGGCGGCCACGTCGCCGGCCTGGAGAGCGTCGTACAACTGCGTCAGCGTTGTGAAGACGCTGCCGGAATGAGGGTACGTCAGCGGGTTGCCGACGATCGTGCCGGACGACTCCGTCCGTTCCGTGCCGCCGGGCGCCATGATCCCCAGGAACTCGGTCGCCTCGCTGCCCGGCGCCGATCGAATGGTCAGTTGGCGATGGTTTGCATCCTCGATCTGGATGCGTTTGACTTGATCGTGGATGATGAGCGTGGCTCCAATGGAGACGCCTCCCGAGTGATTTCCTGTAGCGAAATTGATCGCGTCGAGCACGTCCTGCACGGTGGTCGCGCCCGAAAGGTCGACGTCGAACTCTGCGAAGTCGTCCTCGGGGTCCAAGTCGATGTTGCCGAGATTGACCACGACGGTGAATTCCGCGCCGTCAATCGTGGGGATGTCGAGCGGATGGTTGTACTCGTTCCAGCGTATCCCCAACTGGCCAGCCGTCTGTCCGCCATTCTCCCGAATCCAGAACTCGGAACCGCTCACCCGCGAGCGAACGTCGATTCCCGTGCCCGCGGAATTGATTGCAGCGTGCAGGCCAGCCCCCGATCCATTGAGCACATTGAGCAAGTCCTCGACCGTTTCCGCATTGTCAAACTTGAGGGCGTAGGTCTCGTCGCCGTTGTCGACCACGATCCCTCTCGGGTCGAAGTTTCCGCCGCCGCCGCCCGCGGTGACCGCGGTTGCAGCCAGGGAGACCTGGCCGGCCCCCGCAAGCGATGGATGCGTGGAATCTGTGGGGTCGAGCCGGGCTGTGAACGTGCCCTGCGCGTTGATCGCATCGACGACAGTCGCGGCGTTGGTCACGCCCGCGGCAATGTGCACCGTGAGCGTGCCGGCCGTAAAAGTTGCCGTCTCACTGCCTGGTGCGGCGTCGTTGATAAACTGAATGGCGACGCCATTAAGCGCCGCGCCGTTGGCGGCGGCTTCGATCAGAATGTCGTTGTTGTTGCCCGCCGATGCGAGTCGAGCGCGCGCCTTCGTTCCCAGGAGGTCGCCCAACCGCGTCGTCTTCAGGATCGTGGGGTCTAAGTCGTCGCCGACCAGGGGGCCTGTTCCCGTTCCCGTTTGCTCCAGAAGACCCAGCTCCGCCGCCGTGCGGCCGCTGCCGACTTCGGTGACCGTGAGATTCCCCCCGCCCGCCGAGTCGAGCTGCAGCGTGAGTCCCGATCCTGTAATCGACGCAGTGATAGACCTCCCGGGGGGCGGGTTTTCTTCGATCTGGCGCACGATGTCGCCGACGGTCACGGCCTTGGCGAGATCAATCGTTGCCGCGTTCGTGCCGTCGGAAATGCGCAAGGCGCCGTTCGAGCTGATCCCTCGACCGCCGCGCAGGCTCGACACGAGCGTGTCCGCGCTCAGTTGCGGATTCAGGTCGACGCCGCCCAGCACCTCCTTGGACAAACCGCCGAACACGCCGGCGCCTGGCGCGTTCGTGGAAAAAAGCACGTCGAGATCGGAAAAATTCTCGATCAGCTTTTCGTCGCCCAAATAGCGGATCGAATTGCCCTGCCACACGTAGGGCTCAACGTTGGTTTGCGAGCCGGCGAACAAATATCGGCCGCGAAACCTTTGATTGGCGACGCGCATCAGCTCATCGATCGCCGAACGGACATTGCCGGCAATCACCTTGCGCTCCTCCTCGGTCGCCGTCGTGCTTGCGGCGCCGAGCGCCTCGCCGCGGATGTTGGCCAGCAACGTGGCGACGTCTTGCAGCGCAACGTCCGTCGAAGTGAGAAACGACAGGCCGGTGTCGACATTCGATTTCAACTGCGTTTTGCGTTCGATCAGCCGCTGAAGCGTGGCGGCCCGTTGCGCGGCAGGGGCGTCTTCGCTCGGGCGAGAAATGCGATAGCCCGTGCTGAGCTGGTTCTGCAGCCGAAAGATCTCCAACTGGTCTCGCTGCAATTGCGACGACAGTCGCTGGCGGACGAGCAGGTTGCTGATGCGGGTCGTCGGTAGCGGTACGATGCCGGCCATGGGGGAGAGGCGAGAGGTCGGAGGTCAGAGATCGGAAACCAGGGGCATCAGAAAGAGACGGCGTTCCGCGACACGCGCTAAAGATTGATCAAGACGTCCAGCAAGTCGGAGAGGGTCGAAATATATCGGGCCGACGCCTGGTACGTGCGTTGGAGCATGATCATGTCGATAGCTTCTTCGTCAAGATTCACGCCGCTGACAGCCTGTGCTGCGGCAGCCAGGGTCTCTTCGAAAATGCGAGACCCGTCGGCGACGCCGGCGGCCGCCGCGGCGCCTTGTGCGGTCTCGTTGACCAACTGATCGTAGAGCCCGGTGAACGACTTGCCGCCGAGTCCGTCGACGCCTTCGTCATGCAGGGCCTGGAGGCGGTGAATGTTGGTCACGTCGACGCCAAGGCCCGCCCGCGAGGCGGCAAATTTTGATCCGTCCGCCACAAGCTCCGGATTAATGGAGAGATCAGCCGCCGTCGAACCGTTGAAAAACGTGTTCAATCCGAGCGCCGCAAGGACGCCGCTGGTGTCGCCTTCGAAGCTCACGCGCAATTCGTTGCTGTCGCCCGCGATGCGCAGTCGCAGGTCGGAGGTCACCTGCGCGCTCACGCCGTCGAGCGCATTGATCGCGCCGGCCAGGCTCGTCAGCGTCGAGTCGTTGTCCAACCCATCCAAATCGACGCGAATCTCGTGCGACTTCGTTAATTTTGTGGCCGTGTTGTAGACGAGCAGATTGAATACGCCGCTTGTGGGCGTGAACTTCAACCCTGCCTCGTCGAGATCGGCGCTTGAATTCGTGACGGCGTTCTGGCTCTCGATGCTCGAGAAGCCGGTGATGCCCTGCCCCTGCGAGTACACCTTGTTGAACTCCCAGGCGAGGGCACGGGCAAATTCGTCGAGCCGATTCAAGAACCCGCCCACAATGTTCTGCCGGGCCTCGTAGACCCCGTGCAACGCTCCGCCGCCTACAGTCAGCGGACTATGGGTGTCTAGGAACTGGACGACGGTGGTTGCCTGTCCGTCGCTGGCGGCGAAGGCGACGCCGACTTCGCGTCGCGTGCCCTCGAAGACGAGCACTTCGCCGTTAAGCGAGATATTGACGGCGCCGGTTTCGATTTCCGTCGCCGTAGTGTCGGCAATCTCCGCCAACCGTCCGATGGCATTGTTTCGCTGGCTGCGCAAGCCGCCCGCATCGCTCGATCCGCCGGCGCCTTCCAAATTGACGATTTGGAGATTCAGTTTGCGAATCTGCTCCGTCAGGCCGTTGATCTCAGTCGATAGGTTTTCGATCTGTCGACCATAGTCCGAGTGAATCGTTCTGGCGTTTCGGCTCAGCTTGTTAATCGTACCGGCCAGGGCATTGCCTGATTTGACTGCAAAATTGCGAACGGCGATGTCCTGGGGAGCGCCAGAAATCTCGTCCAGGCTGTTGAAAAAATTGGTCAGCGCCGTACTGATGTCGGACGTGCCTAATTCCCCCAGGATGGCTTCCAGGTCCGCAAAGGCCTTTTCCTGAACCTCGGCACTGGCCCGGTCGCCGCCCGCGTCGCGAAGCCGTTCTTCGGCAAACTTGTCGATGTTCTGGACGATCCCGGCGATCTCGACGCCGAGACCAAGCGTCAGATTTCCCAGTCGCTGCACCGGCGCGGGCGTGTAGATGACGCGCTCGCGGATGAACCCCGGCGTATTGGAGTTGGCAATGTTATTGCCCACGACGTGCAGGCCGATTTGCATCGCCTGCAGCGTGTTGCCCGCCATCTGGATCGAGCCGAAGAGCGACATGATGAGAAGCCGCAGCGGTCACACGATGGAAAAGCGTCGGCCGACGCGCAACCATCGACGCCTCAAGCGGCCGCAACATGTCGTGCCGTTGTAGCGCCGGCGAAGTTCTCGCATCAGCCTAAACCGCCTGGTCGATCAACGCGCCGCCGCGCTGGACCACACGGTCCTTTCCATATGTCGGCTGCTGACGTCCGCCGGTAGCAATGATCTCTAACAATTGCGAAAGATGGAGGACCGTCCGTTGGACGGCCACCCACTGCGTCAGGCACTCGTGGCGGATCAGATGAGCTTGCTGGCGAGCCTGAGACACGGACTCGCCGATGCGCCGCGAAGCCGCCGCGGGGATGGCGCCGCTCAATTTAGCCAGCGACTGGTGCGGCAGTCCCTCCGCATTCGCGGCTGCTAGCATGCGTTCCCGCTCGGCATGGCATGCCTGCAGTTCTTCGCCAAGTTGCTGCTCACGACTGGCCAGCGACGCCAAGGCCTGGTGATTGCGTTCGACGATCAACGTCCGCTTCGTTGCGAGCAACGAGAGTAGCTCGCGCTGAGCGGTCGAGAGCCGCTGCAGCAGGGCAGCGAGCTGCGTTTCCCAGGACATCGAGTCGGCGGCGTTCAAAGGAGATACCCCAGAGAATTTGGTAAACAGCGACGGGCCGCGAGAGAATCAGCGGCGGCGGAGGCCGGCGAGGTTTCCGAGTGAATCGGCTGCGTGCCGTTCAGCGTCAGCAATCAGCTTCGCCTGCTGCGGGAACTGCCGAGCGAACATGGGATCTGCAATTTGCGACGCGCTGGCGTCGCTCATCACGTCGGTTAACTGCTGATCGAGCTGCGATCGGAATACCTCCTCGGCTTGCCCGCCGTGAAAATACGCCGGTTTGTCGACCGTGCTCCGCATGGCCTTCATCATCTGGCCAAAGAACGTCTTGCCGATAAAGTCGCCATAGGCCTTCTTCAGCTCGCGGGCGGAGGCAAGTTGCTGCTCCGGGGATGGCACGCCGGGCTTCAACGACTTGATGGCGCCGAGTTGGCCGGGGTTGATTTGCATGGCGATGTGTCTGTTCGCAATTGGCGGCTGATGCAGGGGGCCTAATACGACAGCGCTAAGTCGCGGCGATCGAAACCACGGATGACACGAACTTCACGGATGGGAGCAGGCGCGGCGGAGTCGTTTCCTTGTGATGGCCATCGAACGCCGCTGAGGAGTGCGTCAGCAACGACGAAATCCGTGTAATCCGTGAAATCCGTGGTTTCAACTTAGCGCTGTAGGATTAAATTGGCTGGAGAAACGCGGGCGAGCACCTGTCAAAACATGATGGACGAAGCACTAGTCGATGATCAGCCGCCCGTGCAGCTTGCCGTTGGCGGCGAGCCCCTTGATGATCTCGACGACGTCCTCGTGCGGCACTTTCAGCGAATTGAGCGCATTGACGAGCGACTGCAGCTTGGCGTCGTCTTCAGTCGGATTAGGATCGAACGCGGTGAACTCGGCCGCCAGCCCCGCTTCGATCACGACATTCTTGTGCGAGACGACAACGTCGCCGATCGTGACATCGCCGCTGATGATCACCGTGCCGGCTTTTTGATTGATCGTGACGCGGGCCTCTGGCTCGGGCGAGTAAATCTGCTCCTCGAGCAACTCGGCCACGAACGCCACCGGGTCGTTGCGATACTCCTCGGGAATCTGCACTTCGATGTTCGAGGCGTTGATCGCCCTGACGAATCCATCGCTGGAACTGGAATACCGAGAATAGACGCGCTCGACGATTTCGGTGGCCGTCACGAAGTTGGCGTGGTTCTCGTCCAGGATGAGCGTGATACGGCCGTTTTTGACAAACGGCGTGATGACGTCGGCCTCCATCTGGCAGCCGCCGGAGATGACGCCGCTCAGCGGTTGGGTTGGATCTTCAAGGTGAATCAGGCCCTCGCACACAGCGTAGATCGTATTGTCCTGCACGTTGGGGCCCTTGAGCGCTGCAAAAGCGAGGTGCCCTCCCGCCAGGCTCTTGCCGTTGATGCCGCTCACGCGGCAGTCGAGCTGATCGCCGCGCCGCGCGCCCGTTGCCGGAACGCGGGCGGTGACCAAGACCATCGCCACGTTCTTGATTTTCTCGAGGTCCTTGAGTCCGCCGCCGGGCGCGAGCGGCAATTCGGGAATCGGAGCGCCCATGATGCTCATCGCCTGGGCCAGGGCGCGCATCGTGGCCGGGTCCGCGGCTTCGCCGGTGCCGGCGAGGCCGACGACCAGGCCCAGCCCGCGCAGAACGTTCTCTTCCTGGCCCTTCACGCGGCAGATATTCCGTAGCACCGTGCGACCCAGGCAGGCGTCGCCGCTGACGAGATGCATGGCCACGGCCGCCGCAACCAAGAAAGTTCCCATTCGACGCATGACAGAGTCCTCTCGAATCGACCTCTTACTGCCCACTGCCCACTGCCCACTGCCCGGGGGCGAGGACGCCCCGGCTCGCCGCTGGCCGCACTCAAAACGGCTTGTACCTGTCGTACCAGCGGACAAACCAGCCGCGCTGATAGCCGTCGCGAACCTGGCCGGTCTCCGCCTTGTGAATGTCGAGGTTCGCGATTGAGCGGCTGCTCACCGTACGGTTCGGAGCGATGGCCTCGCGCCTCACTTCACCCGAGAGGAAAATCTTCCAGTGCTCTTCGTTATTGCGGATCGTCTGGTTGCCTTCGATGTAAAGATTGCCGTTGGGGCGGATTTCGATGATCTCGCACGCGATCTCGAACGTTAACGTGTCGCGCAGTTCCACGTCGCTTTCCGATCGCGACTGACTGTTGTACGTGCCCGCCACGCGCGGATCGCCGTCGGCCTGCGGGGCGTTTTTGATGCTCTTGCCGTCGAATTTGATCCAACTGCTCAGCACGGCCGTCAGATTCGACGTTTTGCGAGCCTCCGCGTCGCCCTCGCTCAGCATCCGCGTACGGTAATCGACGAGCACGGTGATGATGTCGTGCGCCCTCAGCTCTTGGATGCGGGCTTCCGGCGGCAACTCGCGGTGCATGAACGAGCCCTGCTCGATCGTGAGCGGCGCCGACGACCCTGCGGGCAACATGAGGCTGCCGTCCTGGGCGTCTGCCGCTGCCGCGATCAGCAGCCATGAGGCGGCAAGAGCGCAGCGGAGTAAGGAAGTTCGGTTGTTCATGGAATTCTAGTTCGTCGGGTGAGCGATCCTTTTACTGACCGAAGGCCGCCACGTCGCTCGCCGAGGTTCCAGCGGCAAACACTTCAAGTTCGCGCAACCCTGCCACGCGGGCCGCGTAACGCTGGCGGCCTTCGAGCGTTTGCACTGGAATGAGATCGCCCAGGCTGCCATCCTGCTGGGCCGTGGCGTAGGTTCGCACCAGCACGCCGGCGGCGCGGGCCCGCACGCTCACGCGCTCGCCGCGGCGCACGAGCAGCGGCGATCTCACTTGGTTTGCCAAGACGATCGACTCGGGGCGAATCGCCTGCGTGGCTTCCTTGCCAATGACGGCGTCCAGCGATACAGCCGCCCGCGTTGAGACATGGCCCGTATAAGAGCGAAGCTCCACATCGGTGGCCCGCACAAAATCGCCCGCGGCAAGGGGACGCACCGCCACCACGACCATCTGACGCCGCTCAACGTTGGCGTAGGCCAGCAGCGGCCGGTCGAGTCCGGGACTCTTCAATTCAAATCGTTGTCGGCCGGTCCAAGGCGTCTGTCCGCCAGAAATCGTGAGCTGCCCCCTAAGACGATGGTAGGCGTCGATGAGCTTGTCATTGGAATTGAGCCTAACGTCCCACATGTCGTGGCCCGTCTGCTGGCGAAGATACTCGACGAGAGCCGCGGTCAATTGATCGGCGACGGCCGCTTCATCCCGTGGAACGGGCGTCATGGTCGCGGAGTCCGGAGAAGCAGCATCGACTGCCGCTGAGTTGATCGCGATCGTCGCGGCGCCAGCGAACTGAAGTGTGCCAACGTCGACCCCGGCAGCGGCGAGCAGGTCGCGCATCTGCGCGGCGGACAGAAACTGCGGGGCGCCGGGGGCGGGCGCGGGGATCAGCGGAATGGCGGCGAGTTCTTCCCGCTCGGCCTCGCTCGCGCCGATGATGTCCACCACGTCGCCCAGCAGCACGATCGAGGCGCTCAATTCGGCGCAAGGCCGCAACGAAAGCTGGGCTCCGTGCGCCAATGTTCCGAGTACGAGGGCTGTGAGCGGAGTCAAAAGTAAGTTTGGCAAGCGTCGCATGGGATTCGTCATGGTCAAGCGTGTGGCAGGATCAACTCAGGGGCGGACTGGTCGCTTCAGCGACCAGTCCGAAGCGGGAAGGATTCACGGCGTTAAAACCGCCTCAGATTGGCCGCAACCTGCATGATCTGGTCGCCCGCCTGGACCACTTGCGAGTTCAGCTCGAATGCGCGTTGCGTCGTGATCAGGTCGATCAGCTCCTGGACCGGTTCGACATTAGACGCTTCGAGCGCTCCTTGCCTCAGGACGCCCGCGCCGTTGTCCCCGGGGTTGCCGTCCGTGTTGGGGCCGGTTGCATCGGTCTGTTTGTAAAGATTGTCGCCTAGCTTCAGCAGGCCATCGGGATTCAGGAACGTCGTCACGCCAATCTGCCCGGCATTCTGCAGCGTCGTATCGGTGGCCGTGCTGTATTGCACCTGCCCGTCGGTGGTGACGACGACGTTGGTCGCCTCCTGGGGAATGGAGATTGGCGGGTCAAGAATCCAGCCCGTTTGGGCGGAACCAAGCACGAGCTGGTTGTTTGCATTGATGCCGAAATTCCCGGCACGCGTGTAGAGGAAGCCGCCCGCCGGGTCGGTGACGCGAAAGAACCCCTTACCTTCGAGCGCGAAGTCGAGTGGATTGTTCGTCGTCTGCATGGCCCCCTGGCCATGATTGGTTTGCGTGCTGGAGACGCGTGCACCAAGGCCCACCTCGACGCCCGTCGACGTGATGTTCCCGTCGGCGTCCAAGGCGCCTGGGAGCCGGATCTGCCGGTAGAACAGATCCTCAAAATTCGCGCGGTCCTTCTTGAAACCGGTCGTGTTGATGTTCGCCATGTTATTGGCGATCACGTCCAGCTTGGTTTCGAGGGCGTCCATGCCCGTCGCGGCGGTGTAGAGTGTTTGAACGCTCATGGCGAAGTAGGGAGGTCCCGGGTAAGTGGTCGGAGGTTAAGGGCAGGCGGACGAATTAGGCTGTGGTGGCGAGCACCCGGTTGATCAGACCGCCGATCATCGTGTCCTGGTATTGGATGAGTTTCGTGTTGGCCTCGAACGCGCGGGACGTTTCGATCATCGCCATCATTTCCTGCGTTGCGTGGGCGCCCGATTGCTCGAGGTAGCCCTGGCGAATGTCGCGCTGCTCCGCGGCGACCGGCGTCGTGGGGCCCAGCGAACGGAACATACTGCTGCCCACCTTGACGAGGTCGCCGAGCGACTGGGGACGCACCAGGCCGATGCCCGTCGCGGCGCCATCCTGAACGATCTGCCCGCCGGGATGCACCTCCCAAGGCAGCGAGCCGTCGATCGAAATGTCCGATCCGCCGTCGTCGAGCACCGGCAAGCCCGTTTGCGTGAGCAGCCGGCCCTGCGCGTCGAACGTGAAGTTGCCGGCCCGCGTCAGGTACACGCTGCCGTCGTCGCCGCGCACCTGAAAGAATCCATCGCCGTTGATGGCGAAATCCGTGGGGATCTCGGTTTGGCGAAGCGTGCTGCCGGAAAAGTCGGTGGCCGTATCGATGATCTTCACGCCGCCGCCGAGATCGTTTGCGCTGCGGCTGCCGGCGTAATCGTCGGCCTGTTGAATCGCTTCGGCGAATCGCGACTGAAACATCGCGACGTCGCGCTTGAAACCCGGCGTCTCGACGTTGGCGAGATTGTTGGCGATAACCTGCAGCCGCTGGGCCTGGACCTGGGCCCCTTCGGCCGAGATGTACATTCCAAACGGCATCGCACAACCGTTGTTGCAGGCATGGCCCCCCTGCAGCGAACGTCACGGTCGCGATTCTATGCACGGCGCATGCCAAGCGCGCCTTGCCGCTTGCGGCTTAGCGCGCTGGACCAAAAAATCCCCGGGTACTGACGCACATACCGCCCGAGAACACGCCATCGTCACAGCGACGCGGGCGGCGTCGATTCGCGGCGCCAGCGGCAAACATTGCCGAGCGGCGGTCATCACGCCCCGGCAAGAACTGCCGATGGACCTCACATCAACCGGGCCGCGGCGACGAGTTCGGCGGCGCCTTGCCGGAGGAGATCCTCGGCGACGATCGCGCCGAGCGCTTGCGGCGACCCCTCGGCGGGCGCAGACGCGTGGGCTCGCAGCACCGACCTGCCGTCCAGCTCCGCGACGAGCCCGTCGAGCAGGAGTCTTCCCCCTTCGACGCGACCCCAAGCCGCGATCGGCGCCGAACATCCCCCGTGGAGGGCCGCTAACACGGCGCGCTCGGCGACAACGGACGAGCGCGTGGCCTGATCGTCCAGCGGCGCCAGCACGCTGAGGGCTTCGCCATCATCGGCGCGGCACTCGATTCCCAGCGCCCCCTGCCCCGGCGCCGGCAGCATGCGCGGCGGCTCGAGCAGCTCCGTGATTCGTTCGGCCCAACCAAGGCGCGAGAGTCCCGCGGCGGCGAGGAGGATGGCGTCGTACTCGCCGGAATCGAGCTTTCGCAGACGAGTATCCACATTCCCGCGAATGGCGAGCACATTGAGATCGGGCCGCAGCGCCAGAAGTTGGGCCCGGCGCCGCAGGCTGCCGGTGCCGATGCGTGCGGCCGGCGGCAAGTCGGCCAGCGACGCGCTGCGCGTGACGAGGGCGTCAGCCGGATTTTCCCGCGGAGGAACGGCGGCGAGGGCGAGTCCCTCGACCTGCTGCGTCGGCAAATCCTTGAGGCTATGGACGGCCAGGTCGACGTCGCCCGTAAGCAGTGCCGCTTGGATCTCCTTGGTGAACACCCCTTGGGCGCCGATCGTCGCGACCGGCCCTTGTTGCTGCACGTCACCCGTGGTCGTGATCTCGCAAATCTCGACCGCGACGCCGCGCTCGGCGAGCCGGGCCGCAACCCAGTCGCTTTGCCAGCGGGCGAGCTTGCTCGCGCGTGTGCCGATGCGGTAGGTCCGGGCGTGGGGCATGGCGCCATTGTTTCATGCCCGGGCCGCCGCGGGCTAGTCCTGCCGCGTGGCGTCGGGCAGCGGCGGCATCGACCGCCGCTCGCGGGCGGCCAGCGCCGCGCTCACGTCATGCGGCGGGGCCACTACGCCGCAACTGGCAATGAACTGCAGGGCTTGCTCCATGGTGATGCTCAGGTCCAGCGTCTCGCTGCGCCGCACCGTGGCCGCGAACCCCGTAAACGGCACGGGCGACGTCAGCACGAACACGGCGAGCACCGGTTCGTTGGCGGCCGCGGCAATGTCGCCGAAGCTCTCGCCCGTCACAAAGGCAAGCTGCCAAATGCCCTTCCGCGGATACTCGATCGCTACCACCCGCGTGTACGCCATCTCGTTTTCGCTGAAGACGAAGTCGGTCACCTGCTTGACCGAAGAATAGACGCTCCGAATCAGCGGCACGCGCGTGATGAGGTGCTCCAGTCGCGTCCAGAAGAATCGGCCGACGCCCGCCGCGAGAAACTTGCCCACGAAGTACAAGCCGAGCAGGAACGTGCACAAAAACACCGGGATGACGATGCGTCGCGGCAGCCATTTGCTTTCAATGTAAATGCGGTACACGCCGTCGGCCGTGGCCGGCACTTGGGTGGAGCCGACGAGCGATTCGACAACGTCGAAATGCTCCGCGCGCACGAATCGACCGTCGGCGGCCTGTCGGTACGGGACGCCGTCGACGATCGCGACGCCCTCGACGACCTGGCCGGCGGGAAACGAGGCGGCCGGCAGGATGGATCGGTTGTAAAACTCGGTCAGGCCTCGCCGGGCGAGGTTCTCCGCCGGCACGAGCATGTAGAGCGAGATCGTATTCCATGCCCAGAGCAGGATGACGACCGTCAGCAGCGGCGGCAGCACGACGGCCAGGCCGCGCAGCAGCGCACGACGGAACGGATCCATCGGACGACGTTTTTTTGCGACAGGCGTTTGGTCGGCTTCCATGGCGGAGGCATTCTCTACGCGAGCTGCAAGGGCGCACAAGGCGGCGCGAGTCAATCGGCGCCGACGCGGCCGGCAAATCCAAACCGTCCACTTCGTTGAGCCTAGATGCCGCCAGGCGTGCGCGCCATCACCAGGACGCTCACGGTTGCGGCGCCGGCCTTCTTAAGTGCGCGGGCCGCCTCGCTGGCCGTCGCTCCGGTCGTCAGGATGTCGTCGACCACCAGCACGTGGGCGGACTGTAAAGAATAGCCCGATCTTACGACCATGCGGCCGGCGACATTCGCAAATCGCCCGGGCCGAGATAACCCCAGTTGGGGCGGGATGTTGCGCACTTGCCGTAGCATCGCCCCGGCGGCCGGTTTACGCAGTTTGGCCGCCAACCGTTCGGCAACGATCCGTGGCGGATTAACGCCTCGCTGCCACCGTCGCCATGGGGTCATCGGCACGCACGCGACAACGTCGACGGCCAAGTCGACCAAGGCCCCGCCCAGCTCCCGCCACGCAAGATCAGCAAGCGCCCGAGCCGCGAGGCCGGACCGGTCCTGTTTCATTCTCAGCACCCAATGCCGGAGTAAGCCCTCGAAACTGCCCAGGGCCAGGGTGCGGTCAAACCTCAATCTCGCGTCGCGGCAGTGAGAGCACGAAAGGACGACGTTGCCGGCCACGGGAACGGGGGCCGCGCAGCGTTGGCAGACGGGCCATGAAGTCAGCTCTAATTCGCCGTGGCAAGCGCGACAGAGCAGCGGAGCGCCGCGCTCCTGGGCTGCATCGCCCGCGCAACATGCGCAGCGGGGCGGCAGGAGCAAATCGACGGCAGCAGCGGCAGCTCGCTTGCCCCAAGCCCCGGCGGTGGTTCGTCCGAGCGGCATGCCAGCATTCTACGGCCGCGTTTCGCCTTGACGCTAGCAGGCAGGCGGCCGTACCCTCTCGTCGCGTTTGCGCAGATGAGATGACAGGCGCGCGTGGCGCTGCGCCGGCGATCCGTAGGATCGCGGCTAGGGTTGGCTCTGCGACGGGCGTCGGCGCTCGCGATTGATCATATAACTGCCCAAGTTGCGCTCGATGTTCATCCTTCAGCGATATTTGCTGCGGCAGTTTCTGCAGATCTTCCTGATCTGCTTCGTCAGCTTGATTGGGCTGTACGTCGTGATCGACCTGTTCGGCCACCTCGATCACTTCTCGTCGTATGCCGAGCAGGAGGGCAATTTGCTTGGCGTGATTGCCAAGTACTACGCTTATCACAGCCTGGGCTTTTTCGACGGCGTGAGCGGGCTGTTGGCGATGATCTCGGCGATGTTCACCGTCGCGTGGCTCGGGCGGCACCAGGAACTGACGGCCATGATGGCCGCGGGTATCTCGAAGTTTCGCGTCATCAAGCCGCTCGTGTTTGCCGCCGCGGGGGTGAGCATGTTGGGCGTCGTCAATCGCGAATTCATGATCCCCCGCGTGCGCGACGAGCTGACGCGCGACACCAAGGATCTCGGCGGCGGGGCAGAGCGCGACTTGGAAGCGCGCATGGATGAGTCCACGGGCATTCTCGTGGGCGGCGAGCAAGTGGTGATGGGCGAGCGGAGAATCCTCAACCCGTCGTTCATCCTGCTCGCTCCGGAGCTCGCGCGGTACGGCAAGCAGTTTGCCGCAGCGAGCGCTCACTATGTGGACGCGGCCGGTGATCGTCCGGCCGGTTTTATATTAAAGGGGGTGACGACGCCGCCGCATATTGACCAAATGTCGTCGCTGGTGATCGAGGGCCGGCCGGTGGTCGTCGCGCATCGCGATGCCTCTGCTTGGCTGGCGCCAGACGACGTGTTCATTGCTTCGGCGATCGACTTTCCCACGCTCGCGGCGGGCTCACGCTGGCGGACCTATGCCTCGCTGCCGGAGCTGATTGACGAAGTGAAGAGTCCGACAGCCAACGCCGGAGCGGACGTGCGGGTGGCGATCCACGCGCGAGGATTGCAGTTTCTCCTCGACGGCACTCTCGTGATGCTGGGGCTGCCGGTGATGATGTCGCGTCGCGGCCGCAACGTGTATCTCTCGATCGGCATGTGCTTCGGCATCGCGACGCTGTTTTTGTTGACCGTGCTGGCGTGCCAGAGCCTCGGCGGGCTAACGCTGCTACCACCGGCGCTGGCGGCATGGCTGCCGCTGATGATTTTCGTGCCGCTGGCGGCGGGGATGAACCAGTCGTTGCGGACATAAGACAGGCTGGAGGCTGTAGGCCGTAGACTGTAGGTTCGGACGACGGCCACCCCGCGGCGGTTGACAACGGACTACTGACAACGGACAACGGACGTTCGCGATCCGATTCAGCCTCTCACTCTCGCTTCTGCCATTGCCATGAAAGTTGCCACGCTTAAGACTAATAAGGGCGACATCCGCCTGGAGCTTTACGCCGACAAGACGCCCAAGACGGTCGCCAATTTCGAGAAGCTGACCAGCGAGGGCTTTTACGACGGGCTGAAATTCCACCGCGTGATCGACAATTTCATGGTGCAAACGGGCTGCCCCAAGGGCACCGGTACGGGCGGGCCGGGGTATACGTTCGCCGACGAGTTTCACAAGGAGCTGAAGCACGACGGGCCCGGCGTGCTGTCGATGGCCAACGCGGGGCCGAACACCAACGGGTCGCAATTCTTCATCACGCACGTGGCGACGCCCTGGCTCGACGGCAAGCACTCGGTGTTCGGCCGGGTGCTGGGCGACGGGCAAAAGGTGGTCGACTCGATCAAGCAGGGCGACAAGATCGAGAAGGTAACGATCGCCGAGGAGTGATCGCGCCGCGTCGCCCCATTCTTGCAGCAATCTTCATCAGCCCCAATAGCCGCGATGCTACGCATCGCCGGTGGCACAGGCGAACGTTGGCGTCGAGTCAGAGTGATGCGCATCGCCAGGGCGAGCCGACGTACGTCATGGGGTGCGGTAGGTCGTCAAATACCAACCGTTGCCGAGGGGGCTTGCGCGCGTCAGGTCGTAAGGAATTTCAAGGCCGCCCGTGAAGGATGCGGGCTGCTCGCCGGCGGGGTGCCATTCGAGCCAGGCGCTCGAGCCGCGGCGGACCAGTTCAAAACGAAGCCCACCCGCATCGCTTCGTTCAATGGCGGGCGTTTGCATGTTGTCGGTTGGTCTCCACGGAGTGATCAGCAGGAGCATCTGTGGATGACCATGAGGGTAGGCATTGAACGTGCCGATCGGCTCTAGCACGCCGTCAGCGTTGGGCCAGCGAGTGCGGAGGGAATCTGCAGCCGGTTGGTAGACTGGGACCAGCCTCTGAGCTCGCCAGCATTCGCCTGCCCAAGCAAGATCGTGACGAGTGACGAGGAACGCCAGCCATGCAGCGATCATAAGCGTCAGGGCAAGCCAGGCGCGCACGCTGCGGAATCGCGGCGGGCCGAAGAACAAGCCCCCGAGAATTCCTCCGAGAGACCAGGACGGAATGAAAAGCAAGAGGACTGTCACGACGACTGGACGTCGCTGTTCCGGTATCGGGAACGGTGGGTTGCCGAGATACAGGTCAAGTTCGTGAACAGCCGTCGGGCTCCAGAAAAGCCACGCCCCGGCCGCCAAGAGGGCCAGCGCGTTGACCGCCCATGATAGGTACAAGATCGGCGCCGGCACATGCCTCTTCAACGGCAAGGCGGGTTTCCCGTGATCGGCTGTCAAGTTCGTTGCGTCGCTCACGGTTCGCAGTAGTCCAACGCGAGCAGCGCAAACGCCGTCGCGAGATTGGCGTCGTTTTCGAACCACTGGCGATTGTCGTTGGTCCACGAGCCGTCCTCGTTCTGGCGGCGGGCCAGCTCGGCGGCGAGGTCGGCGCGCCAGTCGTGGGCGTTGCCGGCGGCGTCCGTCACCTGGTCGAGGCCCGAGGCGGCTAGCGCGGACGCGAACGAGTGGTAATAGTAGAACAGGCCCGCGTCGCCGACGCCGGGATTTTCCTCCACGTTGTAGTTCTTGCTCACCCAGTCGAGCACGGCGGCCACGCGCGGATCGTCCTTGGTGAGCCCGGCATACACCAGGCTCTTGAAGCCCGAGTAGCTCATCGAACCGTAGCTACGCAAGCCCCCGTTGGGGGTGTAGCGCTCCGCGTCGCTCGAAGGGTCGATGCTTTCGGTGGGGATCACGTAGTAAAACCCGCCGTCCTGCACCTTGCCGGCAAAGGGCGTGTCGTTGCCGGCGCCTTCCAGGTTCTGGCAGCGAGAGACGAAGACGATGGCTCGCTGGATCGCCTCATCGTCAGCTTCGGCGCCAGCCGCGACGAGCGCGTCGATGAGATAGCTGGTGTTGGATAAGTCGGGCCGCGTGGGACCGCCGTAGCCGGCGCCGCCGTAGGCGGGATTGTCGCGCGGCACGTCGTCGGCGACGCCGATTTGCATGCCGCGGATGAACTGCTCCGCTTTGTCGAGCAAGGCGTCGTAGCGGCCGTCGCGGTTGGCCTCGGCAAAGCAGAGGATGGCGACGCACGTTTCGTAGTTCTTCAGGCGGCCGCCGGGGCCGTAGACGCCGCCATCGGGCTGCACGAAGCCTTCGAGGGCCTTGAGGCCCTTGGCGACCAGCGGGTCGTCGAGCTCGCAACCGTTGCGGAGGGCGGCGGTGACCGCCAGCGCGGTCAGGCCGGGGCCGGCTTGGATGGAGAAGGTTCCGTCGTCGGCCTGGCCGGTGGTGCGGAGATAGTTGAGGCCGCGCTGGATTGTCGCCTGGTGGTCGGCCGGGGGCGCGGATTGGCCGTCGCCGCGTGCGGCGAGGCATGCAGGAATGGCCATCGCGGCGAGGGCGACGGGAATGGTGAAGCGGCGGCGCGACATGGGGAGCTTCTCCTGTACGTCGGTGGATGACGATCCGTCGGGAGGTTTCAACGGGAATGGGACGCGGATTGTCAGGATTTGCGCGGATCAGAGTGAACTGCGTTGGCGCTCGTGCGTGGCCGGAGGCGCCGCGCCACATCTCCATTGTTGTGCGATAGGAAAGGGCAGACCAGCAGGGGCAAGACGCGTGTCGAAATTTTCGTCACGGCGGTCGCAAAAGCGAGGCTTCTTCGACATGGTGGGGTAGCTTGAAAGCTACCGCAAGCGGGCGACGAGCCCACCATCGATTGAGGGTGTCGCGACCTGCATGGCGGCGGAACCTTCCAGCCTTTCTGTTAAAACCCGCAGCACAAGCCAGGGGTCGACGCAGATTCCCTTGCTTACGCTGCGGGCTAGTTCTCGAGTGCTGTCGTTGCAGAAGTTGGCGGACGATCTCCACGGCGGTCGCCGGCCGGCTCGCGGCTTCCCGGCGCGGCGGCGGTCAGCTATTTTTGAAATCGACGTTCGATCATCTTGGGAGAGCAAAGGGTCACGCGGAGCCGCCCATGCGAACCAACGTTCCCAAAAGGCTGCTGGGGATCGTCGACGACATCGACGCCAACGGCGATGCCAACCTCACTCGGCTGACGGTTCTGAAGAAGTGGTTCAAGACGCCCGGCCGGATCGTTCCCTTTGCCCTGTGGGTCGCCGCCCGCGCGGCGTCGCGCAAGGGGAAGACCAAGGGCGATGCGGCAGAGCTGTTTCGTCTGGCACGGGCCCTGCTGACTGGCCTCGATAGGATACGGCCCGAGATTGATCGTGGCGCCGCGGAGCAACTGCACGCTCGGCTCATCGAGTTCCAGAACGAGTATCGCCACGACCAGTGGGTCCCGATCCGGATCGTCCATAATTGGCAACTGGTGTTGGTGGAGGAGGGCCTGGCAATCGCACTGGCCGCTAGGCCATCGCCGGCCGCAGGCTACAAGCTAGCTGCCGATTACTGCCAGAACTACGACTCGCGGTACGGCAATACGCTCAACGGACCCAGTCGCACGAAGATTCTGGAGATTGTCCGCTGGATGTTCACGCATGAGGCGCGGGAAGACGAGCCGGCGACCGCCCGTCCGGAGTCGCTCGGCTGAGGCGGCGCCGTTTCGGGTTGGGTTCGGTGGTCGAGCGCGCGGATGGATTCGATTCCGCGGGCAACGGCAAGAGCCACGTGGACGCTGCCGCCTCAACTTAGGTCGGAACCCAGGGGCGGGCGTGCAACTTCCAGGCACGAGAGGGGACGGCTAGGATGAATCCCAGCGGGACGGCCCGCATTTTTGCCCTCGTAGCTCAGAGGATAGAGCAGCGGTTTCCTAAACCGTTGGTCGCAGGTTCGACTCCTGCCGGGGGCGCTGGACATACGTCATTGTTGTTCTCGGCCGGTACGGCTCCCTTTGGGTGTTTTCAGAAGCAGGCTGTAACGCCGCGGCGGGTCACTCGCTTTCAATGAGGAAGCGTGGCTTGAAGCGGTCGAGTAAACCTCCGCGGGCTCACGAAGCAAGCACCGCGGCGACTTCTCCCTTAATCGCGCCTGGTGTCGAATCAACCGAGGGAAAAGAGGATGTATTGATATGGAAACGTCGTTAAGCAACGTGGGTACGGCGGTTGAGTTTCAAGGCGTCCCGAGCAGCGAGCTTTCGAGCGTCGTGGGCGGCTTTGCGAGCTTTCTTCTCTTGGCGCCGTTCGCGCTGGGCGTTGCGCTGAGTGGAACCGGCACCGGGAAAGGGGGCGGGGGCGTCATCGAGTATGCGAGGAACCTGGCGGAGAAGAAGTAACGGAAAAGCTAATCGACGCGAAGGCGTCGGTGCAGAGCCGCCGGCGCCTTCACCTAGGCGCCGGCTCGTTGTCTTGGCGACTTTGCGTTAAGTCTTGATTCACCTCGGCGCAGGTTCGCTTCCTGTCCGGGGGCGTTGGGGTGGCGAAGAGAGTAGGTGAGTAGAGGGCCCGCGGAGCGGCTGATTGGATCAGGCGATGCGAGCGGCCGGCTTGAGGTGGGGCGGCAGCGGGTGGGCCGGCGGGTCGAGCGCGTGGGCCAACAGTTCGAGGCTGTCGACCAGCCGCGGGCCGGGACGATTGAAGTACTGCGAGCCGTCGGCGACGTAAATTTCTCCTGGGCGGGCCGCAGGCAGGTCGTTCCAGCCGGGCGCGGACAATAATCGTGGCAGGTCGTCGAGGGCGCGGGCCGCGCTGTAGCCGCAGCAGGCGATGAAGACGATCTCGGGGCGGGCGGCGAGGAGTTCGCCCGCCTGCAACGTGCGGGAACGGGCGCCGGAGGTTCCCAGGCAGTCGACGCCGCCGGCCCGCTCGATAAGTTCCGGAGTCCAGTGTCCGCTGGAGAAGGGCGGGTCGAGCCACTCGAGAAACGCCACGCGGCGGCGCGGGCGGCCCGCGGCGCGGCGGGCTACCGCGGCGACGCGCTCGGTGAGAGTTTCTACCATCGTGCGGCCGAACGCTTCGACGCCGGCCGCGGCGGCAACTTGCTCGATTGACGCGAAGACGTCCGCGAGCGTCTGGGGCTCCAAGTTGACGACGCGGGGCCGTGAGGGCAGGGCACAAGCGGTGGCGCGGACCTCTTCTTCGGCGACGGCGCACACGTCGCACAGCGCTTGCGTGACGATCAGGTCGGGTTCGAGCTGCGCAAGGGCGGCTGCATCGAGTTCGTAGAGAGGCCGTTTCGCACGGAGTTGCTCCCGGACGAGGCGATCGATTTCGGCGCTTGCGGCGGTTGTGGGAATGAGCGTGCACGTGACTTTGGGTAAATCGCGGACGAAATGCGGGAAGTCGCACTCGTGCGTGACGCCGACGAGCTGCTCGCCGAGGCCGAGCGAACAGACGATTTCGGTGGCGCTGGGCAGGAGCGAGACGATGCGCATGGTCATTCCGGCTCGTTGCGGGGGCGTCAGGCAGGAGAACTAAAGTCATGGCGTCGAAGCGAGCCGCTTCGGCTACGTGGTCGAAGCGGCTCGCTTCGACGTGCGTCTAATCCATAACTTTGTAGCTCTCCTGGGGCATTTGGACGAACACGCGACTGATTCATCCGCTTATGTTAGTCTGGGACAGTCAGATCGAGGGGCGCGTCGTTCAAAGGTGAGGAATATGTTAGCATGAACATGCCACGGACATTCGGCGTGCGACCATTTGTCCTCATTGCCACGACGCTGCTCGGCGCCGCGTCCGCCGCCGGCGCCACCGCGACGTTTGAGGTCGAAGCCTATCGCCCGTCGCCCGCGTTGGTGGCGCTTGGAGTGCCGGCCGATTACCTGGTCGGTCGCTTTTACGTAACGACGGACGCCGACATCTTGTCTATTAACCAAGTGCACGTGCTAACCCCCGACGGACCGCTCTTCCAAGTGCCGCCGCCGTTTGGGGCCGCCGCCGGAGTTCCTGCCCTTCGATCGTCGATTGGTTGTCGATACGTGGATCACGACGCCGGGAACCACACAATTCCTGGGATCAGATCTGCCGAGCGATGGGACCGGCACGTGGGGAGACTTTTCGAACGACGGTCCGCAGGCCAGGTTTTGGTTCGCACAAATAACGGGGCCACGAAGTTTTCTTTTAAGCGGCAGCGTGACCCTCAGCGGTCCAGAAGGGCCGATAAGAATACCTTTCAATTTTGATTACCCGCACGCCCCGGCAGAGGGATATCCGTTTATCCCTGAGCCGAGTGCTCGCTTCTTACTCGCGATTGCAGGGTTCGCTTTGGCAATGGTCGGTCGTCGGCGCGACGGCGGTGACTGCTACGGACGGGACCATTCGTAGGAGGGGACTATGAGACATCTAAGTTTGTATGTGACGATGTTGTGCGGTCCCCTTGCGTACGCGCTGCTCGGCGCCGCGCCTGACGCACGAGCATCTGCGACAAGCGAATTGAAGCTATACCGTCCATCGCCAGCGCTGGTGGCGCTCGGCGTGCCCGAGGATTACCTGATCGGCCGCTTTTATGTGACGACTGAATTCGACATCGCGTATATCGGTAGTGTGCGGGTGTCTTCAACGGAACCGCTCTTTCAGGTGCCGCTGCCATTTGGGTCGATTGCCGAACCGCCGCCTCCGGAATTCTTGCCATTTGACCGGCGTCTGAACGTCGATTCGTGGATCACAACGCCGGGGCCGACACGACTGCTCGGAACCGATTTGCCAGGCGACGGGACGGGCACGTGGGCAGATTTTACGGATGACGGACCCCAAAACCGATTCTGGTTCGCGCAAATAACAGGGCCGGAGGCTTATACCACTTTCGAAGGCGCTCTGGGGCTCCGCAATGGAGAACATCTTCTCAGGATTCCGTTCCATTTCAGTTTTCCACTCAGTCCGCCAGAAGGCGGATATCCCGTTATTCCTGAGCCGAGTGCTCGCTTATTACTCGCGATCGGCGTATTCATGGCGGTGGGTCGAGGCCGCCGCGCTGCAGCAAACCGGCCTTCCTACGCGAATGCATAACTGGCCTTGAGTTGCGGCCGGGCGCCTTAATGCCACGGGTAGTCAAGCCGGCAGATGGCTCAGTCCTTCGTCGGCCGCTCGGCCACAGCAGCCGCCCCGACTTCCGCCTCCGACGGCGTGACAACGCTGACCTCGCTTCGCACACTCGTACTATCGCGAAGCTGATTCAAAACCGTGCGAAGATAGTCGTAGCTGGACGCGACCTCGTCGACGACATTGTTGGCCGTTTTAGCCGCGCGCTCGGCCGCCCTCCGTTCGGCGGCAGACACCGCCCATGCCTGCTCGGCCGTCCGCTGGCTGATTGCGGCCGCCTCGCTCGCGGCCTCGGCCGCGGCAATCTGGTCGGCCAACAGGCGTTGCTGACGCGCCGCCTCGTCGTGAGCGTGCTCGGCCGCGGTTCGCCGGGCCTCGACTTTTCGCATCAATTCCGCCGCGGCCGCCTGGCGCTCGTCGACGAGTTCTCTGGCATCGGCCAGTAGTTCGCGCTCATTGTCGAGGGAGACTCGCGCCCGCCGCACTTCCTCTTTGGCAAGAGCAGCCGCAGCGACGGCGTCCTCAGCCGCCAGTTTCTGCAGCTTCGCGGCGTCGATGGCCGCTTGGGCCGCTCGCTGCTCGGCTTTTGCCGCCTCGATCTCGCTCAGAATCGCTTTGCGGACGCGAGCGACCTCGGCCAGCAGCTTCTCTGCGTGGGAACGATCCCTCCTGGCTTCCTCCGCGAGTCGCCGCACCTCGGCGATGATGAGCTCCGCGTTCGCCGCTTCGACCTCGGCGGCGGCGGCCCGCTCGATGGTCGTTCGGGCGTCGGCGAGTTGCTGCTCGAGTTCCGCCTCTTCGCGCAAGTTCTGTGCACTGAAAGCCCGGGCCTCGACCAGCAGCGCCTCCGCCTCACGCTGCGTGCGCTTGGCTTCGACCGACGCGAGCTCGGCCGCCTCACGCTCGGTGCGCGCGGCGTCGAGCTGGGCCGTCGCGTCCTGATTGAGCGCCTTGGCGGTCGCGAGTTTTTTTTCCGCGGCGGCCGTCGCATCCGCGGCTTTCTTTTCTGCGGCCGTGGCGGCGGTTCGCGCCTCGTCGGCGCGTCGTTGGTATTTCTTGACCGAGGCACGGAGTTGGTCCAACTCCGTGTTGGAGGAGCATCCTGCCAGGGAAACAAGCACAAGGGCGGCCAATGCAGCGCGGGCCATGGCAACCTCGCAAAAGGCTGAAGCGGGGCGACTACTCTCATCCATCGACCTTGCACGTTGCGGAGGCGAGTCCGGCGACTCGAAGCCGTTCATCCCGTAGACGCGGGAGAACCAGCAGCGGCGGATAAAGCCGAACAACGAGCGTGGGCGACGAACGTTGACCGCCCAAGGCGAGAACGTCCGGTCGCCTCGCCCTAAGCCGTCGCGATGACGGTTGAATCGGATGTCGTTATCCTCTGGTCAGCGGCGAGCACGCCGTCCCAGGTGGAGGGCGGGACGTCGCCGAATTCCGCGAGTGCCTGCCGCAGGAAGTTCGCCGGGCCGTCGTCCGCGGAGATCGGTGTGAGCAGGCGGCGGGTTTCGGCCCAGTCGCCGGCTTCGAACGCGCGGGCGGCGAGATCGAAATAGCGGAGCTCTGCATCGGTGGGCAGCTCCGGGGCGTGGGCCGAGTTGAGAGCAAACGTTTCGACCGCGGCGTCCATTCCCGACGGGCGGACGCGGGCCACGCGGCGGCAGACGCCTTCGCCGGACGGCATGTGGGCGGCGATGGCCGCGGCGGTGGCGCCATCGACCAGGATGGGGACGCCCACGGCCTTGGTCAGCGTCTGCAGTCGCGCGGCGAGATTGACCACGGGGCCGAAGACGCCGACCTTGATGTGCTCCTCGGCGCCGATGCGGCCGGCGATTGCTTCGCCGTGGCCGATGCCGATGCCCACGCGGAAGCCGTGCAGCGGGTGGTCTTTGTCCTGCTGGGCGGCGGCAAAGGCGTTGTGGATCGCCATGGCCGTGCGGCAGGCGAGCAGGGGCGCCTCGTCGTTGGGCGCGGGCCAGCCCCAGAAGGCCAGCGCCGCGTCGCCCTGGAAGTCGGCGATCACGCCATCGTACTTCATGATCGCGCGGGTCATGACGCCGAGGGCTTCGCGCACGCGGGCGAGCACGGCGTGCAGATCGTCGCTGGACTCTTCGACCTTGCGCGAGAAGCCGCGGACGTCGCAGAACAGGACGCTCACCAGCCCCTTGCGCGGCTCGAGCTTTTCGGCGCATTGCATGCCGGAGAGCGTTTCGACGACGGCGGGTGAGAAGAACTGCCGCATCTCGCTGTGCACGTGCTCCAGGGTGCGAACCTGGCGGATGGCACCGATGAACTGGGCCATCAGCTCGGCCAGCCGCAACTCGGCGAGCAGATCGCCGGGGGACTGGATATCCTTGATGCCGATGAAATGGCGCCGACCGGAGACGTACAGGCACCAGCGGTCGTCGCCGAGGGTCGGGATGGGGGTGCAGAACGCCCAATCGAGATCGCTGGACATGGTGCACTCTTCGCCGCGGCTGTCGTCGGTCCACAGGTGGACGACGCTTTGCTGTTGGTCGAAGGCGCGGCGCATCAGGCGGCGGCTGGGGCGGAACCGCTGCACGGCGTCGCCGCGGCTGTTCCAGCGGATGAGCGTGGGCTCGGCGTCGGGGTCGAGCGAGTCGTCCCCCTGAAACTGCACGACGGCGGCAGCCAGCGACCCCGGGAGCGACTCGATGAGCAGGTCGACCACCTGGGCGGCGAAATCGGCGTCGGTGCGGGTCTTGGCGATGAGCGCCGGCATCTTGCAGAGTGCTTCGAGGCACGTACTGGCGTTTTCGAAGCGGACGACCGAGCCGGCGCCGCCGAGCAGGTGCTCGGCGACCGCGTGGCGATCGGCGGCGGGGCCTTCGCCGGCTTCGAATCGGAAGCGCGTCTCCCCGATGACGAACTCGCCGGACGACGGGACGGCGAACTGCTTGGTGGGCTGGCCGCCGAGCAGAATGGGATTGCGGGCGGTGGCGAGCTCGCAGACGGTGAGCACGCCATCGGCGAGCCGCAGGTGGGCGTGCTCGCGCGAGATGAGCGGGTCCCAGGGCACGCTCAGGCCGTGGCGCGGCGCCCGGCCCAGCAGAATCGTTTCCTGCTCAGGAATCGAATTCCAACAGCGGTGCTGCTTGTTCTTTCCGAGGGCGATCAGCTCGGCCATCGTCCGTTTCTCCCTGCGTCGATTCGCGATCGAATCGTCGCGCGGAACGCCAAGACGCTGCTGGTCCTTGTGCCTGGAGTGAGTTTCGGCACATGGCGGCCGACGTCAACAGACTTCGGCTCCGCCTCCGCCTGGAGTCGATTGTAACTGGGGGGCTGGCATTTCCCAACCGCCGGAGGGGCGGTTGGGCCGCGGAAAATGGCAGGGTGACGACGATTTTGCGCCGCCGACGCGGCGATTTGCGGATTGCGCGGAGGCGGGGGGCGGGGACGCGAGTTGCCGCGTTGTCGGGCGTTCGGGGTATACTTGTTCGGAGGACTTGCGCCATGACGATTCAAGTCGACATTCCTGAACCCCTGGCCGGAAAGGTCAAAGAGGCGGCCGAGCGCGCCGGGAAGGCGCCGGCCGACGTCGTGCTGGAGGCGGTCGCCCATCGCATGGCGCCATTTGCGGAACTCGATCGGCAGTTGGCGCCGGTTTACGCTCGGATGGAGGCCCTGGGCCTTACGGAAGAGGATGCGGCACTCGATTTTGACGTCGAGAAACACGCCTTGCGTCGCGAGCGCGAGGCCGGCGGGCGATGACGGGCGACCGGGTTGTTTTCGACTGCAACGTCTTTTTTCAGGCGCTCACGTCGCCGCAAGGTCCGGCCCGACGATTATTCGAGACCGTGGCTCAGGGCGGCTTGACGCTCGTTTTGTCCGAGCGAACCATTGCCGAGTTCTGCGATGTCGCTCAGCGCCCAGCGCTGATGCGGAAATACGGCTTGAATCCCGACAGAATCGCGACGTTCGTCGGCGAGATGCGGACTTGGTCGACGTTGATCGCCGATATCTCCGAGCAGTTCTTTTCTCCGCGCGATCCGTCTGATGCGCACTATGTCAATTTGGCCCTCGCAGCGAACGCGCGGCTGATCGTTTCGCGAGATCACGATCTGCTCTCGCTGCGCGACCAATCGACGAAGGAAGGGCAGGATTTCGTCGCTCGATTTCCCGAGCTGCGAATTCTCACGCCGCCTGAGCTCCTCGCGATCATCGACGGAGGTGGGGCATGAACGGCGAGATTGCTTATCTCCAAGGGAAATGGGTCGAAGCGAACGAACTCCACGTTTCTCCTGAAGACCTTGGCTTCGCACTCGGCGTTACGGTCGTCGAGCGGCTGCGCACGTTCGGCGGGCAACCGTTCGAGTTGGACGGGCACTTGCGGCGGCTGGCGCGGTCGCTCGAGATCGTCGGGTGGGACGCCGAGCGGATCGTCGCCGAGGTGCGGGGCGCCATTTCGGAGTTCATCGAGCGGAATTCCGCGCTCGTGACGCCCGGCGACGATTGGGCGATCGTCGCGTTCGTGACGCCGGGGCGCACCGCCGATGCCGTCGAGCCGACGGTGTGCGTGCATGGCAACCCGCTCGCGTTTGCGGGGTGGGCGCACCAGTTCGACGAGGGGGTGCGGCTGTGCATCACGGACGTGCGGCAGGCGCCGGGAAGCTGCTGGCCGGCGGAGCTGAAGCACCGCAGCCGGATGCACTACTATCTGGCGGACCGCGAGGCGGCGCGGCGGTTTCCCGGGTCGCGGGCGCTCTTGCTTGACCAACAGGGGTTCGTCGGCGAGGCGTCGACCGCGAACGTCGTGTGCTGGTCGCGGGAGCGCGGGATCGTCGTGCCGCGGCAGAGCGGCGTGCTGCCGGGGATCAGCCAGGGGTTCTTATTCGAGCTGGCCGACGAGTTGGGCATCGCGCGGCGCGAGGCGGACATTCGGCCGGAGGAATTGCTGGCCGCCGACGAAGTGTGGCTCGCCAGCACGAGCGTGTGCATCCTGCCGGTGGTGCAGGTGGACGATCGGCCAATCGGCGGCGGGGCGCCGGGGGCGATGTACCGGCGGTTGCTCGCGGCGTGGGGCGAGCGGGTGGGAGTGGATATCGCGGAGCAGGCGCGGGCGTTTGCGAAGCGCGGGAGTTAGCAGAACGGTTCTCCCTGCGGCCGTGTACCCGGCGCTTCCCCTCTCCCCAGCCCTCCCCGCCGAGGGGAGGGGGCCGGAGGTTCTTATGCTCTCCGTTCTCCGCGACCTCCGCGCACTCTGCGGTGAGTCTTTCCCTATAGCCCCGCGAAGTAGTTCGTCACCGCCACTTCCAGCGTTTCGCGCGTCACCGACAGCGGGCGGCTGTGGAACTCGCAGAAGTTCTTCACCTGCCGCAGCAGGTCGCGCGGGTGGCAGTAGCGCAAGGGGCGGTGGACCGCGCGGTAGTGGTGCTCGATGAGCCGCACGATCGCCTCGCTGTCGCAGGTGCAGCCGGCTTTGTTGGCCAGCTCGGTGAACAGGTCAACGAACTCGCGCTCCTCGGGGCCGTGGACCTCGATCTTGTAGGGAATCCGCCGCAGGAACGCCTCGTCGACCAGTTCCTTGGGCTCGAGGTTGGTCGAAAACACCAGCAGCAGGTCGAACGGCGCCGACACCTGGCGGCCGCTGGGCAGATTGAGGTAATCGCGCTGCTTCTCCATCGGCACGATGAGCCGGTTGAGGATTTCGGACGTGGGCATACGCTGGCGTCCGAAGTCGTCGACGACCAGCGCGCCGCAGTTGGCCCGCAGTTGGACGGGCGCCTCGCAGATGCCGGTGGCGGCGTTCAGTTGCAGGTCGAGCTGGCTCATGCACAGCTCGCCGCCGACCACGATCGTGGGCCGGTGGATCAGCACCCAGCGGCGGTCATGGGCCACGCCTTCCAGTTGGGCGGCGTCCACGGGGCGGTGGCTGCGGGGATCGAACAGGCGGACCAGTTCACCGTCGATGTTGATCGTGTAGGGGATCCACACGCTTTCGCCGAACGCTTCGACCGCCAGCTCGGAGATGCTCGTCTTGCCGTTGCCCGGGGGGCCGTACAGGAACAGGCCGCGGCCGTCGTTGAGGGCCTGGCCGAGCTGGCTAATGAGGTTTGGCGTGAGGCGAAAATCGCGGAACGTGCTTTTGAGCTTGTCGAGCGACAGCCGGCTCTTGGAGAGCGACTGCTCGGCGACGGCCTTTGTGTAATCTTCGAACCGCACGGGGGCGACGCCGGCGTAGCTGTTCTGTTTGGCCAGCCGGCTGGCGCGGTCCATGCCGGCTTCGGTGAGCTGGAAGGCGTAGTCCTCGATGCCCGCGGAGCCTTTGATGGCCACGAGCAGCTCGGCGCGGAGGCGTTCGAGCGCTTCGACCACCATCGGGCGGGGCAGCTTGAGGTGGTCGGCGACGCCGCGGCCGGTGCTCGTGCCGCGGAACAGCAGGAGCTTCAGGACCAGCCGCTCCACATCGCCGTCGGTCAATCCGGCTTCGACGAGCGTGCGGGGCTCGGCGGGGACGAAGGCACGGCGGCGCGAGACGGGCGGGCTCGGCGGGGCGATCGGCGCCGACGTTGGCGCGGGCGTCGTGGCGAGCGACGGCGACGGCGTGACGATCGGCTCGCGCGGCGTCATGACCGTGGCGGAATTGCGGGCCGAAAAGCCGGAAGGCAGCGGAAACACGTCGGAGTTCATGGCGGGGTCCGTCAGCGAAGGCGGGGGGGAAGGGGCGCACGACGAGGCGGCACGCTCGTCGAATGCTGCGCGCGGCGGGTCGAAAAGTGGCGACGAAGCTCTCCAGCGCAACTCTAGCTCGTGCGGCAAGCCGGGGCGGGCGTGTGGGCGCAATTTTCGCAAGAAGGGTTTGGAGCGCTGGCGCCGATTGCGCCGGTTTGAATTTGGGCGCCAAATCAGCCCCGACCAAGCTTGGTCGGGGCTAGCGGGGCGAGGGAGTGTAGCTCGCCCGCGATGCGCAGTCTCATTGCCGGCTGTGTAGCCGTCTCGCTCCGCGAGACGAAATCCTCTCACGGAGCGAGAGGCCTACACTGTGCAGTCTCATTGTCGGAGCCTCGCAGCGTCGACTAAAATTCTGATTCGCAAAAAAATCCCCCCAAACCCCTGCGCACCACCATGTTCGAAGCACTCCAAAACGGTCTCACCGGCGCTTTCAAGACCCTCCGCGGGCAGGGCAAGCTCTCGGAGAGCAACATGCGCGACGGGCTGAAGCTCGTCGAGAAGTCGCTGCTCGAGGCCGACGTGAGCTTCCCGGTCGTCCGCGCGTTCATGCAACGGATTACCGAAGAGGCGGTGGGCGAGCAGGTCCTCAAGTCGCTCAATCCCAGCCAGCAGGTCGTGGGCATCGTCTACCAAGCCCTGGTGGACCTGATGGGGCCGGTGGACCATTCGCTGCACCTCAAGGGCCGTGACGACGTCACCGTGCTGATGATGTGCGGTTTGCAGGGCTCGGGCAAAACCACCTCGACCGGCAAGCTGGGGCGGATGCTGAAGAACGCCGGCCGCAAGCCGCTGCTCGTGGCGGCCGACTTGCAGCGCCCCGCGGCGATCGACCAGTTGGAGATCTTGGGCCAGCAGCTCGGGATCGACGTCTACGTCGACCGGACGCAGAAGGACCCGGTGGTCGTGTGCCGGGCGGCGATGGCCGAAGCGAAGAAGCAAGCGGCGGACGTCGTCATCCTCGATACCGCCGGCCGGCTGCACATCGACGACGAGTTGATGGAGCAGCTCAAGCGGATCGACCGGCAGAACAACCCCGACCAGGTGCTGCTGGTGGTCGACGCCATGACCGGCCAGGACGCGGTCAACAGCGCCAAGGCGTTCAACGAAGCGCTGGAGCTCG
>CAYSFP010000006.1:42949-65780 GCA_964430075.1 uncultured Planctomycetaceae bacterium | reverse complement strand
GGCAGAGCCTCGGCAATTCTCACCGGCAGAGCCGGTGGATTAACTAGGATTTAGCTCGGCAACCTTGTCTTCGCACCGACCACGACACGCAAGCGAGTCGTCAACCTCCGCGGCGCATCGACTGCAAATGCCGCGGCTACAGTTCTTGCAGACTCCCACCGCGTCATTGGATGGATGGACATAGCACCGCATGTTTGCGATCTAGGCCGCCTTCGCCGCAGCCACGACCTTCTTCGCCGCGTCGGTCAGCCCTTCGGCGTTGATCAACTTCACGCCGCTGCTGGCGAGAATCTTGCGGCCTTCCTCGACCTCCGTCCCTTCCAACCGCACGACCAACGGCACGTTGAAGTCCACTTGCTTGTACGCTTCGAGGATCGCGTTGGCGATCGTCGTGCAACGCATGATGCCGCCGAAGATGTTCACCAGCACGGCCTTCACGTTCTTGTCGGCCAGCAGGATGCGGAATGCCTCGGTCACTTGCTCGGTGTTGGCGCCGCCGCCGACGTCCAGGAAGTTTGCCGGATCGCCGCCGTGCAGCTTGATGATGTCCATCGTGCTCATGGCGAGGCCAGCGCCATTCACCAGACAGCCGATGTTGCCTTCAAGCTGCACGTAGCTGAGCCCCGCCTGCGCCGCGCGAACCTCGGCGGGGTCCTCCTCCGACAGGTCCCGCAGCTCGGCGAGCTGCTTGTGCCGGAACGCCGCGTTGTCGTCGAAGTTGATCTTCGCATCCAGAGCGAGCAACTCGCCCTGCTTGGTAACGACCAACGGATTGATTTCGAGGATGCTGCAGTCCAGATCGACGAACAACTTGCACAGGCCTTTGAACAGCTTGTCGGCCGACGCGACGCTGGCGCCCGCGATGCCGAGCTTGTAGCAGAGCGTGCGGACCTGGTAGGACTCGAGCCCGCTCTCCGGATGAAAGTGCTGCTTGAGGATGAGATGCGGCGTCTTCGCGGCGACTTCCTCGATGTTCATGCCGCCTTCGGTCGACGCCATCAGCACGGGCAGACCGAGGGCGCGGTCGACCACGACGCCGAGATACAGCTCGCGATCGATGTCGCAGCCGGCTTCGACCAGCACCTGCTGTACGGCCTTGCCTTCGGGACCGGTCTGAATCGTGACCAGTTCCTTGCCCAAAAGCGCCGCAACAACTCGTTTCGCCTCGTCGCGGCTCTTTACGAGTTGGACGCCGCGCTGCTGCGGGTTGTCCTTGATCGTCCCTTTGCCGCGGCCGCCGGCGTGAATCTGCGCTTTGACGACGGCAATCTTGCCGCCCAACTGGTCGAACGCGGCCGCCGCTTCGTCCGGCGTGCGGGCGACGACGCCCACGGGCACGGCCAGCCCGGCCTCGCGCAGCAATTTTTTTCCCTGAAACTCGTGAATCTTCATGGGGCGAATCCTTGTCGCGCCCGCGCGGGGACGCGGGGCAGCCGACGGGCGTTTACAATAAAGCGTAAGGCGGCTGAGTATAGCGCGCCGCACAAGGCGATCAAAGGGGCCCGGGGATGCGAACACTTCCGCGGAATGCGCGTTCTGCCATGCTGCGCCGCGGTCGAGTGGCGCTGCTTGCGGCCACAGTCGGGACGTGTCTCGGCAGTGCCGCCTGGGCTGCCGAGCCGATCGCGCTCCATGGGCGGACCATGGGCACGACCTACAACACTAAGTATTGGTGCGAGGACGCCGACGGCGCCCCGTCGAGCCCCGAAGTCCAGCGCTCCATCGACGCGCTGCTGGCACGGTTCGACGAGCAGATGTCGACCTGGCGCAGCGACTCGGAGCTGTCGCGATTCAATTCCGCAAAGGCCGGCCAGTGGTTTCCCGTGTCTGCGGACACGGCCCGCGTCGTCGCACGGGCGCTCGAGCTGCATAAGCTGACTGCCGGAGCATCCGATGTCACGGTTGGTCCGCTCCTGCGTCTTTGGGACTTTGGCGCCGGCGTGAAAAGAGGCGATGGGCCGCGGGTTGCTCCGTCGAACGACGCGATTGCGAAAGCGCGGACGCGCGTCGGCGCCGTGCACCTACACGTCCGCGAGGAGCCGCCGGCGCTGATGAAGGACGTTGACGGTCTGGAAGTCGATCTGTCGTCGATTGCGCCGGGTTACGCCGTGGACCTGATCGTGGCGCTTCTCGCCGACATGAACATCGAAAACGCGATGGTCGAACTGGGCGGCGAGGTGCGGGCCGTCGGCGTGCGGGTCGACGGGACGCCGTGGCGCATCGGGGTGCAGAGCTTGCCGTCGGCCGAGGGCTCCATCGCAGCGACGCTGCCGCTGGCCGATCTGGCGCTGGCCACCTCCGGCGACTTCCAGAACTTCCACACGGTCGGGGACGAGAAGCTGACGCATATTCTCGACCCGCGCACGGCGCGCCCCCTGCCCTACCGCGGCGCGAGCGTGACCGTGGTCGCGCCGATTTGTTTTGAGGCCGACGGACTCGCAACCGCTCTATTTGTCATGGGAAGGGACGAGGGCTACGAGTGGTGCGTTGAACACGAAACCGCGGCGCTGTTTCAGCATCGAACCGAGGATGGATCAGCGATCGTCCGCCAGACGCCTCGGCTGCAAGAGATTCTTGGCCCATGATGGACGCGTCGTCTGCAAGTGAAGTCGCACCGTCCACCGGATCCAAGGCGCCGTCGAGCAGGTCTCGCGTCGCATTGGCGCTGATCCTGCTCCTTGCGGCCGTCCTTCGATTGGCACAGCTTAACGCCCAATCCCTCTCGATGGACGAGGCGAGAGACCTCGAGATCGCGCGGAGCGGCATCGCGGCGCTCGGCGCGTCGGAAGATCGATTTCCGCCGCTGTATCATCTCTTGCTGAGCGTTTGGCTCGACGTGTTTCCAGCGGACGAGGCCGGCCGCGGCTTCTCCGTGCTCTGCGGCGTGCTGACCGTGCTGGCCGTGGGCGCTCTGGCGCGCGAGATCGGCGGACCGACCGCGGGGCTCTGGGCTGCGGGGCTCGCGGCCGTTGCACCGTTCATGGTTTGGTACAGCCTGGAGACGCGGGCGTATGCGCTGTACCTGTTGGTTGCCGCCGCGGCGCTGTGGCAGTTTGCCGCTGCGATGAAGGACGACGCACCGCGACATTGGGCGGGATTTGCCGTGGCGTGCATCGCCGGAAGTTATGTGCACTACTACTTTGGACTGCTGACCGCGCTGGCGGGCTTGACGTTTGTCGCTGGCGTGCGCTGGCGACGATCGGCCGCGCGCGGACTTCTCACATTCGGAATCATTGTCGCGGGCGCCCTGCCGTCGCTGTGGTTTCTCAAAAATGATCTCGATCAGCCCTGGGGGTATGCGCGCACGAGCGAGTTTTCGCCCGCGGCGCTGGGTTACACATACTTCTCTTACTTGTCGGGCTACGCGTTGGGGCCGTCGCTGCGCGAGCTGCACACGATGACGGGACGCGAGGCCGTGATTCGAGCGGCGCCGTGGCTGGCGGCGCTGGGAGCATCGACGGCGATTCTCGCCTGGCAGGCGTTGGCCCCTGCCGCGGCGCCTTTACGGCGACGACAACTGGCATGCCTCGCCGTCTTTTGCCTGGCGCCGGCGACGATCATCGGCGTCGTGAGCGAGTTGGCCGACTTTGGCTACAACGTCCGCCATGCTGTGTGGGCGGCCGCGCCGCTCCTTGCGATTCTTGCGGTCGGCGTTGCCAACGGCCGCCCGCGCTGGCTCTCGGCCATCGCCGTCGTCGTCATGCTGGCGTGCTTCGCGGCGGCGCTGACGTTCCGCCTCTATGATGAGAATCATCGCGTGGAGGATGCCCGCGCCGTGGCGGAGTACATTGCCGAGCACGATCCGCAGAGGCCGACGTTCGTGCTCAGCGGCTATATGCATTTGCCGTTGGCGGCGTACCTGCGCGGCGACCGCGGTCCCATGGCACTTCCCGATGCAGGCAGCGAAGAGCAGGCGGATCGACGCGCCATCGGCCTTGTACGGCAGTCGGTCCCGCCGGGGCAACCGTTCTGGCTCGCCTACGCCCGAGAGTTCCACGGCGATCCGCAAGGAGCGCAGCTCGCCGCTTTGGAGAGCACATTCGAGTTGAAGCAAGTCGCCTCGTTCGCTGGCTTCCGGCTGTTCGCAGGAACGTCGCGTTAGGCGATCGCGATTAAACGCGGGGCCGATTCTTCGGCGCCGCGCTCCATGGCGTCGAACGCGCGGTCGATACGAGCCGCAATCTCCGGCGTAACGTGGCTGGCCGAGGACGCGACAAACGACGTGGGAACCGCGCCCGAGACCAATTGCTCATCGCCCAAGACGTCTGCCGCGACCCGCCGCACGAGCGCCGCCGGATTGCGGCAGAACTGCTCGTAGGAAACGAGCCAGAACCGCTCTGGTCCCAGGCGGTCGCACTGTGAGCGATTCATTTCATCGTAATAAGCGACCTGTTCGCAGACGGAACGGGCAGGATCGGCCGCCGCGGACGGGTCCGAGGGGGCAGCGCCGTAGGTCGACAAGGGGTCGCCATGAATGTCGCATCTCGCTCGGTACAGCGAACGGGCCAACGGGCGCGGCTGGCGCGTCATGCAAATGAAGCGTGCGTGCGGCAGACACTCCGCGACCAGATGCGCCGACAGGTTCAAGCTGTTGTTTTTATTGACGAGCGGACGGCCAAACGCGGCGTCGCTCGCTGCGAAGAAGGCTCGCATGGCGTGACGTTGCGACCCGGTAAGCAGCTTCGGCGGCGACGTGCGGTCGGCGCCGAGCCAGCGGTCCCACAAATACAGCGCGTCGTTGGCGCCGCCCAAGCCGTGGGTGCGGCCGTAATAGCTGGCATAAGTTGGCGCCGGAGGGGCGATGAACCGCTTCAGCAACATGTGGGCGGTAAGCGGCGCGCGCGGAAAGAGGGACGTCAGGTTGGAAAAATAGGCCACCGGCAGGTGATTGACGAGCGTTTGATGAACCAGCGTCGTCCCCGAACGAGGGGCGCCGCAAATAAACAGCAGCGGGAACTGTGCAGCGCGTGCACGGCGCACAAAGCGTTGCTCCAGCGGGGCGAGCGCCATGTCGAACGGCGCCAGACCGACGCCGCCGGCGGCTGTCGCCATCGCGAACAGCGCCGCGGGGTCGCCCGAGCGAATGAGCCGTCGCGCAAGCCCCACGGGATCCTGGAAATTCGCGGGCACATACCGGTGGAGCAACTGCCGCCAAGTCATCGCGTCAGCCTCCGCCTGCCGGCGCTGCTGCGGCCATCGCGCCAGGCGCCGACGTGGCTCGTCGCCGTTGGGCAACCACCGCGGCGTGCTCGCACATCGGGACGATGCGGAAATCCAGCGCAAGGCGATCGAGGATTCGCGCGACCTGCGCCAACTTATCCGCCGAGCGCCGCTTCATTGCGGGGAAAAACGACAAGTCCTGATCATCGTCCGCGCCGAGGAAATCGAGCGGATGCAGCAGGATCGACGGCTCGACCTGCACCAGTCGGCACAATCCGAGCGATGCGCGGAAATACGCCGACGCGAGCCCGCGCGAGAACTGGCCAAGATACAGCAGATAGCTCACATGAATCGGCAGCTTGAACACCGGCATCGTGGTAACCGGAATCTCCAGCAGAGGCCGTTCCAACCCGGGCCAAACATAGGGCCGTAGCGGGCGGAATCCTTCAGCAAACTTGCCGAAAAGCTGCTTGCGATCTTGGCGCTCAGCACGTGACAGATTGCTCGTGAGAAAGTAGTACATCCGCGCGAGCGGGCCCAAGAACGATGGGAACGTCGACGCATCGTATTCGTAGCCGCGGCGCGCCAACTCGGCGAGCAACTCCGGCGAGAAGCTGTAGCCCGGGCCGCGAAAGCCGCGCGGCTTATCGCCGGTGGCCGCTTCGATGGCCGACTCGGCGCGCGTCAGTTCTTCGGCCAACTCGTCGGGCGAGTACAGATGCAGCCATGGCTCGTGATGGTACGAATGGTTGCCAATCTCGTGGCCGGCGTCTGCAATGGCCTGCAGCGCGGCATGGTTCCACTCCAGCGCCGCGTCCTGGCCGACGACGAAGAACGTGATCTTGAGATTCCGCGCCGCCAGCATGTCGAGCGCGCGCGGCACGACCACGTCGAGATAGCTGGGAAAGCTCTCCCAGCCCTCGTCCCCGTGGGTCTTCAGGTAAGACCACTTATTGTCAAGATCGAGCGACAAGCTCGCCAGCGGCTTCGACATCGGCTTCGTCGTTGAGAGTGTGACGCGCCGCAATGGCGGCGTTCTTGGCGAGTGAGGGCAGCAGCACGCCCGCGACGGCGTCGTTAGCCAGTTCTACGACTTCATTCACGTTGAGCGTCCCTTTGACGATGTGCGCCGAGTTGACGGCGAACACGTGCAGCGCCTCGGTCGTCATCGGCGGCAGACGGTCGGAATAGCCGAGCGTCGGCAGGGCCATCACGTACCTTTCGCGCGATACGCGGAATGCGCGCACATCGCTACGGCGGAACAACGGATACATTCGCTCCAGGCCCGTCAGAAACTGCTCCTCGATCTCGGCGTCGGAACGGCTCCAAACATCGTCGTCCGCGGCCGCGTAACGCGGCAAGTACGCCAGTGAATGGCCGCCCAGCTCGTTGCGATCGACAAGCGCCGTCATCTCGATCACCGCCGTGAACGGAGCGCCGCCGTCGGTGATGTTGGTCACGTAGAAGTCGGCCAACGGCTGGTCGAGCAATGCCGAGGCACAGACAATGCCGAGATACTCGATCCCCTCATGCCGCGCGCGCTCGCAGGCGCCAAGTTCGGGACACAACCTGGCGATCACTGGCGACGCGCAGGTCATCACGACGCGGTCGAGTTCGTCGACGCCCGCTTGAGTTTCGACGTGAACGCCAGCGTCCCCCGTCGAGACGCGTCTCACGACGGCGCCGGTGCGCAACTCGACGCCTTCGCGGCGAAGCACGTCGGCAAACCGCGCAAGCACACGGCCGTAGCCGCCATGCACGTAGCCGAACATCTCCTTTTTGAGGCCCGAACGTCGCGCGGCGTACATCCGCTGGATCGTCGCCCAAATGAACGCTGCGGAGGTGCGGCGATAGCAGTCGCCAAGCTTAGCCAACAGCAGCGGCTCCCAGATCTTGCGAAATGTGCGGGCGCCGGACCAGCGGCGCAGCCAGTCGCCGACGAGCATTCGTTCGAGCGGCCGCCAGTTTTTGAGCCGCGACGCGGCAAAGATGGTCAGGCCAAGCCGTAGCTTGTCGACGAGCCGCAACGGCGGAAAGCGCAGGAACTCAAGCGTGTTGGACATCGAGTGCAGCCGGCCATCGGTGTAAAAGCCGGTGCGCGTTTCGACCCATTGCATGTCGTCGCCCAGGCCGAGCTCATCAAGGAGCCCGCGCAGATGTCCATCGGACAAGAGCGTGACGTGATAATGCTTGTCCCACGTCACTTCGCCAAGCTGCCAGGCGCCGGCAAGACCGCCAATTTCGTCGGCCCGCTCGTAGATCGTGACGCGCTGCCCGGCCTGTGCCAGGCGATGCGCAACGGTCAGGCCGAGCATGCCGCCGCCGACGACGCCCCAGTGCTTGCACGGCAGCGGTGGAGTTGGGGTCATTTCGTCGCCGCCTCGGACGGCGCCCGGGCCGACTCCATCGTTGAAAGCGCCTCCGCGACCGCGCCGCCGCGCACCTCGTAGCGTCGTCCGCACTTCAAGCATGCCGTCTGTTGATCGATTGGCTCGCCCGCCGCCCACCGCGCGACGGGACCACCGCACCGGCAGACGGCGCCGATTGAACGCGCCGGGTTGCCGACGACTAGATGAAAGTCAGGCACGTCGCGCGTCACCACGCTGCCCATCCCCACCATTGCGAAGCGGCCGATGCGCAGATCGCTGCCGATCGTGCAGTTGGCTCCGATGGTCGCCCCCTCGGCGACGCGGGTAAGCCGCGTCTGGTCGTCGGGGTCCGAATCGCGGAGCGTGAGCAAGTCGGGCGTCGTCGCGCGGGGAAATGCGTCGTTGGTGAACACCGTGCCGGCGCTCACCATGACGCCGTCCTCGATCGTCACGCCATAGCAGATAGAGACAAACGCGTTGAGTTTTACGCGGTTGCCGATCCGCACGTCATAGGCGATGTAGGTCTTCTCGCCGACAATACACTCGGCGCCCAGGCGGGCCCCGCGGCGGATGTGGACCGAGTCCCACACGCACGTGCCGGCGCCGAGCGATACGCCGTCTTCGACGATCGCTGTCGGGTGAATTCGAATTCGCGGTTCGGCGTTCATCGCAAAGGGGACTCTTTCATGCCGCCGTCAGCGGGCGCTCGCTCGAGCGAATCGGCTCCCAACCGCCGCGAGCCAGGGAACGGTAGGCGCTCTCGATAACCTGAACCGAGGCGAGGCCATCGTCGGGCGTCACGACCAACGGCTCCTCCTGTTTGACCGCCGCGGCGAAGTTGTCTAATTGCCGCGTGAAGGCTTCGACCTTGTCGTAGCCGTGACCGAAGATTGTCCAATCCTGATCGCCGGTGACGCGGTACTTCGACTCACGCCAGCCGACGAGAATGGCGCCCCGCGAACCGTAGACTGCGATGAAGTACGGGATTTCTTTGCTCACGCTCCACGACAGATCGATGCTCGCCAGCACGCCCGCGCCGTTACGGACGAACATTTTGGCGGTGTCCTCGACCGGCAAATCCTGAATACGGTGCCCCTCCATCGCCTGGATCTCGGCGAGCTCGCCCAGGAAGAACCGCGTGACGTCGACCGAGTGGGTTCCGTTGTCGATCAGCACGCCGCCGCCGGAGATGCGCGGATCGGAGTTCCAGCGTCGCGTCATGTCAACGCGGCCGGTGAACACGTTCTCGAACAGCACGACCTCGCCGATCAGCCCTGCGGCGATCAAATCACGAGCCCGAGCAACGTCGGGCACGTAGCGAAACTTCGAGGCCATCGTGAACACGAGTCCCCGAGCCTCGGCCGCGTCGATCATCGCGCGGGCCGATGCGGAGTCGAGGGCAAGCGGCTTCTCGCACAGCACGTGCAGCCCGCGTGCGAGCAGATCGCAGCACACCGGGCGATGCGTCGCCGGCGGCGTGCACACGATGACGCCGTCCAGGGCGGCGCCTTCGGCCATGGCTTCGGCGTCGCCGAACGCCGCGGCGCCGGTCGCGTCCGCCAGGGCCCGCGCCGCCGCGGGCCGGCAATCGGCCACGGCAACGAGTTTGCATCGCTGTGACTTGGTAAACGCCTGGCCATACGTTTGGGCAATGGCCCCGGCGCCAACGAGTCCGAATCGAAATGAAGTGTTGCGCGTCATCTTTGCCTATCCTCGATTCAACTGCGCCGCAGCGTCCCGGATGGCTCCGACGACGTAATCGACGTGCTCGGCGGCGTATCGCTCGTTGAGCGGCAACACGAGCACCGACCCGAGCGCCGCATAAGTCCCCGGGAACCGTTCGGAACGGTAATCGACGGCCTCCGGCCGGGCGAGCGTGAAGGGAAAGCGGCTGGCGCCAAAGGTGCGCTGCTCGCGAATCACCTGGCACTCGAACGCCGGCTTCTGGATGTAGCGGGGAGCGCATACGATGTCGCGCTCGCGCAAGCCGCGGGCCAGCCCGTCGAGGCCGCCTTCAAACAGGGCGCCGTCCACGCGCAGGCAGTACTTCCAATAGGCGTGCGTCGCATTGGCGTCGACTGTGGGCGTTGAAATGCCCGGAAGGTCCGCCAGGCCTTCGGTCAGCCGCGCAGCTATCTGCGTGCGGCGAGCGATGAAGTCGTCCAGTTTTTCCAACTGAGCAAGCGCCACGGCGCCGCTTAACTCGTTCATCCGGTAGTTCATTGCGAGGAAGTAATGGTCCGGCGTTTTGTCGCCGTATCCCCATGCCTTGTTGATGAACAAGAACATTCGCCTCGCAAGGTTGGCGTCGTTGGTTACCGCCAGCCCGCCTTCACCGCAGGTGATATGCTTTCCCTGCTGCAGGCTGAAGCAACCAATATCGCCCCACACGCCCACTTTGCGCCCGCCAATTTCGGCGCCAAACGCCTGGGCGCAGTCCTCGATGACGGGGATCCCACGCCCCCGGGCTAGCTCCATGATCTCGCCCATGCGACAGGGATTGCCGAAGAGGTGCGTCACAATAATCGCCTTCGTTCGCGGGCTGAGGGCCCGCTCGATCGTTTCGGCTGTCACGTTGTAAGTGAGCGGATCCACGTCGGCAAACACGGGGATGGCGGCCTGATAAATGATTGGCGTCAGGGCGCCCATGTCGGTGATCGCGGTCGTCACCACCTCGTCGCCCGGCTCGGGATCGATGGCCGCCAATGCCGTGTGCAGCGCCGCCGTGCCATGCGAGCAGGCGTAAGCGTGCGCGGCGCCCATCCATTCGGTAAATCGCTCTTCGAGCTCCCGGACGAACCGCCCCTTGGTGCTGGTGAGCGTTCCGCTCTCGATGGCCGCAGCCAGCGCGAGCATTTCCTCGTCGCCCAGGTCGCGACCGGAGGCGTCCTGGTCGGACGGGAGTTGGATTCGGGTCGTGGCAGTCGCGGATTCGATTCTCACGGCAACTCGTTCGCTTTCATCTTCAATGGGAGTCAAAACTAGTGGTGTACAGCGGCCTGGCAATGCTCGTCAGCCGAACGACCATTGAGCGCCCGCGACGGCATGGAACAGCTTGTCCGCGGAAATACGCGGCAAACGAGAATCTTGGCGATCAGTCCCAGATGCGTCAGGCTGACGCGCACCGTGCGCATCTTCGAATGACCGGCAACGCGCGAGCGCAGCCGCGCCGGGTGTTCCACCACGCGGCCGTCTTGCTGGATCACGCGGCATAATAGCTCCGCCACGCCGACAAACCCGGGGTTTTCCAGCTCGATCGGGGCAATGGCACTACGCCGATAGACGCGAAAGCAACTGGTGTAGCACGAAAGTTTGTGCCAGCACGCAACGCCATACAATTTGGATGCGAGCCGCGACAAGCGCAACCGCCAGAGCGGCACATTTTCCACCGCTCCGCGCACGTGGTACGGGGATGCTGTGACCAGGTCCACGCCCGGGACCAAGCGAGGAATCAGTTCCGCGAGCAGGCCTGGGTCGTACGACCCGTCGCAATCCATGGAGGCAACTACGTCGTGCGCGGCGGCTCGCAACCCCGTCTGAATCGCCGCCGCGATGCCGCGATTCATTCCATGCCGAAGAACGCGATAATCTATCCGCGCGCCGACGGCTCGTTCGAGTAGGTCAGGCGTGCCGTCCTGGCTGCCGTCGTCGACGAGTAAGAACTCGAGCTCGTATTGCTCGCCCAGCGTTCGTTCCAGCTCGGCGAGCGAGGGCAGGAGGTGACCGACGCATTCCCGTTCGTTGTACAGCGGCACGACAATCGACACCCCCTGCCGCGTCGTCGCGATGGGGGCAACGGCGGTTCGCTGGATCGGCGGTATGAGGCGAGAAGTCATCGGTTGTGGCCAGCGGCGGCGCAGGCGAATGCGTTAACCATAGAGGACAGGCGAGGGGGGCGGCGCGTCGCCGCCGTGGTCAATGCGGTGTAACCCTACCTTCTGCAAGGCGAGCAGCGCAACGTAGACGGGATTGAGCAGCACATACCGGCGCCATAGACGACGCGGCTCGCAAGCGAGCCGGTAGAGCCACTCCAGTCCCCATCGCTGCATGGCGGCCGGCGCCTGCGACAGTCCGCCGCTGTGGAAGTTGAACGCCGCGCCCACCGCCAGCGTCGGCATCGACGCCGCTTCGCGAAACTCGAAGGCAAAGACTTCCTGTCGCGGGCAACCCAGGCCCACGAACATGATGCGTGCGTCGCTGGAGCGGACCTCACGGACCAATTCCTCCCATTCGTCCGGCGCGAGCGTACGAAACTTGGAGGCCCGCCGGCCCGCGATCTTCAGATCGGGAAACCGCTCCACCAGCCGCTCGCTGAGCGATGACAGCAGTTCGTCGCTTCCGCCGAACAGGAAGATCGGCAAACCTCCAGCGGCGGCGCGGCGGCACACTTCCAGCATCAACCGCGGGCCATAGACGCGGTCCGGCAGCTGCACGCCGTGCAGCAGCCGCAGCGCCCAACGCACCGGCTGGCCATCGGGGCACGCCAAATCGAGCTGGTTGAGGCGGTAACGATGCGTGCGGTCCAGCGCCCCGGTCATGACGCCATGCACGGCCAGCGCCGAAACGCCGAGCGGCCGCCGCGCGCGGGCCGCCTCCACGATGCGCTGCACGGCCGCGTCGTAATCGACGGCGTCGATGCCGACGCCCAGCACGCTGTGTTTTCCGTGATCGATCATGCGATGGCGGCCTCCATCCATCGCTCCACGTTCGCGTCGTGAATCTCCTGCAGGATTTCCGGCACGTCGTACTCGAGCCGCCACGTGGGATAATCGGACTGAAACTTCGCCAGGTCGCTGATGTACCACATGTGATCGCCGGCGCGGTTTCTGTCGTCGTAGGTCCACTTCATCTCGCGGCCGACGATTTGCTCGCAGAGCCCGATGGCCTCGAGCATCGAGCAGTTGCTGTGACGCCCCCCGCCGATGTTGTACACAGCGCCCGCGCGCGGGGCGCGGAAGAAGGCGTCGAACGCGCGGATCAGATCGTAGCTGTGGATGTTGTCGCGGACCTGCTTGCCCTTGTAGCCGAACACCGTGTAGGGCTGTCCCGAGACGGCGCACTTCATGAGGTAGGCCAGAAATCCGTGGAGCTGCGTGCCGGAGTGGCTGGGCCCGGTAAGGCATCCGCCGCGGAAGCACGCGGTGTGCATGCCGAAATAGCGGCCGTACTCTTGCACCAGCAGGTCCGCCGACGCCTTGGACGCGCCGAACACGCTGTGCATCGACTGATCGATGGACATGTCCTCGCGGATGCCGCCCACATAGGGATGATCGTCCTCGATCTCCCACCGCGTACTGCATTCAACGAGCGGCAGGCGATTGGGCGCGTCGCCATACACCTTGTTCGTCGATGTGAATATGAAGACCGCCCCGGGCGCATACTGGCGAACTGCCTCGAGCATGTTCAGCGTGCCGACCGCGTTGACCGCGAAGTCGGTCTTTGGCTCGCGCGCGGCCCAGTCGTGCGACGGTTGTGCCGCTGCGTGAATCACCAATTGGATCGCGTCGCCGTAGCGCGCGAAAACCGCGTCCAACGCCGATGCATTGCGGATGTCGATGCTTTCATGCACGTAGCGGCAGCCCAGCTCGAGTTCGAGCCGCTGCCGGTTCCAGCACGTCGAGGCCTCGTCGCCGAAGAATCGGCGGCGCATATCGTTATCGATGCCGACGACGTCGAGGCCGGCTTCGGCGAAATGGCGGGCGGCTTCGGAGCCGATCAGGCCCGCGGACCCGGTGATCATGGCAACGCTCATAACAAACCACTTACTTCACGGTGCGAACGACGCGCAATGGCGTTTGGGGGGACGGACCGACGTCATGCGAGGTGCGCTCGGCATTTCCGCGCGATGCGCTGGACGGCCAATTGGGGCTGGCATGCACCAGCCCACGCAAGGCGTGCATACCCGACAGCAGGATGAGGTCCATGGATTTCCGCGAGCGCGATTCGGTAACTGCATCGCGCGTGGAGCTCGACCGCATAGGCCAGTCGCTTCCACAGGGGACGGCGATTGTATTGTTCCTCAAACGCAGCGGGATCGATCGGCGCCACGCCGTCGCGACGCCTGCGGGCCAGTTCGCACGCGTACTCGACGCCCAGCCGCACCCGCCGCATGGACGTGCCGCTCATACTGCCGTTGTGAACCCGCCAGTGAAACAAGACCCGGTTCATGTTTGCCAACTGCGTGACCTCTCCCATGCGCAACATCATGTCCCAATCGTCAGGCAGCCGATGAGACCAGTAGCCGCCAATCTGCTTGAGCAACGCCGTGCGCATCATCAACGTCGAGTGCATCAATCCATGGCGCCCATCGAGCAACGCCTGGTAGATTTCCGCATGAGTGGAAGGGAGAGCCAGCGTGCCGCCCGCCCCGCGGGCGCCCAGCGGCGCCGCTTGAGTCCCTACGAGGCCGATTTCGGGGCGTGCATCGAGGAAAGCGACTTGTTCCGCCATTCTCGTGGGCAGAGAAACGTCGTCCGCATCCATGCGGGCCACATAGTCTCCCATACAGCGGCGCAGCCCTTCGTTGGCGGCCGCGGCTGTGCCGCCGTTGGCCTTCGTTACAATCGAGACTCGTTCATCCTGTATCGACTTCAGGTACTTCCCCGTGGCGTCCGTCGACCCGTCGTCGACGATCACCAGTTGCAGATCGGAATAGGACTGCCGGAGAATGGACTCGACGGCGTCCGGCACGTAGGGCATGCCGTTGTAGACCGTCATCAGGACGGACACGCGGGGGATGTGTCGCCCCATTGCTTCGGCGGAGTCTTGCATGGTTTGCCTCGTTGAATCGCGCATCGGTCGTCAGCTTGTCGCGAATTGCCGGCGTCTCTCAGTCAAAACCACGTCGCGCGCATGTCGGGGATCGGCGAGATCCGTTCGAAACAGCGCAAGCGAAGCAGCGCACATCAGAGCCAGCGCAGTCGGATAGAGCGTTGGCAAGATAAACGCCGACTCGATCAGGGAATTGAACGCGGCAAACGCAAACAAACCGACAAAGAACTGATAGCCCCAGTCCTTGGTGCGGTCGTAAAGTGCCATGGCCGTCCCGACGAGACACAGAATCGTGGCGACCGCCAATGCCAATCCAATCGCCCCGAGTTGCAACATGACGTCGATAAACGCATTGTGCGCGTGCGGCACGACCCACGACTGCGTTTCGTACAACTCTTCCACATTGCTGGGATTCCAGAAACCGCCGAAACCATACCCCATCCAGAATCGACGAGGCACGTAAACTTCGATCAGTTCCTCCCAAAGCGGAATTCGTCCGGTCAGGGAGTTCGCGTCTTCGGTGCGTCCCAACAAGATGGCATTCTGGAGGGCCCGCCAACCGCTGTGATCCAGGCACGCGAAGACGATGACGCAAACGGCGACCGCCGCCGCCAGCCATGCCACGGCCGCAGCCCGCACGATTCGGGGACGTGACACCAGCCACATCGCTAGCACGCCGGGCACAATTCCCAGCAAGCTGCCGCGCGATTTGGTCGCCAGGAGGAGGACGAAAGCACAAGCGGCGGCCATCCCGAAGGCGACTGTCGTGGAGTCCCGGCGCATGAGACACATGCCCGCCAGGCAGAGAATCGCGCAATAGACTCCTTGGGAGTTGGGATGCAGGGTTCCGGAAAATCGGTAGTCCGGCTGCAGCGGGCTGGCGCCAGCAGCGAGGTCCAGCGCCATTCCAATCGCGATCGTGACGCTGGTCGACAGAAATGCGACTCGTACCAGCTCTTGCGGCTTCAACCACCTTGCGTAGCCGATGGCGAGCGACAGGATGCATGCCGTTGCGACCAGTCGGCGAACTACGTACGGGGCATCGTCGGCATTCGCCGCGCTGATGAAAATCCACGACAGGACGGCCACGCCGCAGCCGGCAAGCGGCATGTGCAGGGACCAGAACCGCAGGCGGGGATCGACGATGAGCCACAGGCCCCCCAGGCCCATCATCGCCAACGCAGTATTGCGAATGATGCTCTGGTACTGAATGCCGGCCGCCTTTTCATCGAGGCTGGTTTGTGCATCCACGTCTTGAAATTTTTGCCCGGCATGCTTGGTCTTGTGCTCCAGCGCGAGAAAGCCGACGGCAAGGAGCAGCGCCGCCGGGATCGCTCTGGCCCATGGCGACGTCTCCCTCGTGCGCAGTCGACGGTCTGGTTGCGTGCGCGTCATTCGCTTAAGTCAAATCGCCGTGAAGCGCCAGGTCATAGTTCACGCCGTGCATCCGCCCGGCATCTCGCCAGAACGCCAGCCACAGCCAAAGCAGCGCCGCGAGATTCGCCGCCAACAATCCGTACCCGATTCCTGGCGCGCCCCACGCGTACACCAGACTTGTCGTGACGATCAGGTTGATCGCCAGTCTCAACGCGGCCGCGGCGGTCGACAACGACGCACGACCGAGCGTGAGCATCGCGAAATCAATGGGTTGGAGCAGATTCTCCGAGAGCATTCCAAACGCCAGCGGAACCAACAGCGCGCGATCCACCTGAAAGCTCGCGCCATACACAACAGCGATCAAGGCCGGCCCGAGAACCCCCGCGGCCAGCGCAATGCCGGTAATCAACGCGAGCAGAAACAGCGTATTACGGATCGTGTATTGCCAGAGCCCGGCCGCCCCCTGCCTGGCAAAGATTGTCGCCGAGCGCGGTCCAAAATAGTTGGCATTCCCCAGGACCAAGGGATTGGCCATTTGAATGACGACCTGGCTCGACATGAACAGGCCCATCTGTCTCAATCCATACAACGCTTCCAGCAACCAGCGCGGCGCTTGGCTTCCTAATTGCGACATGACGGCCGTTGGAACAATCCAGCGGGAAATTCCCCACAATGGTCGCCAATCGTTTCTCAGAGCGCCGATCGACGGCGCAAACTGGCGGCGCCGACTCCAGATCCACGCCAGCGACCAAACACAAGCGACCGCCATCGCCAGATACGCCGAAACGGCCGTCAATCGTCCCATGGCCAGCAGCGCGACCAGCAGCAGGGCTTGCGTCACCGTGACGGCGGCATCGAGCACGAGAAGTCGATAGACATCGAGTCGCGCCAGCGCAAGGCACCGCACGTGCTCGCGCAGAAGCAGAAGAGTCGTCGCTGGCCCAAGGGCGATCAGTAGGCGGGCAAAGTCCTGTCGCTGCGGGGAAAAGGTTTGCCAGACGGCTCCCGCAGCGACGACAATGCAGCCCCCGACCGTCACGAGCACCGCCAAATAGCACGTCACGCTCGCGGTAAATTCCTTCTGCCGATCCGTGGCAAGACGCGGAAACAGCGACGTATAAGGCGTCCAAAGGAGCGCCTTCGCAAGCGCCACTTGGAACATAAAAACGAGGAACCCCAGGGCATACAAACCAAGCTCGCCTTCGCCGGCCGCTCGCGCCACCAACACGGTGCACGCGAAATTGGCGAGGCTGACAACGCCCTGGTCGGCGAACGAGGCGAGCCGGCTCCACCGCGCAGGTTCCTCGTCCCGTCGCGTGGACACGCCGATTTCACCGCTTGGCTGCAGAGATGGAGTCATTTGGGGGTCAACGTGCGACTCTCGCGCACCTCGTCCTCTGCAAAATCGTCGTGGACGGACGCCGGAAGCGAGGCGGGGGCGACCTGACTCGGAATCGCTTCACGCCATCCAATCAGTTGCTGGCGCTGCCGTTGTGATCGGCGACGCTCGCTGCTCAGAACGGCGGCCAACGTGCCCGCGCCAGCCAGCAGCAACGAGGCCAGGCCCACGAGCGTCTTCGACGGGCTGACCGGCTTCTGGGACAGCGTCGCGTCCTGCACCATGCTGACGTTCGAGATGCGGCTTTCCTCGCGCTGCTTATCGATCCGGGCTTGTTCGAGATTGTCGGTGTACTTGAGCCACTTGTTTCGCGCGACTTCCTCCTCCAAGGCCAATTGGTCGATTTCCAGTTGCTCGGTATTCAACTGCTTGAGGTCGTCGCGCACGGCCAGCTCCTGCTGCTCCAGCATGGCCAGTCGGGACTCGAGGCCCGCGAGTTCGCCCTGCAATTGCCGAAGCTCGAGCGCGAGGGCCTGGTGAACCTCGTTGACTCGGTCGGTGATTTCAGAGCGTTCCGCCTGTTCGTCATCAACCAAACGCTGCGCTTCTTCAGCCTGTCGAGACGCCGCAACCAACGCGGGATGGTCTGCGCTATACCGCGCTTGGAGGTCTTTCTCGCGCACGCGAAGCGCGTAGAGCTGATCGCGCATCAGGTCGGCGCCGCTATTGGGCACGGTGCGCCGTGAGGCGATGATGGTCTTTGGCACCTCCGCAAGCAGGTTCTGCAATTCGGCGATACGCGACTGGGCCGCGGCTTTTTCCTGGGCCGTCTGGTATCTCGCCAGCTCGATCGATTGAAATTGGCTCTCGAGCGAATTGCGCCGGCCTTCGACCGACGCCAGGCCGAACCGGTTCTTCGCATCCCGAAGTTTGATGGTGGCTTCGTCGAGCTGGCGGCGAAGTTCCTCTTGCTGCTGGACGAAAAACTGCATCGAGTCTTGATTGCGATGGACGCGCAGGTGCTCGTCTCGGTACTTCGCAATGATTTGGGAAAGCACGGCCTGCGCCTGCTGCGGCGTATCCGCTTCGTAGGAGCACACAATCACCGTCGAGCCGCGCTCGGCCGTGACCTCCAAGGCGCGCTCGACGGCAATGACCGCTTCTTCGTGCTTCGAAACCGGGTCGATGTTCTTGAGCATCGCCAGCGCCGGACGAATGGCGTCCTTCACGGCCTGCGCGACGGGGTGGGTCCGGGCCGCGATGCCGGGCACGACGTCGCCGAGGACATATTCCGGCGTCAATTCGTCGACGACCTGCCAGGTCACGGTGCGGCTCGTCAAAAGTTCGGTCGCCGACTTCATCTCATCGTCGCGGCCGTTCTGCATCAGACCGATCGTTTGCCCCGTCGTCACCGTCGGATCGAGTCCCACGCTTTCTCGACCGACGCGAAGCAGCAGCTTGGCCTCGGATTGATAGGTGCGTGGAAAGAACAGAATGATCGCGGCTCCGGTCAACAGGCAGACCGGAGGAATGAAGAGCACCTTTTTCCAGTTGCGCAGCACGATGCCCACGACGCCAACGTCCTCGGCGGGGCGCTGTCGTTTGTTCCCAGAACGTGATCGGCTCATCTGGCGCCTCACTCATGGTTCGCGGGTGGCGCGAACAAATTCGGTGGACTGAGTTATGAGCGGCCGGCCCGCGAGCATCATCGCCGCGACATCGCCCGCCGAGGGCAAGCCCAACGTCTCACCCGCAGGCTGTGCACTGTCCGCGGCGGCAGCCGTCCACGCGGCACGTCGGTAAATCGGACGCAACGCTTCCCATTGCCTATCCCAGGTGAATTGGCGGGCGCGGCGCAAGGCGTGCTGGCTCAGACGCGCAAGCTCGTCAGCATTTCGCGACAGGCGCACCAGGGCATCGCGAAAGCCGGCGATGGTCGCCGCGGGCTTGGTCACCGGGATCCCCATCGCACAGTCTTGGGACATGATGTCCGCGGCGCCCTGGTGGTCGACGCCGACGATCGGCGCCCCCGCCGCCAGCGCTTCCAACAGTCCGGTGCCCGACGTATCCCGCAGGCTGGTAAACGCGAACACGTCGGCCCAGTCGTAGTGCGGCAATTGGCCGTGGTATTCAGGCCAACCCACCCATTCGATGTGCTGATCGACGCCAAGCCGCTTCGCGAGTCGCTGCCATCGGGTCCGACTCTCGCCCTGCCCCAGTACGCGGAGCTGGAACGGGCAATCGGCCGGCATGTCGGCCAGGGCACGCAGCAACAGCGGCAACCCCTTCCAGGGCTGCAATCGACCGGCCCACAGAATTTTCAGCGGCGTGCGCGGATCGCGCGGGTCGCGCGGAGCCGATCGCACGGCGCCGACGCCCGTTTCCAGTTGCACGCTGGGCCGACGACCAAAATGGCGCTCCAGGTCGTGCGCCACCTCGCGATTTGCGGCGACGACTTCAACAGCCGCACTCATAGCGCGCCGCACGCGTGGGCTGAAACGCAATTGGCAGGCGTTAATGACGTTCCTCGTCAGCTCGCGAAGCGCTCCGCGGAGATCCAGCGTTCCCCAAAAACGCAGCGGATACGCCTGCGTTCCGCCAATGGGTCCCCAGACGAATGGGGCGCCCAGACGCCAGCAGTCGCCGGGCTCGCGGTAACCGCAAAAGCTCACCTGCTGCACCAGGTCGAATTTGCGCTTGCCGTGGAGCCGTTTGGCCGCCGCGTAAACGCGGCGCTGCCAGAGGCGATACCCCACGTAATAGGTGGGCGTCCACGACATGAGGGCGCGTTCGATGCCGTTGGCCGGAACTTCGACCGTCGTCACGCCCCCATCGTCGCCGCCTCCGTCTCTCAGCACGTCGTCGCCGCGTTCACACACCACGGTAACGTCGAATTCTCGTGCGGCGTATTGCGCCCGCTGCCACGACAGGCGAGACTCCATCGACTCGGCGCGGTCGTACCGATACGCCAGAATCAGCAGGCGCGGCCGCGACGTACGCCGATGCCCGAGTTGGTGAGACATATCGGAGACTGGCTGAAAAGTGAATGAGCCAACCGCATAGGCCGGCCCGCGATGTTTTTGCGCGCTAGCGCATCCCTCGTTGGAACAACAGCGAAGGCAAGGTGGCCAGCACGAGTCGCAGATCCTTCCAAACGCTGGGCCGCGCGGCGTACCGTAGATCCATCCTCGCCCAATCCTCGAATCGCACGCGGCCGCGGCCGCGCACCTGCCAGGTGCAGGTCATGCCCGGCATCACGTCGAGTCGGCGCCGCTGCCATCCCGTACAGGCCAGCGATTCTTCCGTCGGCAACGGGCGCGGCCCGACGAGCGACATGTCGCCTCGCAGCACATTCCAGAACTGCGGAATCTCGTCGATGCTCATCCACCGCAAGAACCCGCCCAAGCGAGTCACGCGGGGATCGCCGGTCATCTTGAACGCGGGGCCGTCCTGCTCGCTCAAGGGCCGCAGCGTGGCTTTGAGCTCCTCAGCGTCGTGGCGCATTGTTCGCACTTTCCAGATGCGAAACCGCCGACCGCCGCGTCCTTCGCGTTCTTGAACGAACAGCGCAGGCCCCGGTGAAGTGGCCTTCACCGCCGCCATCGCGGCGACGAGAATTGGCGCCGTCCCGATGAGCCCGATCGTCGCCCCGACGACATCGATCGCCCGCTTCCACTTAGGCATCGTCCGCGCGAAGAATGCTTCGCTGGAGGGAGCCGCCGCGTCGTCCGCCGCATCGACCGGCGCCGCCACCGGCTGCACGTCGACTTCCGCGCCCTGTGCCGGCACTCGATGGCGGCGCCGTGGAGGATAAATCAAGACGTCGCATTCGGGGCGATCGGGACCCGGGGGGTAAACCTCGCTGATGTCGGCCGCGACCTTCCAAGCGCCTTCCCGCGACGTATCGGGCAGCAAGACGCCAATGCGGCCATCATCCAGGAGCCCGGGCGTATCGGTCACGCGAAGTCTGCCCTCGAGCACCCGACCCAAAAACTGCAATTCTTTGATGCCGGACTTTTCTTGCGGCAACCGCACCAGAAGCAGCGCGAGAATCGATCCATTGCGATCGACGCGCATCCGTTCGCAGTCGGCCGCGAAGCGAAAATCCGCATCGGACAGGAAATAGTCGGCCTCAGCTTTGCGGCGACCGGCCCACAATCGAGCTTGCAGCCTGCCACGTTCGCGGATTGAAATTCTCATCATGGGTGACAAACAACAGGCGCTGTAAAATCTCAAACACGATCCGAGCGGCGATGGGGCCGCCACCCTCCCCGGTTCACGCTGCGGGGTGCGGCTGCCCTACGCGAGGCCGTGGGCAAACGGCTCCTGTGTCGAAACGTGACCTTCACGGGCTCCCAATTGACCACGGGGCTGGCTCGGGGGTTGTGGGCTCAAGCGGAACGGATGCGGAATGATTTAGGGATCAAGCCATGAACTGGCTCTGGCTGTCATCGTCTGACTTGTCCGTCGGCGGGGTTTGCGTCTGGCGGGGTGCTGCGCAACAGTCTCTTGCGTAGCGCTGCGGGAGGGGCCGCCCATGGCGCGCAAAAGCCACAGGAGCCTGGAGGAGCCGTTCGTGGCTAGGCCGCAAGGCTCGATTATAATGAGGTAAACTCGGCTGTCTAAGTGATTTAGCAATTTTTGGCGGCTTTTAATTCTCCCGTTCACTGCGGAGAATGGGCCGTTTATTTCGGTCGCGTCGGCTGTGCCGCGAATGCGATATGCGGCTCCCCGCCCCCAAATTGGGCGGGCCCGGCGTGTGTCGCGGCCCTCTGCGGATCCGGTAACTGCCCTGGTGCACGATCGCTCGTCGAGATGATGGATTCGCGTGATCGACAGTTCGTGCTCATCGATGCCGATGGCCAAATCGTTGCCGCCACCGGCTCCGACCAAGATGATCCTCCGGTGACTCCTGAAGAGGGATGGGGAGGCGTACTTTCGGACTTTGGCATCCGCGCGGCGCTGGCGGATCTGCAGCAGGGGAGAACTCAACGCGAAGCCACGGTCACAATCGACGTCTCGGGCCCGTCGGGAACCGCCCGGTCGCTCATTGCCACGCTCATTCGCATCGATGGCCCCGGCGGGCCGCTGACGCTTATCGAACTGCGTCCGCGCCACGAAGACCAGGCGCACGAGTCGCGCGATTCGCTCACCGGGCTTCCCGACCGCAGGGCGATCAAGGAGCGTGCCGAGGCGTGGCGGCGGGCCGCCGCTCCGTCGATCCCCCGTTTCGCGGCGTTGTTCCTTGACCTGGATCATTTCAAGCCAATCAACGACGCTTACGGTCACGCTGTAGGTGACGCGGTGCTTCAAGAGCTGGCGTCGCGCTGGGCAGGTTGCCTCCGCGACGGCGACCTGGTGGCACGCTATGGCGGCGACGAGTTTGTCTTGCTCGTGCAAAACGCGGTGGAGGCCCGCGACATCGAACTCGTCGTGCGCCGGCTCATCGATACGACGCGTAAACCAGTTAAAGTTGGCGAACTGACCCTCACCGTTTCGGCGACCCTTGGTTGGGCTAAACCGGAGCACGAGTCCTGGACAATCGACGATGTCGTCGCAACGGCCGACCGCGACATGTACGCTCGCCGGCGATCTGGTGATAAGCTGAAGCCATGATGGCCGCGCCCCTGGTGGAATTGATCGACGTTGGGAAGGCGTATCCTGGCGGCGTCGCGGCCGTCGACGGAGTCAATTTCTCGCTGGCCGCGGGGGAATTCGTCAGTCTGCTCGGCCCGTCGGGATGCGGCAAAAGCACCGTGTTGCGGCTGATCGCGGGGCTGACGTCGCCCTCGCGGCGGACGATGCCCCGCGAGGG
>CAYSFP010000006.1:39689-42939 GCA_964430075.1 uncultured Planctomycetaceae bacterium | reverse complement strand
GGCTGTGGGGCGCCGGCGGCCCCACAGCCTGTCGGCTGCGTCTTTCAGGACGCCACGCTGCTGCCCTGGGCCTCCGTGTGGCGCAACGCGTATCTGCCCCTGCGGATTGCCGGCGCGTCCCGCACCGAGGCACGGCCGCGCGTCGACGAAGCGCTCGCGCTGGTCGGCCTCACGGACTTCGCCCGCGCCTACCCGCGGCAACTCTCCGGCGGCATGCGGATGCGGGCGTCGCTGGCGCGAGCACTGGTGACCCACCCGCAACTGCTGCTGCTCGACGAGCCGCTGGCCGCGCTCGACGAAATCTCGCGAATGCGTCTCAACGACGAGCTACTCGCGCTGTGGCGCGCCAAACGCTGGGCGGCGCTGTTCATCACGCACAGCGTGTTCGAATCGGTCTACCTCTCGACGCGCGTGCTGGTCATGTCGGCTCGCCCGGGTCGCATCGTTGCCGACATCGCCATCGGTCTGCCGGAGGAGCGCTCGCCTGACTTGCGCACCACGCAGCGTTATGTCGATCTTTGCCACGGCGTCTCCGCCTCGCTCGAACGCGCCATGCGGCCTGCCTTACAACAATCCTCTGGCCCCCTCCCCTCGGCGGGGAGGGCGGGGGAGGGGGGGATGAAGCGGAGTTGAGCTCGACTTCTCACGAACGCCGACCTCCCCTTAAGGGCGCCCTGCGCTGGCTCGCCCCCGTCGCCCTGGCGATTGCTCTGCTGGCCGCATGGGAAGCGACCGTCCGCCTGAAAGAAATCCCCCCGTACCTGCTCGCCTCGCCCAGCGGCATCGCCCGCACGCTCGTCGATCAGTGGCCGACGCTCGGCGCCGCCTGGCTGGTCACCCTTAAAACGATGCTCGCCGCGCTGACTGCGGCCGTCGTCGCGGGGATCGCCCTCGCTGGGCTGTTCGCGTCATCGCGTATCGTCGAGGCGAGCTTGTTTCCCTACGCCGTCATCCTGCAGGTCACGCCGCTGGTGGCCGTCGCGCCGTTCATCGTGCTGTGGCTGGAGGGAGTGTGGCTCACGCAGGTCCTCTGCGCATGGATCGTCGCCTTCTTTCCCCTGCTGTCGAACACGGTCGCCGGACTGCACAGCGCCGAACCCGGCCATCGCGACCTGTTCGCCCTCTACGGCGCCTCGCGCTGGCAGCGGCTCCGCTGGCTGCTCGCCCCCACGGCGCTGCCGTACTTTCTGGCCGGATTGCGGATTTCGGCGAATCTTGCGCTCGTGGGCGCGATCGTCGCCGAGTTCGTCATCGGCCCGGCCGTAGACAGTCCGGGGCTGGCGTCGACAATCTTGATCAGCCAATTGCAAGTCGACACGCCGCTGATGTTCGCCGCACTGGCCCTGGTGTCGGCAACGGGCGTCGCGACCTATTTTGGCACGCATGTGCTCAGCCGCGCTCTGCTCGGCGGGTGGCACGCAAGTGCGCTGACCCCCAACGATTGAATCATGGACCTCATGCGCCAGGTGCTGTTCGCCGTCGCTGTTGCGATCTCTTCGTCGGCCGCCGCGGCCGACAAGGTGACGCTGGCCCTCAACTGGCTCGCCCAGCCCGAGCTCGGCGGGTTCTACCAGTCGCTCGCCGACGGCACGTACGCCGAATACGGCCTCGACGTGACGATCAAGCCGGGCGGGCCGATGATCAACAATCGCCCCCAGTTGGCGTTTGGCCGCGTCGACTTTTTGATCGCGACGAATCTCCTGCAACCGTTCGACGCGGTGAAACAACGCATTCCCACGCGCGTCGTCGCCGCCTACCTGCAGAAGGATCCGCAGTGTTTGCTTGCGCACCCGGATTCGGGCTACACGTCATGGGACGACCTCAAACAAGCGCCCCTGTTTATGGGAAACACCGGCCGGCAGAGTTTCTTCCGCTGGCTGAACGCCGCTCACGGCTTTCGCCGGGACAAACTGCGGCCGTACAATCACAGCCTCGCTCCGTTTCTGGTGGACGAGACGGCTGTGATGCAAGGCTTCGCCACGGCCGAGCCTAAGCGCGTCGAGGAAACGCTCGGCCGCCTCCCGCGCGTGTTTCTGCTGGCCGACTACGGCTGGTCGAGCTACTCGACGCTCCTGGAGACGCGTGTCGAACTCATCGAAACCCAACCCGACCTCGTGCAGCGGTTCGTCGACGCCTCGATTCTGGGTTGGTATCGCTATCTCGATGGCGACGACGTTTCCGCGGCGAATTCACTCATCAAGCGCGCCAACCCCGCGATGACGGACGATCAAATTGCCTTTTCGCGTCAGATGATGCGCGAGCGCGGACTCGTGGATTCCGGCGACTCGCTCACGCGCGGCATCGGCGCAATCGACCTGGAGCGCGTCCGCGGCTTCTATGCCGCCATGGTTGCCGCGGGCATGTACGCCGAGGGCGAACTCGACCCGGCCCAAGCCGTGTCGCTCGAGTTCATCAACAAGGGCGTCGGCCGCGAGCTGGGACTGAAACCGGCAGAGTGAGTTTGCCGCCCACGGGCGCGTGCGCCCTACAACCATCCTCCGGCCCCCTCCCCCTCGTGGGGAAGGCTGGGGAGGGGGGAGGCGGAGGGTACCCGCTCACGCAACTGCGATTCACCTTGGAAGCTCACGCCCTGCGAGCTCCGCGAAGCAGAAATGGAACGCGGATGAACGCGTATTGTGCGCCCGCTCTTGGTCCATCGCCCGCCCAGTCTCAATACGCATTCTCGTGCTTCCACACGACTCGCACCGTCTGCAGCAGAATCCGCAGGTCCATCCACAGCGACCACTCGCGAATGTACCGGTGGTCGAATTCGACTCGGCGCTCCATTTTTTCCAGCGTCTCGGTCTCGCCGCGGGCGCCGTTCACTTGGGCCAGCCCCGTGATGCCTGGCTTCACCTTGTGGCGCAGCATGTAGCCGTCGATTTGCGAACGGTACTGCTCGTTGTGCGCCGTCGCGTGCGGGCGCGGGCCCACCAGCGACATGCTGCCGCCCAGCACGTTAAGCAGTTGTGGCAACTCGTCCAGCGACGTCTTGCGAAGGAATCGACCGACGCGCGTCACGCGGTCGTCGTTCTTGGTCGCCTGCCGCACCTCGGCGCCGTCCTCCTGAACGCGCATGGTACGGAACTTGAGCACGTGGATCTCTTCGCCGCTGAGGCCGTACCGCTTTTGCCGGAACAGCGCCGGCCCCGGCGACGACCATTTCACGGCCATCGCGATGGCCAACATGGGGAGAGCCAGCACGGTCAGGATGGCCGTGGACGTGACCAGGTCGAAGCCCCGCTTCAGC
>CAYSFP010000006.1:0-39679 GCA_964430075.1 uncultured Planctomycetaceae bacterium | reverse complement strand
CGGTGCGCGAGGCCTGCTTCACCTCGGCGCCGTTTTCGCAGACGCGCATGCTGCGGAACTTCCAGACGCCGATCTGCTCGCCGCTGAGACCGTAGCGCTTCTGGCGGAAGAAGATCGGGCCGGACGAGGTGAGCTTGATCGCAATGGCGATGGTCAGCATCGGCAGGGCGACCAGCGCCAGCGCCAGCATGCCGACGACCAAATCGAAGCCCCGCTTCAGCACGCCGTCGATGCCGCTGATCGGCGTTTCGAAAACGCTCACCACGGGCAGCCCGTCGATCTGGTTCCACCGCGCGTGCAGCATCTGGAACACGAAGAAATCGGGCACGATGTAGACGCTCGCGGTCGTATCGCTGAGCTGCGTAAGGAACGTGCGGATGCGTTGCTCGGCGCGCATGGGGAAGGTAATGAACACCATGTCCACGCCGCCGGTCTTGGCCAACTGCACCAGTTGCCGCAAGTTGCCCGCATGGGGCCGATCTTCGCCGGCCATTTCCTTGGTGCGCCGCTCCGGTCGATCGTCGAAGAAGCCGACGAAATGAAGCCCCAGCTCCGGCGCGTTCTGAACGTTTTGTGCAAGCTGCACGCCGAGCTTGTTGACGCCGCAGATGGCAAACTTCCGCGTGTTGAATCCCCGCCTTCGCAGATTACGCAGGACGACTCGCAACCCGACGCGGGCGCTGCCCATCACGATGGGCGTCATGGTCAGCCACGCGACCTTGGTCATGTAGCCGAACTCGGCGTTGTATTGGGTCAACAGACCGATGCCCAGGACTGCTGGCGCCGTGTAGATCCAGTTCAGCAGCACGCACCAGAGCTCGAACGACACGCGCGAGCCGCGCCAGTTGCGGTACAGACCGCTGACCTCGACCGCCGCCTGGTGCACCAGCAGCGTGGCCGCCGCCACGACCGCCAGGCTGGAAAGGTGACCGGCGTCGGTCGCGTCGATCGCGACTGCGGCGGAGGCCACGATCGCCCCGGCGTCCACAAGCCGGTAAGCAATGTCGACGGCGGAGCGGTCGGTTCGTACTTGGTACAGCGAGTTGCCAAACATGAGCAGTTAATCAACGAGGTTGCGCACCAGGAGCGGCGTCACGGGGTCCGCGTGACGGAGGCGACCGGAAAACGGCCCTCGTGAAAACTTAGCTTTCTGGCCCCGGGCAGGAGGTCCGCAGGAGAGGCGTCGCTGCCAAAAATCCGGCACAAACCGCTGTCGTCGCCGATTTTTCACGGAACAATCCGTGCGGTCGCTGCGTCGCAGCTTCAACGGCGCGGTGCGCTTCGGCTGGCCCGGCTTTTCCCCCTGGCGTAAAACTGCAGTCGTGCGGGTTCGCCCCGTGAGGCGTTCTCGGCATGAAACCACCGGCTCGGCCGGTGGACTGCCGGATGACGCGGATCGGTTCACCGGCAAAGCCGGTGGCTTTCATTGGCGTGAATCGCTGAATCGAAGACAAGGGCCGCACTTCCGACTCCTCCCTGGCACGAGCAGCACAATGACGTTCCTCGCCAAGTTGTCCCCCCTCGGCCTGCTCGTGGCGTTGTCCGCACTGGCCATGGCCCAGGGCGCCGCCGACAGCCAACAGGCCCGCAAACTCATGGAAGACGGCAATTACCAGGAGGCGCTCGCGCAGTTCCGGCAACTGACGCTCGAGGACGCCCGCGCTGAAACCGCCGAGCCGGAAAGGCTCGTCGAGAACTATCGCGGCGCGTTGCAGTGCTACCAGCAACTGGGGCGCCTGAACGAAATCGACGCCTATCGCGAAGAGGCCGTCGAGCGCCACGCCGACTCGTATCGACTCCTGATGGAAGCAGCCCAGTCATATGTCGACGTGCAGCACTACGGCTACATGATCGCCGGCAAGTTCGAGCGCGGCGATCATCGCGGCGGGGGGCAGGTCGTCCATGCGACGGCGCGGGATCGCGTGCGCTCGATGCAGTTGTTCCGTCAAGCGCTCAACCTCGTCGAGCAAGACGGCGAGGCACAAAAGTCCGAACACGCCCGCACGCTGATCAGCAACTTCGCGAATGCCGTGATGTACGGCGGCGCTTACGAGGCCTGGCGTTTGCAGACGCTCACCAATCTGGACGAATTGCCCGACTACGAGGACGGATGGGGCTACGGCGGCAGCGGACCGCGCGGCGCGCCGGTCGATGCGAGCGGCGATCCCGTTCTTTACGGCGAACCCGCCAGTTGGGACGCCGCCGCGAGCGACGGCGAGCGTTGGCGTTGGCTGCTCGCCGCGCAAACGCGCTGGCAGCCCGATCGCAAGCACGAGGAGCTGCTCCGCCGCGCTGCTTTCCTGCATGCTCAGTTCGGCGTGCAAACGATGGCCGACTACGGCTGGTGGTTCGCGCGCCAGACCGACGACGCCGACGTCGCCAAAAGCATGTTCGACCTGCATACGCTCGGCGACGACGAAACGATCGCCCGGCTGGCGACCGGCATCAAGCGGTTCACGCTGCCGGAAGAGCACAACCCCATCGCGCTGTACCGCCAGGTGGCCGGCAATTCAGACAAGGCCGGCAACGAATCGGTGGGCGCGACGGCCGCGCTGGCGGGCATCTTCGAGGACCGGCGCCAGTTCCCCAAGGCGGCCGAACTGTGGAAGGAACTGCAAACGATTCGCCCGGCCGAGACCGAGTACGTCCGCCGCCACCAGCAGATCGTCGGCAAATGGGGTCGCTTTGAGCCGGTCGTCATGCAACGCTCGGGCCGCGGCGCCACGCTGAACTATCGCTATCGAAACGGCGAGCGCGTCGAATTTACCGCCAGGCCCGTGAAGGTGCGGCAGTTGCTGGCCGACGTGAAGGAGTACATCAAAAGCAATCCTGCTCAGCTCGATTGGCAGCAGTTGCAGATCGAGCAACTGGGCCACCGGCTCGTCGTCGAAGGGCAAGAAAAGTACGTCGACGCCGAGGTCGCCCGTTGGACGCTGGACCTCGATCCTCTCCAGCAGCATTTCGACCGTCTGGCGACCGTCACGACTCCGCTCCAACAAGCCGGCGCGTACCTCGTGACCGCCAAGATGGAAGGCGGCAACGAGCACCGCGTCGTCGTGTGGATCGCCGACACGGCGATCGTCAAGAAGCCGCTGGCCGACAAGGCCCTGTACTACGTGGCTGACGCCGTGAGCGGCAAGCCGCTCCCCAAGATGAACGTCGAGTTCTTCGGATACTGGCAGGAGCACCTCGGCAATGGCCGGTTCCGCGTGCACACGAAGAACTTCGCGGAGTCCACCGACGACAACGGCATGGTCGAGCTCGCCGACGCCGGCGACAACCGCCACCAGTGGATCGCCATCGCCTCGCTCCCGGCAGCCCAGCGAGCCGCGGCGACGGCGCCCCCGGCCGCCGCCGGTTCCCCCGCCACGACGACGCCCGCCGCTCCCCCGACCGACCGGCTCGCCTACCTCGGCTACAGCGGCGTCTGGTCCGGCCGGTATTACGATCAGGAATACCAGCAGGTCAAGGTCTTCGCGCTCACCGATCGCCCGGTCTACCGCCCCGGGCACGACGTGCATTTCAAATTCTGGGTCGCCAACGCCAAATTCGATCAGCCCGATGCATCGTCCTTCGCTGCGCAATCGTTCCTGGTCGAGATCCACGATCCGCGCGGCGAGAAAGTGTACTCCAAACAACTCGTTGCCGACGCTTACGGCGGTCTCGCCGACACGTGGACGCTGCCGGCCGGCGCCACGCTCGGCCAATACTCGCTGAACGTCGTCAACCACGGCGGCGGCAGCTTCCGCGTCGAGGAATACAAGAAGCCCGAGTACGAAGTGACGGTCGACGCCCCCAGCGACCCGGTGAAGCTGGGCGACAAGATCACGGCGAAAATTACCGCGAAGTACTATTTTGGCGCCCCGGTCGTCAACGCTCGCGTCAAGTACAAGGTGCTGCGGACGCCGCATACCGCCAGGTGGTTTCCGCCGGGGCCGTGGGACTGGCTCTACGGCCCGGGCTACGGTTGGTTCAGCGAGAATTACACGTGGTATCCCGGCTGGGCGCGGTGGGGCTGCGCGCGGCCGGCGCCGTGGTGGTTCTGGCAGGCGCTCACGCCGCCGGAAGTTGTTGCCGAGGTCGAAACGCAAATTGGCCCTGACGGGACGGTCGACGTGGAAATCGACACCGCGCCAGCCAAGGAATTTCATCCCGATCAAGACCATCGCTATCAGATTCAGGCCGAAGTGGTCGACCAATCGCGCCGCACGATCGTCGCCGACGGCCAAGCGCTCGTGGCCCGCGAGCCGTTCCGCGTCTACGTTTGGGCGCATCGCGGTTACTACCGTGCGGGCGATACGATCGAGCTCGACATGGCCGCTCGCACGCTCGACGGCAAACCCGTCGCCGGCGACGGCGTGCTCAAGCTGCTGAAGATTGGCTACGAGGAAGGCAAGCCGGTGGAGAACGAGGTCGCGCGCTGGAACGTGGCGACCGACGCCCAGGGCCGCGCCAAACTTCAGATCAAGGCCAACGAGCCGGGCCAGTACCGCGTCGCCTACGAGGTGACCGCCAAAGGCGCGACCGTCTCCGCAACGCCCGCCGGCCCCGAGCCCCTCGCCGGCGGCGCGACGCCCAAGAAGATGGAAGGCGGCCTGCTGCTCACCGTTCGCGGCGAGGGCTTCGACGGGACGGGCTACCGCTTCAATTCGGTCGAGATCGTCCCCGACAAACAGCAGTACGCCCCCGGCGACAAGGTGCGCCTGCAGGTCAGCGCCAACCGCATCGGCGCCGCCGTGCTCTTGTTCGTCCGCCCGGCCAACGGCGTCTACCTGCCGCCGCAGGTCGTGCGGCTCACCGGCAAGAGCGCCGTGGTCGAACTCGACGTGACGCAGCGCGACATGCCCAATTTCTTCGTCGAGGCCGTCAGCGTCCATAGCGGCAAGCTGCACACCGCGGTGCGCGAGATCTTCGTCCCGCCGGCGAAGCGCGTGTTCAACGTCGCCGTCGAACCCTCAGCCGAGGAATATCTTCCCGGCGAGCACGCCAAAGTGAAAGTGAAGCTCACCGACGTCGACGGCAAACCGGTCGCCGGCTCGACCGTCGTGGCGATTTACGATAAAGCGCTCGACTATATCGCCGGCGGCGCCGGCCCCGGCGACATTCGCGAGTTCTTCTGGAAATGGCGGCGGAATCATAACCCGCAGAACGAAACCAATCTCACGCGCGGCGAATGGCCCGTCGTGAAGCCGAATCAGCCGGAGATGGGCAACATCGGCGCGTTCGGCGAGAGCGTGGCCGATCAGACGGACGCTAGACTCTTAGCCGCCAACTTGAGCGGCGGCGGCGCACGCGCCCGTCGCGAAGGCTTGAATTTCGACTTCAACGTTGCTGACGCCGCCATGCCCATGGCCGCCGCACCCCCCGCCGCGGAAATGGCAGCGGAGGGCGGCGCCGCCGCGGCCAGCCTCGTCGAGCCCACCGTCCGCCAGGAATTCGCCGACACCGCCCTCTGGGTCGGCAGCCTCGAGACCGACGCCGACGGCCTCGCCGAAGTCGAGCTCGACATGCCCGAGAACCTCACCACGTGGAAGGTCAACGTCTGGGGCATGGGCCGCGGTACGCGCGTGGGCCAAGGCTCGGCCGAAGTGATCACCCGCAAGAATCTCATCGTGCGGCTCCAGGCCCCGCGGTTCTTCGTCGAAACCGATGAGGTCGTCCTCTCAGCCAACGTGCACAACTACCTCGACGAGGCCAAGCGCGTCACCGTCCGCCTCGACCTCAATCCGAACTCTCCGGCCCCCTCCCCCTCCGCGGGGAGGGCTGGGGAGGGGGGTGAACTAAGGACAAGCTCCGACCTCGAACAAATCGTCGCCATCCCCGCGGGCGGCGAAACCCGCGTCGACTGGCGCGTCAACGTCGTCCGCGAGGGGCAGGCTGCCATCCGCATGTCCGCGCTCACCGACGAAGAGTCCGACGCCATGCAGATGAACTTCCCTGTGTTCGTCCATGGCATGTTGAAGACCGAATCGTTCAGCGGCGCGATTCGTCCCAACGAAGACCGCGGCAGTTTCACTGTCACCGTCCCCGAAGATCGCCGCCCCGAGCAAACGCGGCTCGAAGTGCGCTACTCCCCCACGCTGGCCGGCGCCATGGTCGACGCCCTGCCCTACCTGGTCGATTACCCCTACGGCTGCACCGAGCAGACGCTCAACCGCTTCCTGCCCGCGGTGCTCACCCAGCGCACGCTGTTGCGGATGGGCATCAACCTGAAGGACATTCAGGAGAAGCGCACCAATCTCAATGCCCAGGAAGTATCTCCCCCGAGTGGCGACGACGCCGAGCGCGCCGCACAGTGGCAGCGGTTCGACCGCAACCCCGTGTTCGAGGAAGCCGAGCTAGCAAGCATCGTGAAGGCCGGCGTCAACCGCCTGACCGAAATGCAGCTCTCCGACGGCGGCTGGGGCTGGTTCAGCGGCTGGGGCGAACATTCCAGCGATCACACCACGGCCACCGTCGTCCGCGGCCTGATTGTCGCCCGCGCTAACGACGTGGCGATCGTCCCCGGCGTGATCGAGCGCGGCGTCGCCTGGCTCCAGCAGTACCAAGCCGACGAGCTCGCGGCCCTCGACAACTGGGATCGCGAAGCGTCTCAGGCGCGCAACAAGGACAAACGCGCCAAATCCAACGCCGACAATCTCGACGCCCTCGTCTACCTCGTCCTCGCCGAAGCCCAGCGAGCCGGGGCGTCCCCGCCCCCGGCAAACTCGGCGTCCCCGCCTCCGACCGCCCAGACCCGCATGCGCGACTACCTCTACAACGACCGCACGAAACTCGCCGTCTACAGCCTCGCCACCTTCGGCCTGGCCCTGCAGATCGAGGAATCAGGAGTCAGGAGTCAGGAGTCAGGGGACGGGGGACGGGAAACAGGGGACGGCAGCAATCCGCAATCCGACATGCTCGCCATGGTGATGCGCAACATTTCGCAATACCTCCGCGAGGACGACGAAAACCAAACCGCCTGGCTCGACCTGCCTGGCGGCTCCTGGTGGTACTGGTACGGCAGCGAGTACGAGGCCCACGCGTACTACTTGAAGTTGCTCGCGGCCGTGGAGCCCAAGAACGAGGTGGCTGGTGAAGTACCTGCTCAACAACCGCAAGCACGCCACCTCCTGGAACAGCACCCGCGACACGGCGCTCGTGGTCGAAGCGTTCGCCGACTACCTGCAGGCCAGCGGCGAGGGCCAGCCGAACTTGTCGCTGGAGATTCTCGTCGACGGCGAGCGCGCGAAGACCGTCGAAATCTCCGCCGAGAATCTCTTCACGTTCGACAACAAGCTCGTGCTCGCCGGCGACCAGCTCGCCGCAGGCGACCACGTCGTCGAGCTCCGCAAGCTCGGCGAAGGGCCGATCTACTTCAACGGCTATCTCACGAACTTCACGCTCGAAGACCCCATCAAAGCCGCGGGCCTCGAGCTCAAGGTCGAGCGCCGCTACTTCAAGCTCACCCCCGCCAACGAAGCGAGCCGGGACGTCCCCGTCCCCGGCGCCCGCGGCCAGGTCGTCAATCAGCAGACCGAAAAATACGACCGCACGCCGATCCAAAATCTCGGCGAGCTCGTCAGCGGCGACCTCGTCGAGGTCGAGCTCGTCATCGACAGCAAGAACGACTACGAGTACATCATCCTCGAGGACATGAAGCCCGCCGGCTTCGAGCCCGTCGAAATCCGCAGCGGCTACAACGGCAACGCCCTGGGCGCCTACGTCGAATACCGCGACGAACGCGTCGCCCTGTTCTGCGCACGCCTGGCGCGCGGCCAGCACAGCGTCGCCTACCGCCTACGGGCCGAAATCCCCGGCAAGTTCAGCGCCCTGCCGACGAGAGTCTCGGCCATGTACGCTCCGGAGTTGAAGGCCAACAGCGACGAGTGGAAGGTGAACGTAGCGGACCAAACGGTTCAAGCGGAGCTTGATTGAATCTTCCGCCGGCGATGGCGACCCGGTTCAACCACCACAAAGGACTCCAACAGTTCATCCTCCTGGTAAGTCTCCAGCACGCGTTCCAACTCGCGATGCACGGCGTCCAGCGTGCTCGACGTCGCCCGAAGGAAGATGACGCCGCCCCCGCGCCGTTGTGAGAAGACGAGTGCCCCGAAGTCGCGATCTCGAGTCACGAGCAGGCGGCCTTCCACCCGAGCCGTATCCAACAGCGCCTGATCCGCCGAAGTTGCCAACCCGCGCTCGGCAGCCGTCAGCACGTCGTGCCCAAGCTGCCGGAGAAGCGACGTCGTGACCGCGTAGACGTCCTGATCGGTGAGGATTTTCATGACGCCGGCGCCAGCCGCACATCCTCGGCGGCCAACACGTCAATCGCGTATTGGACGCAGGCGCGGACGTCCTCCGTCGTCAGATCAGGATAATAGTCGCGAACAATTGTTTCGAACGGCACTGCTTCGCGCACGAGTTCCAAGACATCCTGAACGGCAATGCGCGTCCCCGCGATGCACGGCTTGCCGAAGTGAATCTGGGGATCGACGGCGATTCGTTCGTTCATGGGGACCTCCAACTCTATTCTACAGCACGCAAACGCACCGGCACGCGAATCTTTGGGCAATCGCTGGTCGACGGTTCGGCCCGTCTCACGTAAACTTCGGCAAACGGCACGATTGCCGTCCTTCCCCGGATGAGCTCCGCGATGTACGCCCCCAAGCTGGCCAATAGCGACGAGTGGAAGGTGAAGGGCGTTGACAAGAACTGACGACAGCGCTCGGACGGCAGGAGTTGCAAACCCCTATCTCGAATTCACGCCGCCGGCCGGAATGGGTTTCATAGGTTGCAGTGGATACTCATGCCCACCCGCAGCAAGATCCTGATTGCCGTCGCCGTGTTGGCTTTCGGCGTTGCCGTTAGCACGATTGATCCCACGATCGGCGGCCTGCTGCTGACCGTCACGGCGTTCACCGCCGTCGTTCTTTGGCTCCAAGGCTTCACGCGCACGCCGGCGTTCGTCCGCCGCGCGCGCCAGGCCGCCGCCGCGAACCCGCCCGCGGCCGGCCCGCCGCCCGACGTTCCGCCGCGCGAGTTCAAGCTTCAGCTCAGCGGCGGCGCCGTCCTGGGCTGCTACGTCGCCGGCGTCGTGCCCCTGGCCGTCGGCGCCTACTTTTTCTGGTCAGCCGCCAACGCGCCGGAGAACCGCAGCCCGCTGGCCTGGCTCGGCGTCGCGATGGCCCTGTTCGGCGCCATCATGCTGCTCTACGCTTATCGCGCGTCGCGCCGCAGCGTGCGCGTCGGGCCGCAGGGCCTCGAAGCCGATCAGCTCGTGGGCGTCCGCCGCATCGCCTGGCCCGACGTCGTCGCCGTCGCCGGCCGCACGTCCGTGCTGCCGCGCGGCGGCGTGATCAACGACCACATCGTCTACGGCGTCGATTGCTCGATCACGATCCCCGCGAAGCTCGCCGGCCGCGATGAGTTGCTGGCGATCATCCACGCGCACGCCGCCGGGGCGCCTGCAGAAGCGTAACATCCTGCGAAACCCGAACCTCGTCACCCGCCTCATCGAGCCGCTGCTTCAACCGCTGGGCTTCGGCGGATGTGCCTTTCTGATACTCGGCGAGATGGTCGGTGTCGAGAATCAGCACGGTTCGTCCCCGGCATTGGCGCGCTGGCGGTATTCGCGGCCCAGCGGGATGATCTCGTCAAAGACGGGGTCGTTGGCGAAGAGGCCGAACATTTCCCGTTCGTCGCGGAATGGCTGCAGGGGCGGCGCCTCGCGCTGCAAGTCGGCGACCTGGCATTCCAACGCTCGCAGGCGTTGTTCGAGTTGTTGCAGCGTCATGGATTGTTCCTCCGTCGGCACGGCATACAGCCCGCTCGCCTCCAAGAGCCATTACTACCCGAATCCCGTCGGTTCACAAAGGCAATTGCTGCGGCCGGTAACGACTCGTCATTCGGCGTAGCTTCCAGCTGCCATTTCCGAAAGCTGACATTGGCTTTCGACGTAGCTAGCTGACTGCTCCTTGCTTTCGCTGCCATCCGCGCAAGCTTGGTCGGCAGCGTTGGCTCTTGCAAATGGCGTTCGTCCTGGCGTAATCCCTCTTTCCTGGAGCAGTCGCCATGCATTTTCCATAGCCTGATCCTGATTTGAGTAGAAAGCACTTTCCCGAACTCGAACGAACTCCCAACCGCAACGTTCGAGCATTCGTTGCCGTTGCATATCGGCCTCGTACTGATCGGCACCATGCCATCTGTCGCCGTCGCATTCGACTGCCAATCGATCTTGTCCGCCTTCTATGACGAGGTCGATCCGCTTTCCGGCTACATCATACTGTGGAACGACATTGAATCCTTTGCGGATGAACTTGAGCGCCACGTCGACCTCGAACCAACTGTCGAACGGCCGCGGGGGCTGGACGATGGACCTATTATCGCGCGCCGCTCTGCGTTCGAGTTCCTCAACGTTGATCCCGGCAACTTGCTTCGGCTGGTCGTCTTCAAAGAACTCAAGCAGCTTCCGACGAAGGCATAACGGACTTAAGTCCTCGCGGCGAACGGAATGAAAAAGCCACAATTGATCGCGAGCGCGGCTTGCAGCCACATTGAATCGTCGTTTATCGGCAGATTTGATGAGCGGGCCGATCTTTGCATTCGGCGCCGCGACCATGGATAAAAACATGATGTCACGTTCGTCGCCTTGGAAGCTGTAGGAGTTGCCACATACGAGGCGTCTATGAAGTATTTCACCGATATCAAGTTGCTCCAGTAGCAGGTCGGTGATCAAATTCGCTTGAGCTTCGCCTTGGAGAACAATGACTCCCATCGTTTTATCTGCATATCGGGGATCGCGACAAAGCTCTGCGATCTTGGCGACCACGTGTTCGGCTTCGGGTCGATTGATCACGCGATTGCCAGTTCCCTCACGATATCCGCAATCGACAAACTTGTGCTGAATCGGCGGGAGGCGGTTGGTCCCATACTGCCGCAGCGGTATGAGCGGCGCGTCGGAATAGCACAAGTCGTTGCTGAACCGAATAATTTCTGGCATGCAGCGGAAGTGCTCTCGCAACGTAATGCAACGCGTGCTGTAGCGGAGCTTACCATGATCGAACAAACTGCTTTGAACGTCGAAGAGCGACTTGAATCTGAAATCGTGGAGGAATTCCTCTATTAAATGATGGACATCGTCCTGAGGCAATCCGACGGCATCAGGGCTAATCTGCTTGTCGTCGCCGACAATTAGAATCTTCTTACCAAGGTATAGCAACGAGAGCGCCTCAACTCCGCACTGCGAGGCCTCGTCGACGATGACCACGTCGAACATGCCAGGAGCCGGATCCACCGTATCCCATACCCGATGGAGCGGCATGACCCAAGCCGGCACGGCTTCGCGGCAATCGTTGAGCTGCTGCTGGGCTTCGCGTCGATGACGGGGGGCGAACTTTCCTGTCCCTTTCCCAAGTTTCTGCATGGATTGCTTCCATGCTACCATGTGCCGACGGTGATCCTCCGTCAAACGTGAGAAGCAGTAAGACCATGCGTGAAGCGACGCAAGCGTGGCAATGGCCGCATTGATCTCTTCGTCAATTTGATGTACGCGTTTGTCGAGGCTTGGAGCGTCTTCCTTGCGGATGTATTCTTCAGTCCAAAATCGCGCCTGGTCCCAGCGCCATGCATCCTGAATAATCTGGATGCGATCATCCCACTCAGGATTGTTGCACGAGGCGACAAATTGATCGATAAAACTCGGCATTCGACCGCTGAGTTCTCCGATTTCGCAGTCCAATCGCTGCAGCGCATCTCGGTCATGGTCCAACTGCCGCAATTCATCGCATGCGCACGCGAACTGTTGCGTATCTCGGCCACAGATTGCTTGAAGAAGGCGGCCCGCAATTGGGTGCGCGTCGTCTCGTGCAGCCGTAGGTGCAACCGCGTTTTCGATCATGCGGAAACTTGATTGAGCTCGCAATTGGGATTGCTTGACGATCGCCAACCGACATGACGCCAGGAAACGCTCGATTTGCACTTCGTCAAGCCAATTCGGCAGGGGTAGATCAAGATTCAGTCGTAGCGCCTCGCGGCATTCGTCGATCAATCCTTCAATGGACAAGGCGTCTTTGAGGGCCATGCGGAGCGATTGAAGTTTACTAAGCTGAGAAGCGTACGTCCCACGAGGCTTCTCACAATGGTCTGCCCAGCACTGCCACAACTTCTCGACTGCCAGATGAACGCGCAGCAATTCGATCAGTTGGGATAGTTGTTCTGTAGTTCCGCAAGCGCGGCCGTTGAGTTGTACATTCTTAAACAGGTATTGCCGTTCTTTGACAATAGTCGGACGGAACGCCCACCAACCAAGACCTCCGCCATCTTCCAAGTGTTTCCTTAATAGGCACGCATCGTCGTACAGAAGCCGGGCGTCCATGTCGTCGAGAATGGACTGGACGCTGCCATTGGGGAACTTGACTGACAGCTTGGCGTTATCCGCTTGGGCGATTCCTTCCTGACTGATCGATATGCCTTCGTCGGTGGCTCGCAATAATTCGCCCCACGGCGCTGAATTGCCGCCGACAATTTGACGAACTGCATCCTGCATCCAAGAATGGGATGATGTCCTTTGTCGATGCCGCGCATCTCGGAGTGCCGTGAAAGAGCTTCGAATCAATTCCACGCTGGAGCAGTCCATCCGAAACAATTGGTCAGCCAATCCACTGTCCGCCGCTACAGCTTCTCGCTCAGATTCTCTGATTGTTTCTCGCTCATCTTCGACAAGCTGAGCGAACTCTCTTTCAAACGGCACTTCACTGGGCCAACTGCCGGACAATTCCCATCTTTTCTCCACCGTGAACTGCCGTAGTCCTGTGAGCATTCTCCGTAACTGGTCAGTTGATAGCGGGCAAGGCTCGTCCAACGTCGCCGAACTGGCGAACCACTCATAAGTACTGCGGTCGCGGTTGACGGCTTCGGCGACTCTGGCAGCGGTGCCACAGTAGGCTCCATCGCCCAGGGATTGGGAGTGAGTTTCAGATTCTCTGATATCACGAAGTCGCCGTTCAAGCCTGGCCTTCTCCTTTCGCAATTCATGAAGTTCGACTTTGACGCGAACACGTTTCTCATCTGACAGCCGCTGGTTCCACGCATCGCACTCGCGCAAGATACCGCCGACGCTTGTTTCCAGCGATTGTTTCTCTTCCAACCCACTCCCGAGAAGGTTAATACAGAGTGGGCGCAACTCCTCAGGAATGAGCTGTTGCAGGACTTGAAGCGCGCGGGGCGTCTTGGCTGTGACTAGCGTTCGCTGTCCCGTGGCGAGCAAATGACAGATGAGATTGGCAATCGTATGAGACTTGCCGGTCCCGGGCGGGCCTTGCACTAGAACGCCGTTAGATGCGCGCAGAGCTTCGACGATTCGACGTTGTTCGGCATTAGACGCCTTAGGAAAAAACACCTCGACATTGTCATGCCTGATCGCGAGATGGGATCTTTGCTCCGCGGCAATCACAGCAAAATCCCCGCCCTGTTCGTCCGCATTACTTTCCGGTGCGATTTCTGCGAGGTCCCGGAATTCGCTAGGGATTTCCTCCCCCTCCTTGATGCAATTCTTGATCCGCTTGAGAGCCTCCGTGAGGCCGCGAGCCGATCGCTTCCGCAGGATGAGCGCGGGGGCGAATGAAACAACAGGCTTATGGCAATCGTCTGACTTCTCGGAAACAAACGAATCGATATACTCGCCTCGCGGGTCGATCGAATGCACCAGCGATTGAAGCACCCCATCGACGCAGTCATGGTCCCAGGGATCCGTACCGTTGGCTAGTGACGCCTTCGCAGACTCTTCGGCACGAACCGGCTGTTCCTCAATGTCGAGCATGTCAAGTTCTGGTCGGAGATCCGCCCCGTCCGACGCCGGGCGAACGGTGAATTTCCCCAGGGACGGCTCGAATTCAAGAACAGCATTGGCAACGAGCAAATGGCGTTGAACCTTGTGTCCACTGGGGGATCGCCAATTGAGAAGCCCGACTCCCAATACAAGTTCATACTCCTCGCCAAGGCGAAGCTGCTCTTGATAGGTGGCAAACAGCGGAACGTAAACCTTGTGGATGGCCTCCCAGTCGTTGTATTTCTCGGCCCAAGGGAGCCATCGCTCTTCAACGTACGCATCCCATGCAGCGCGGACCTCGGGATGGTCCTCAAGATGGTCGATGTAGTCAATGAACTCCGGATGGTCCGACTCTTCGCTTCTCGTTGAGTTTTCGACTTGCCTGGTGATTTCTGTTCGAAGAGCAGGCAATTCGTCCCTTCTGCGGAGTGTCCGCTTGTCGACCCATTCTTCACAGGGGTCCGGAACTTGCGGCAACACTGGTTCGTGCTGCTACTTCTGCACTTCAATCCAGACATCCGATTCGACATGGTCATCGGCGCCCCAAGCCCGCGTGAAGCATGCTCGATTATTTTTGGGAATGTCGTCGATCCAGAACACACGCGTATAGTCGCTCAGGTCTCGGACCAACTTAGTGCGAAGTTGCGCTATTCGAGAGAGGAACTCGACGAGCCGAATCGCCTTTGATTTGCGATCGCTATCTTCTTTGGGTTCTTCCACGGCATGCCCCTTCTGCCCAAGTGGTCGTGTATTGCGGGAATATGGGGACAAGGTTCATCATTTTCAGCATTTTCAGTGGTCCCCAAGCCAAGAAAAGCGGATGCCGCGAGTGGCAGTACATAAATGTAGACTTGAAAACGGAGCAAACGTGGATTTGGGCGGGGAGACTCCGGAATCCATCGGCAGGATGGCGCGGTTTGCCGCATCGTCGAGTTCATCCAATCCTCTTCATCGTTCTCCCCTTCGACACAATTCCCTGCACGAGATCGTACGGATTGTGCGTTGTATTATTGAATTGCCGCCTCACACGACGAGCACACCTCATACTCCTCCGCCGCGTCATCCAGAGGCATCGCAATCGCGCTCTTGCCTAGATACCGGCATCCCTCGCGGTGGTACTTCTTGCCGTGGGCGGTGACGTACACCAGCGCATCGAGCTGCTCTGGCTCGATCGCCGACCCGCCGCCGAGCCGTTGGCACTCAGCCATCTCCCGGTCGCACGCCTCCGCCGTCCAGCCAAGCGCCTTGGCCGTGGCGAAGGCAGCCAGCGCCTTGTCGACGCGGCCCGTCTTGCGGCGGGCGATCCCCAGGCGGAAGTGAAGCGCGTCGCGCACGCCTGAATCGTCGTCGTTGAGGGCCCTCTCATAAGCCTCGATCGCGTCGTCGTATTCGCCCAGTTCGGATAGCGCATTGCCGAGTTGATAGCGCAGCCGGCCGTCGAGCGGCGAAAGTTCCACGGCGGCCTCCAAATCGGCGCGAGCGGTAGCGGGTTCGTGAAGTGCGTCGTAACATGCGGCGCGCCACGCCAAGGCGGCGGCCGATCGCGGCATCATCTGGACCAGTTCGTTCGACGCCAGCAGCGCCGACGCCCAGTGCCCGCTACGGGCATGGTACTCGACGAGACCCTGCTGGACGGGCGGAAAGTCCGACTGGAATATGGCTGCGAACTGCAGGGCGACAAGCGCCTTGGATGCATTAGCGTTGCTGCGAAACCGCAGAACCGAGTCGTGTGTTGGAAAAGCAGGAGTGTCGGCGTTTACAGCCTGCCCGGCCGCGAGCCCCAGATAGGCTTTGCCAACGATGTAGGCCCCGAGATAGGCGTAACTGTCCGGCAGAGCGCCGTCGATCTGGCCTGCCAGGCGGATCGTCTCGCGGTAGTGAGCGAGGGCTTCGTCGGCGTTGGCCGCAGACGCGGCGGCAAGTGCCTGACACGCCGTGTCGAGCTGTTCGAGCGCGATGCGTTTTGGCGTGGCCTCGCCGTGCGCCTGAATCGAAGCGGAGATCTGGCGAAAGGCCTGCTCTTCGCACCAGCGAATACTGGCCCCCTGCGCGACGTCGCGGCGTGACCGGCCGGCAAACAGCAAGAAATCGCGGACGACGGACGTCGGGACGGCAAAGTTGAGGCGCTCGCCGATCTCATGCTTCAACGTGATCACGCCCGCGACGGCGCCCTCGCCAATCAACAGCGGGCCGCCGCTCGAGCCATGGCTAACGGGAGCCGTTGTTTGAAGCCAATGGTCGTTGAATTTCAAAGTCCGATATGCGCTGACGTGTCCTTCGCTCATCGTGCCGCGAAGCCCCTCCGGGCTGCCGATCGCGTAGACGCTCGTCATCACGCTCGGATCGCGCGCAGCAAGGGGGATTCCGTGCACGGTTTGCGGCGTCGCAAAGTTCACAGAGAGCAGCGCGAGATCCAGGTCTTCGTCTTCGGCAAGCACGTCCCCAACTTCGCCTCGCGCGCCGTTCTTGAGCACGACGTCGGCGGAAACGGCGGCCTCAATGACGTGATAATTCGTGAGCACATAGGCCCCTTCGACCGGACCATCGCTTCTGGATGGAATTTCGCGTGATCTCGCCAGGATGTCGCCAGTGGGTGCTCGTTGGCGAGAAACGAAGCGTCGAGAAAGAACCCCGAGCCGCTGTAAATCTGGTCTCCGTTTTCGTCTTTGACGTAGATCGTCACCACCGAAGGCGCCACGCGTTCGTACAGTTCCTCGCCAGTGAACACAGGCGGCGGCGCCGGCTTGGGCATGAGCGCCGTGATCGTGTCGACGACCTTCTTGCCAACGGCGGCGCGCTCGAAGGGATCGATCGTCATCAGGCCGATGCCAACGGCCACCGCAAGAGCAGCAGCGGCCGTTATCGCGGTAACAATCGGACGAGCGCTGATCGGTTGCCGGAGGACGGCGACGGGATTCGTCATCTTCAGTGACCCCAAGACAAGAAAAGCGGATGCCGCGAGTGGAGTACTTAAACTTATGCCCAAAAACCAGTCGCTCCGAAATCTTGAGCTCCCGCACCGGTGAGCCGCGTGGACGGATCGCACGATTGCGCGGGACGGCGTGATCGCAGAACCTGCTCGTTGCAGAAAAGCGACACAAGATCCGGCGACGATGAGAAACCGCCGCTTGGCAACCGGCGCTACCGCAAAATCTCCCCCGCGCCGGTTCGCAGCCGCCGCACTCCCTGGTAGAATCGCCCCGTCACGATCACGAGGGGCGCCCTCGTGCTTGCCCCTCGCGTGAAAGGACTCCCATGCCCGCCGTTGCCGCAGAACGCGTTCTGGTCGTTCCCACGAGCCGCTTCCACGAGCTCGGCCACTTCCAGGGTTTTTCGGCGGACATGGATCGCTATCTGCCCGCGCTGCTCGAAGGCGACGACCTCGCCTACCGCGCCCGCGGCGAGATGGAGCAGGACCCCAGCTTCAAGCAGCTCATCCCCTACGTGGTATTCCGCTACGTCGATGCCGCCGGCGCCGTGCACGTGTTCCAGTACACCCGCGGCGGCGGCCAGGGCGAGAAGCGGCTGCACGCCAAGCGCAGCGTCGGCGTCGGCGGCCACATTTCCACGATCGATCACGACGCCCTCGAACTTGCCGACGGCGCCACGCACCACGACGTCTACCGCGAAGGCATGCTCCGCGAGCTGGCCGAGGAGGTGATCGTCGACGCGCCTTACCGCGAAACCTGCGTCGGCCTCATCAACGACGACGAAACTCCCGTGGGCCAGGTTCACCTCGGCGTGGTCCACCTCTGCGACGTCGAGCGCCCGGCGGTCCGCAATCGCGAAACCGACATTCTGGACGCCGGCTTCCGCCCCGTGGGCGAAATCCTCGCCGACCTCGACCGGTTCGAATCCTGGTCGCAGATCGTGGTGCGGGCGCTGTTTGGGTAGGTAGAGGCTGTAGGCTGTAGGCTGTAGGCTGTAGGTCGGAAGGGGAAGTCGACGCGCTGACGTGAATTCGTCAGGCGGCGCCCCCCATCGCTGTCCAATGCCGTTGGGGCTCGCGCCCACAACCCTACAGCCTACGGTCTACAGCCTTTCCCAGCCTTGCCCCCCATCTACCTCGACAACCACGCCACCACGCGCGTCGACCCCCGCGTCGTCGACGCGATGCTGCCGTATTTCACGGAGCACTACGGCAACGCCGGCAGCGTCGGCCACGCCTTCGGCGACGCCGCGCGCGAAGTGGTCGAGCAGTCGCGCGCGATAATCGCCGCCGCGATCAACGCCGATCCGTCCGAGATCGTCTTCACCAGCGGCGCCACCGAGAGCAACAACCTCGCCATCCGCGGCGTCGCCGAGCGTCCGCGCCGCCGCGGCGATCACCTCCTCAGCGTCGCCACCGAGCACAAGGCCGTGCTCGACCCGCTCGCCCGCCTCGGCCGCCGCGGCTACGACGCGACGCTGCTGGGCGTCGAGCAGCACGGCAACCCCCGCGCCGGCTGGCTCGACCCACAGCGCGTCGCCGCCGCCCTCCGCGACGACACGGCGCTGGTCACCGTGATGCTCGCCAACAACGAGATCGGCGTCATCCAGCCGCTGGCCGAGATCGCCGCGATCTGCCGCGCACGCGGCGTCACGCTGCACACCGACGCCACGCAGGCGGTTGGCAAAATCCCCGTCGACGTCCGCGCCCTCGGCGTCGACCTGATGAGCTTCACCGCCCACAAGCTTTACGGCCCCAAGGGCGTCGGCGCCCTGTACATCCGCCGCGGCGCCCCCACGGTGCGGCTCGAACCGCAGATCACCGGCGGCGGCCAGCAGGCCGGCCTCCGCAGCGGCACGCTCAACGTCCCCGGCATCGTCGGCTTCGCCCGCGCCGTCGAGCTTGCCGTCGAAGAACTCCCTACGGAAATGCCCCGGCTTGCAGCCCTGCGAGATTCGCTTTGGCAACAACTCGCCGAGCGCATCGACGCGATCGAACTTTGCGGACCGGCATTAGAAGCCCAGGAGTCAGGAGTCAGGAATCAGGAATCAGTCAGAGCAGACGTCCCTCCCCATTCCCCATTCCCCATTCCCCATTCGCCGCCCCGCCTTCCCGGCAATCTCGACGTCGCATTCACGAACGTCGACGGCGAAGCGCTGCTGCTCGCCATGCCGCGGATCGCCGTCAGCAGCGGCGCCGCCTGCAGCAGCACCGATCCCGGCCCCAGCCACGTGCTGCTCGCCCTCGGCCTGAGCAAAGACTGGGCGCGCAGCACGCTCCGCTTCGGCCTCGGCAGGTTCAATACGCAGCAGGACGTCGACCTGGCGGTCGAAGAGGTCGCCGCGGCTGTGGCGCGTCTCAGAGCGCTCGCATAGATCTGCATCAACCTGCTCCGAAAACACCCACGCCAATGCTCGTTTCAGCACTTGGCGCTCTTCCGCTTCTTCCCGACGCGCCCCATCTTTTCGATCTTGACAATGTAGTCGGCCGCCAGCGGAACCTGGCACGCCGTGTCGCCCATGTCGACCTCCACCGTTCCGATCTGCTTCGCGGCGCGCTTGGCGAACTTGAGCAGCGGTTTCACGTACGCTCCGACGGCGATGACAAACCCATTCATCGCGTAACGCACGCGATTGGGCGCCGCGTGAATCCCCGCCGCGACGCGCTCCAAGAGGGTCGCGATCTCCTCGAGATCAAACTCCTCGTCCGGCCGCGTTCCCATGAGACCGACATACGTATTCCACCCACAGCACGCCACGAGCTCGCTTTTGGATTCGATCCAGGCGAGCGCCAGCTCGCGCGCATGCGGGTTCTCGGCCGCCACGCCCGGCACCGCGTACTCGGCGATCATCCCGCTCCGCGCCGCCTTCGCCCAGCCCTGCAACTGCCGCTTGGTCATCTGCGACCCGTCCGCCACGATGCCCGCCAGGTACATTGCATCGTGGTTGCCGGTGTCGTAGAGCGCACACGCCAGCGTCTGATCCCCGCGAATGCCCTTGGCGATCACCTTCAGGTCGGCAACGCTCACGCCAAACATCGGCTCCGGGATGCCGTGCCGCGCGTAGGTCTTGCGCGTCTGGGCCTTGCCCTTCTTCGCCAACTCTGCCGTCACTTGCTCGAGCGTCGCCATCACAATTCTCCTGAACCGTTGCCGAGTCTCTCCGAGACTCGAAGCGTCACCCGCCCCGCGCATGCCGCACCAATTCCCGATACGTCTGGCGCACGCTCTTGTGCAAATGCTGCGCAAACGACCCATCCAGCTCGTGCACGGCAATCAACTCCACCACGTCGGCAAAGTCCTTGTGGGTGCGCCGCAAATTGCCCAACCCGCACGCGCGCTTGGACTCAATCAGCCGCGCCAGCGTGACCACCGGCAGCCCTTCGAGCTGAGTCACCGCCGACGCATCGCCAGGGTCGGGCAACCGCACCTCGGCGTCGCGGCCGGCTTTGTCCGCTGCAAGCAAGAACCGCAGGACGACTCCCCCAGGGGATCGCAACTCGGCGCGCTCGTTGCTCCACATCCATCCATCGGCTTCCAGCACCGCTCGTGCGCGTGGCGCTTCGTCGCGACGCACCAGCAAATCAACGTCAACGGTATTTCGCTGATAACCATGCAGGCAGACTGCCACGCCGCCCACGAGCGCATGGGCCAGCCCGGCGCCAGCCAAGACTTCGTGCGCCCGCGCAGCCGCCTCCCACAGCGTCTCGTTGCCAAGCATGGCGTACACCCTCGCGGCGGTCGTCATCGTCCTGGTCCCCACGCGGCGCCCTGTCCAACGCGAACTTGGAGCGCAGACAATTGATTTTACCAACCGCCCGTCCGATTCCGCAGCGCTGCTCTAGAAATCGGCCACGGAATGTGTTACTGTACAAAATGCCCCTCACGCGGCTTGCCTAGAAATCCGAATCCCATCTCGCTTTCACCGCTGCATCGGCTGGCGCCCCCGGGACGCCTCCCGGTGCTGCCCAGATGCGTCAAGGCCGCCAGATTGCAAACCTGGCGCCCTTGGGGGGCGGCAAGACCTCAAGCAGCTCCCGGGAATTTGTCCCACAGACGTTCGATCCCGGCGGTCAAAAACAAGGCGAGTTTTGACCCGCCCCAACCCACGGCGATCCTAGAATTTCCGCCTGAAAGCTCAGCAGCTGTGGACAAAACTCCGGAATATTGTCCGCCCAAACGTTTCCCAACACACGGACAAAAACCCGCCCCCGAAGCCCTCTTGAATCCCACTCCCTCGAAGGGTCTGCCCCCGCGAACCAAAGTGGTATAATGTCGTAATGCAAAGAGTTGCCGCGACGCGCTCCATATAGCCCCGTCGCTCGCGACGCGCAAACCACCGATCAACTCCCGACCATTCCTTCAAACCAACCTCAGGATACTTCGATGGCCGTCACCCTCACCGAACGAGCCGCCCAGGAAGTCAAGCGGATCATGGAAGCCCAGCAGTACCAGGACCATGTCCTCCGCGTCGGCGTCGCCGGCGGCGGCTGCAGCGGATTCAGCTACTCGCTGGGCTTTGCCAAGGACTTCGACGAGAAGGTCGATTCGAAGCTGGAATTCCACGGCGTCCCGGTGGTCGTCGACAAAAAGAGCGCCCTGTACCTCGACGGCACGACGGTCGACTTCTACGAAGGCATCGACCGCCGAGGCTTCACGTTCGACAACCCCAACGCGGTGAAAAGCTGCGGTTGCGGCAGCTCGTTCCAGGCCTAACAGCCCGCCTCCAACCAGCCCCCAAGCCTAAAACTGACGGCAACCAGCCCCGACCAAGCCTGGTCGGGGCCCCGGCATCGTGACCCACACGGGCCGCATCGGCGCACCTGCCTCAAAGGAGCGCTCTTGCGGCCCGTTTTTTGTTCCTCATTCCGCATTCCCCATTCCCCATTTCGACACAACCCCGCCAAAAGGGCTGCCCGACCTCACAATTCCCCACCCAAAACTCCGGCGCCCCAACCAAATCTCCCGGAATAACCTAGGCTTTGAACATGAGGACCCCGTCTTCTCGCGGTCCCACCTTTTCCATAGGCCCCGATGGTTGTTTCCGATGGTCAGACTTGTGGTGCCACGATGGCAAATTTCATACGACGATTCCTGGTCCAAGAGGACGGCCCAACGGCCGTTGAGTATGCGGTAATGCTCGCTCTCATCGTGGGGGCGTGCATCGCCTCGATCAATGTGCTGGCCAACGCGGCCGGCGGCAGTTTTAACGAATCGGGGGCGCAGCTCACCGGCGTCCTGGGTTCCTAGTTTGATAGCTTGTCCGCTTCGACTCTTCGCTTCGTGTCCTGCTCCAAGGTTCTCGCGCTAAGTAACGATTCGACCGTGGCCATCCCGCGAGTTCGCGCGGAAGGCGAGTTGGCGGTCGAGGCGGCTCGCATGCTCGCCTAGAGCGCATGGCCTGGGAGGCGACACGCGGCACACATTGGTGACGGCGAAACGCGCTGCTACTGAATGAGCATCGCGTCGCCGTAGCTGTAGAAACGGTACTGCTCCGCCACGGCCTCCTCGTAGGCCTGGCGGATCAGTGCCGAGCCTCCGAACGCCTGCACGAGCAACAGAAGCGTCGTCCGCGGGAAATGAAAGTTCGTGAGCAGCGCATCCACCGCGCGGAATTCGTAAGGCGGCCGAATGAATAGCCGCGTCTCGCCCGACCAGGGACCGATCAGTGCGCCGTCGCCCCGCTCGGCATTCCCTGCGGCCACGGCCTCGAGGGTGCGGACCACCGTCGTGCCCACCGCCACGATCCGTCCGCCCGACGCTCGCGTTTGCATGATCTCGCGCGCCGCTGCCGCCGTGATCTCGGCCCGCTCGGCGTGCATGGCGTGACCGGCCGGATCGTCCACCGCAATCGGGCGAAACGTCCCCATGCCGACATGCAGCGTGATGGCCGAAAAGTCCACGCCGCGCTGATTGAGCTGTTGGATCAGTTCCGGACTGAAATGCAGCCCCGCCGTTGGCGCCGCGACCGCGCCCGGCTGCCGGGCAAACACCGTCTGGTAGCGCTCGACGTCGGCGTCGACCATGTTGCCGCCCCGAATGTACGGCGGCAGCGGGACGCGCCCGATGCGCTCCAGCAGGGTCAACGCGTCCTGGGGCTCATCGAGCCGAGCCCGCCACTGGCCGTCGTCGATTCGTTCGACCAGCCAGAGCTTCGCCGCCTGGCGGCCATCGCGGTCCAGCAGCGCGATCGGCTCCGGGGCGCGCAGATGGCCGCGCGTTTTGCAAACGAGCGTCCATTCCCCGGCTGAATCGACCCCCAGGAAGAGCCCTTGCCACCGGCCTCCGGTTTCAAGCCGTAAACCGCGAAGTTGAGCGGGCACCACCATGGTGTCATTCAAGACGAGGCGGTCGGCCCGCCGGAGAATTTCCGGCAGATCGCGAATGTGGGCATGGTCGATGGAGGCCCGCCGTCGATCCACGAGCAGGAGCCGCGCATCGGCCCGATTTCGCAGCGGCTGCTGGGCCACCAGCTCGCCAGGCAATTCGTAGTCGAACCAAGGTTCCATGGCAGGTCGAGCGGCGATGAATTCCATCGAAAGAGGCGAGTGCGCGAGCACTCCGCTTCGCAAGTATAAGCCCTGTCGAAGCTTATCCACTATCCCGTTACGAGCGGCGGTCACCGGCGCGTGACACGCCTCCTGACCGCCGCGCGCCACCGAGTGGTGAGACGAATCTCACCGCGGAAAAGTTTGGCGCCCTGCGATTTGCCGCAAGTCGTTGTCTGGTCGCGAGAAACACGTTGGCTGCGCACCGCGGACGCGGTCCCCGGGATCAAAACATCGATTGACTTGGACGTGTTGTGCGATAGATTGGGCGTTCGTGGTTGGTTGTGGGGAAAAATGGGGCCGGCATGCTGTTCACCGGAACGTATCGACGAGCCCTCGACGACAAGCTGCGGCTACCGCTTCCCAAGCCCCTCCGCGAGCCGATACCGCCTGGCGCCCGGCTCTACCTGACGCCGGGGCTCGATGGGTGCTTGGCTCTCTATACCGAAGCAGCTTTTACCGTCCTGGCCGAGCGGCTGGCGGCCAGCTCGCCGGCGGCTCGCGAAGTGCGCGATTACAGCCGCATGTTTTACTCGCAGGCGTCCTGCGTGACGCCCGATGGCCAGTGGCGCCTACGCATCCCGCCGGAACTGCAGCAGTGGGCGTCTCTGGACGGCGAGGTTGTCATCGTCGGAGTTCGCGATCACATGGAACTGTGGTCAGCCGCCCGATGGGACCAATACATCGCACGCTGTGACCCGCATTACGACCATTTGGCCGAGCAGGCGCTATCGACGCCCCTGCCCGGCGGGGCTCTGAGCTCGCCCGAGCTGTGCGAACCGACTCCCGCACACCCTTCGGCGGCCCCGCCCGATCAACCGCGTTAACCGCAGGAGGACCAACGTCCGCTTTCAGACGCATCGCCCGGAACTCCAGATTCGGCGCCCGACGCCGACGCAGGCAACGGCCACAGGTCTGCGTCGGCGCTCGGGCGAAAACGGAAACCGCTCGACGCAGGGAATGCCTTAAGAGCGGATGGTGATCAGCCGCGAGCCGTGCTGCGCCTCGCGCGATCACGCGACCTCATCCCCCAAAGTGCATGGATGCACTTTGGGCAGAGGCGTCGCACGCGGCTTTCCGCTACGCTCTAGCGGATGAGCAACGAACCGGTCCACGTCCCTGTGCTCGTCGACGAGGTGCTCGAGTACCTCAATCCGCGACCGGGAGGGATCGTCGTCGACGGCACGCTCGGCGGCGGCGGCCACGCGCGAGCGCTCGCCGATCGCGTGGGAGCGGCCGGCCGGGTGGTTGCGGTGGACGTCGACCGGCAGGCGATCGAACGGGCGCATCCAATGCTCGCGGGATTGCCTATTGAGGTTGCCGAAGCCAGCTACGCGGAGATTCCGCAGGTTTTGAGCCAACGGGGCATCGCCGCGGCCGACGCCATTCTGCTCGATATCGGGCTGTCGAGCGACCAACTCGCCGACCCAGCGCGCGGATTCAGTTTTCAATCCGTAGGCGAACTCGACCTGCGCTTCAGCGCAGACCACGGCGAGCCGGCCTGGCAGCTCGTGGCGCGGCTACGCGAGCGGGAACTCGCCGACTTGATCTACAAGTTTGGCGAGGAGCGATTCAGTCGCCGCATCGCCCGTCGCATCGTCGAGCGGCGCCAGCAGGCGCCAATTCGGACTGCGGCGGAGCTTGCCGATTTGGTACGCTCGTGCGTCCCGCGCAGCCGCGGTCACGGAATCGATCCGGCAACGCGCACGTTTCAGGCGCTGCGCATTGCCGTGAACGACGAGCTCGGCGTTCTCGAAACAGCCTTGGCCAAGCTGCCCGACTGCCTGCGGTCCGGCGGCAGATTGGCTGTGATCAGTTTTCACTCGCTGGAAGATCGCATCGTGAAGCAAGCGTTTCGCGACGACCCGCGGCTGCAGCGCGTTACGCGACGACCCGTACAAGCGACGGACGCGGAGGTCGCGCGGAATCCGCGCGCGCGCAGTGCCAAGCTGCGCGTGGCGGAGCGGAACGACGCGACCTGAGGGCCGCTCAAAAACGAAATCATGGACGAACGAGAAGCGATCCCCAGGCGAGAAGCGGTCACAGGTCTCGGCTTCTTGGCCGTGCTGATGGTCGCGCTCGTCGCAACGATCGTTGCCCGCATCGTACGATCTGCCCCCGAAGTCCTGGATGAACTCGCGGCGCCAACGACGCGGGCGTCCCAAGACATGCCCGCGACAGTCGACGCCCAGCTTCAAGATGCCTGGGATCAGCCTGCCGCGGACGCCGCGAGCAACGATGCACTCGCCGTGGACCAACTGCCAGCCGCCACACCGACACCGACGGCGGAAGCGGAAACGACGAACATTCCGACGGCATCGGTCACGCCGGAGATCGTGCAGCCGCTGGAGACGTCGCCCGAACCGCTGCCGACGCGGCCCGTCTTCATCGCGCCCGCAAGCCGCTGAGTGAACTCAGGTGACCGGCGGCAGCAGCACCGGCTCGATGATCGAGGGCATCGGCGGCGCCCCCGTATCGATGAACGCCGGTTGCGAATCCGCTGACGCGTCGACAGAGTCGCTGCTTGGCCTCGTCGTGGGCGTCGTGGCCGTGGTCGGCGTCGATGGTACGGCGACGTGCCTCGGCGATGGGGAAACGCCCGCCGTTTCAAAAAGCGGTGACGACGGTCGAATCTCGGCTAACAGAACATGGGCCGGCTGTAATTGTGGGTCCAACTGCAGTGCCGTTGCAAGATACGGCTCGGCCTGGTCCGACCGGCCTCGTTCATGCAGCAGGACGCCCATGTTGTAATTCACGACCGGCGGCGGATAAACGGCGGCAAGATGCTGGACGGCCGCGTCGAGCTGGTTCAGCTCGACCTGGATCTTCGCCATGTTGTTCCGGTACAGCGCCTTGGCCGGCTCGAGTTGCACCGCCCGTAACAAGGCCCGCTCGGCTTCCTGGAGCTGTCCCTGGCGCGCCAGGCAGAGCCCCAAGTCATTCAGGACGGTCGGATTGTTCGGATACGCGGCGGCGGCGCGACGATATAGCATGGTGGCCACGTCGAGGTTGCCTTCGCGATCTTCCATGCGGGCCGCGCCCAGCAGGGCCTGCAGGTTTTGCGGTTCGGCGGCCAGGGCCTTTTGATAAAGCTGCCGCGCTTGGACCACTTGGCCGTTACGAACGTGGACGTCAGCCAGGGAGATGAACAGCGCGGGCGTGGGCGGACCGCCATGGTTACTCAGCGCAATCGGATCGAATTGCTGACGGCGCGCCTCGGCCGCCTGTGCCGCCTCCATCGCCTCGCGGTGCGCTTCGGCCGCCGTGGGCGGCCCGCCGCCAAAGGGGGCGAGCAGCTTGTCCGTCCAGGAGACCTGTTGGATGGGCGGCTGCGCCGCGGGAGGTTTCGCAACCGGCGCCTGAGCAAAGGCGCCGGTGGAGCCGTTGTTCGCCACATGCATGCCGCCGGGCGGCGTTGCATTGGAACCCGCACACCCCGCGGCAAAACAGGCAGCCGTCCAAGCTGCGAACCAGTTCTTTCGCACCGTGCTGCCCTCCTTGGCATGTTCTGACGTGGGCCGGCGTCGTGGGCCGTACCCCGCGGAGCATGTGGCGGCGTCCTATCGACCACAAGCGCCGCAGTTGCCTTTGCGGAATTGCGCGTTCCGCTTGGCGACTTTAATTGGATACGCCCGGCGCGCTGCTGGCCGGCAGAGCCGGCGCCGGTTGGTTGGACCTGAAGCCTGTAAACACCGCGTCGACGTAATCGGCCGGCCGGCCATAATCCTGAATGTAGGTTTCTTGAACTTCCACCGGGCCTTGCGCCGGATTCATATTCGCCGCCAACGATTGCACGGCTTCGACGCGCATTGCCGTCACCGCGGGATCGGCGCCGCGTTGGACGAAGATCATGCGGCGTTCCGGCGGCGCCTGCGTGAGAATCCACTCGAGGCGCAACCGCCCGGCTTCGCTCAACTCCTCGCCATCGGGCGCAAAGTCGTACTTGCCCAGCAAGTTGTTCCGCCGCCAACCATTGGCGATCATCCGGTCGTACGCCTGGCAGATCCCGCGGCGCGCCGGCCACACGTATTGGCGCGGCCAGATGTAGTTGTCGTGGCACGAGTCGTGCATCGTGGCGCCGTAGCCGCCGCCGTAGGTCGTCTGGCACTGTGTGCAATGGCCGGCGTAGTTCTGAGCATTGGCGGTCGTCGCTGCAAGCAGCGCGACGACCGGCGCGGCGGCCCACAGGAAAGATTTCATCATGGCAGGGTCCTGACGGGGATCCGGTGCACGACGCCGCGGCAGTGGCACAACATGGCCGACGGCGGCGACGCCTTCGGAAGTATCGACCGCCCGTGCGCCGACTCTGCGCTACTTTTGGAGTATCCGGAGCGACTTGCCCAAGAGGCAAAGTCGCCGCGGAGGGCGCCGGCAGCGATGGCATTGCAGGCGCCAGCACGCGGAGCGCCACCGAACATTGAGCCGCCCCGCGAGCGCTCCCGCGCGGGGCAACCCCCGCTGCTCAATGGACGAGCCGCGGCTCATCGCATGCGGCATGGCCTACTGTCCCCCGCTCATCGACGGGAACAGCTCGTTGATCATCGTGATCGCGGCGGGCCCCACGAGCACCACGAAGATCGCCGGAAAGATGAACAGCACGAGCGGGAAGATCAGCTTGACCGCTGTTTTGGCCGCCTTCTCCTCGGCCATCTGACGGCGCCGGGTGCGCATCGAATCGCTTTGGACGCGCAGCGCCTGGGCGACGCTCGATCCAAACTTGTCCGCCTGGATCAAAATGGCCGCCAAGGCCTTCAGGTCGTCGACGCCGGTGCGGCTTCCCAGATCGTGCAGAACTTCGTTGCGCGCCCGCCCCATCTGCAACTGCAGATTGCACAGCGCGAACTCCTCCGAAATCACGTGGTAGGTCTTTTTCATCTCCTCAGTGACCTTGCGCATCGCCTGGTCGAGACCGAGTCCCGCCTCGACGCACACGACCATCAAGTCGAGAGCGTCGGGCAGTCCGAAGAAGATGTTGTCCTGGCGACCTTTCTTGATGATCCAGAGCACAATCTCGGGCAGGAAGAACATGAATCCCGCGGAGATGCCGGAGTAGGTGAGCGTGTCGAGATTAAAGCCCCGAGTCAGCGCCAGCACGCCGCCGCTGAGCAGGAATCCCGCGGTGAGCCCCAGCATCTTGAGCGACCAGTAGATCTGCAACGCCCCCTCGCTGCGAAAGCCGGCCATGTTGAGCTTTTCGCGCGCTTTATTGACGTCCGCATCTGTTTTTGGCTTGAGCGGCGCGGACAGCGCGGGCGACGCCATCTCGAGCACCTTCGCCATGGCGCCCTTGGAGCTCTTCATATTGCCCAGCAAATCGCCCTTGCGCGAGTTGGGCTCGCGAAACTCGTCGAGCCGCTCCACGGCGCGGGGCTTGCGCCGCGAGAACATGTCCAAGAGCCACCAGGCGGCCGCGGCCACGCCGCCGAAAATGGCCAGTTGCGTGACCATCGTTTGAGACATGATGGCGGCGAAGATGACGTTCATGGCTTGCTCGTCGCGGGGCGGGGAGGCTGGCGAGGTAAGGCGGCTGGCGGAATTACGACATCCGTGTCATCCGTGAAATTCGTTGTTTCAACATCGCGCTGCATTACAAAACAGGTTACGTCGTCCGCGCTCACACGCGAATGTTCACGATCTTGCGAATCACCAACGCGCCCAACAACTGCAACAGGACGCCGCCGATCAGCATCTTCTTGCCCAGGTCGTCGGTGAACAGCAGCATCAGGTAGTCGGGATTCATGCGGTAAACGCAGACGAACAACAGCGGCGGCAAGGCCAGCAAGACGATGCCCGACAACCGGCCTTCGCCGGTGAGCGCCTGAACCTGGCCCCAGATCTTGAATCGCTCGCGGACCAGCGTGCCGATCTTGTCAAGGATTTCCGCCAAATCGCCGCCCGTCTGCCGCTGCAGCACCACGGCCGTTGCAAAGAACTTCAGGTCGAGATTGGGGACGCGCTCGGTCAGGCTGTCGAGCGCCTCCTCGAACGGAATGCCGAGGTTCTGTTCCTCGAACACGCGGGCGAACTCGTTGCCGATGGGATCGGACATTTCCGAGGCCACCAGCCGGAATCCAGCCGCGAGGCTGTGGCCGGCGCGCAGCGCCCGGGCCACCAGTTCCAAGGCCTCGGGCAACTGGGCGGCGAATTTCTTGAGCCGGCGTTTTCGCTTGAACAGCAGCCACGCCACCGGCAGGGCGCCGAACGTGACGCCCGCAAGGGGCGCCAGAGCGTAGTTGATTCCCGCGTAGAGGCACGCCAGCGTCGAGCCGACGCCCACAACCACGCAGATCGTCGCGAACTTGGCCGTCGACATCTCGACATTGGCCTGCTCGAACAACCGCGTCAGGTTAAACCACCGCGAGAGAAATCGCTCGAGAAACGTGCCGTTTTCGCCGCGCTGGGCCGCAACGAGTTGCGAAAGCTCGGCCAGGCCCCCATCGGCCTTGTCGCTCTTGCCGGTCAGCGTGTTCAGCCGACCTTCCATCTGCGAGACGGCCTTGTCGCGCAAGAGCATCGCCATCGCCAGCACCAGCAGCGACACGCCGAGGAAGACGGCTCCGAGAATCAAGAAGCTGGTCATGGTCGTGTGGGGGGTGAATGGTGATCGGTGACTGGTGACCGCTGATCGGCGACTGGTGAGCGGTGGAATTCCGCAGCGATCCGCTGGCTATCCCCGCCGATCACCGGTCACCGGCCACTTTCCCTCAGTCCCTCAACATGATTCGTTCGCGGAACGCGCTGGCCGGCAGGCGCACGCCGTGCGACTCGAGCCGCGGGATGAACGTCGGCCGAATGCCGGTGGCGATAAATTGCCCCGTCGCCCGGCCGTTCTCGTCGACGCCTTCCTGCACGTACTTGAAAATGTCCTGCATCACGATCGTGTCCTGCTCCATGCCCATGATCTCGGTGATCGCGGTCACCTTGCGCGGGCCTCCGGACAGGCGGTTCACTTGCACGATCAGGTCGACGGCGCTGGAGATCTGCTGCCGCATCGCCCGCACGGGCATTTCGAAGCCCGACATCATGATCATCGTTTCCAGGCGGGCGATCGCGTCGCGCGGCGTGTTGGCGTGGCAAGTGGTCAGCGAGCCTTCGTGACCTGTATTCATGGCCTGCAGCATGTCCAGCGTCTCGGGACCGCGGCATTCGCCGATGATGATCCGGTCGGGCCGCATGCGCAGGCAGTTCTTCACCAGGTCGGTGGCCGTGATGCGGCCCTTGCCTTCGATGTTCGCCGGCCGCGTTTCCAGCCGCACGATGTGCTGCTGCTGAAGCTGAAGTTCCGCCGCGTCTTCGATCGTGACGATGCGGTCGTGGTTGGAAATAAAGCTGGAGAGCGTGTTCAGCAGCGTCGTCTTACCGGAGCCCGTGCCGCCGGAGATGATGATGTTCAGCCGCGCCTTCATGGCGCCTTCGAGCAGCATGACCATTTCCGGCGTCATGCTCTTGTAGTTCAGCAGGTCTTCGAGCTTGAGCGGGTTCGAGCCGAAGCGGCGAATCGTGACCGACGGGCCATCGAGCGCCAGCGGCGGAATGATCGCGTTCACGCGGGAGCCGTCCGGCAGACGCGCATCGCACATCGGGCAGACTTCGTCCACCCGGCGGCCGACTTTCGACACAATGCGATCAATGATCTGCATCAGGTGCTTGTCGTCGCGGAACGTGACCTGCGTCTTCTCCAAACAGCCCTTGCGTTCGACGTACACATTCTTCGGGCCGTTGATCATGATTTCGGAGATCGCCGGCTCCTTGAGCAACATCTCAAGCGGGCCCAGGCCAAACGTTTCGTCGAGCACCTCGTCAATCAGGCGATCGCGTTCGTTGCGGTTGAGGAAGGTGTCTTCGCTGTCGCACAGGTGCTCAACGACGAGACGGATTTCTCGGCGGAGCACATCGCCTTCGAGCTCGCCCACGCGCGACAAGTCGAGCTTGTCGACGAGCTTGGTGTGGATGCGACGTTTGATATTCTCGAATTCAGCTTCCTTGTCTTTCTGAGACAAGGCGGCGGGGGAATTGGCAAGCTTCGTCATCGAAGTAGTTCCAGAAACAAACGGTGTGTTGATCGGGTAGGACTCTCCGGCAACGGTCGCTGGCGCCGGGAATCCGCGAATAGCTCGCATGAAAAGATAGCTTGCAACCATGCGCCGTGGCGGGCGTTGGAAAGACTGGCGGAGGCCGGCAGAGCTATTTGGCCGATGATGCCGGTTGTAGGAATAAAAGTGGGACGGACTTGAGTCCGCCGGGCCGGGCAGAAACGTAGGACGGACAATCCTGTCCGGTTTACTTCAAACCGACGGACAGCCTGTCGTCAGCGTATTAAGGAACTCTAGCGAAACCGGAATGGGGGAACCGGACGCTAGCGCGTTTCGGCTGATTTGATTAGCCGGCGGGGCGCTAGCCCCCGTTTTGTTAGAGAATGACGGACAGGATTGTCCGTCCTACTGCCCAACGCCTAGCTACGCGCGGGCCGGCCAGAGGTTCCGCCAGCCGCTTTTCTTCGTCGTGACTTCGGAAGACTCGGCATCACTCTTCCCCCTCAGCGCCACCGCGAGCTGATTGATCGATTGGGTAATCGCGGCCTTGGGCGCTTGCTGCACAAGCGGCACGCCGTTGTTCCGCACCTCGACCATCACGCGATAATCGTTCGGCACTTGCCAGAAGATGTCCCGCCCGATCGTTTCCTGCGCCTTCTTGAGGCTGATCTGGCCGGTGTCGTAGCCGACGCGGTTGACCACGATCTTCACCCGCTCGTCGAACTTGCCAGATTCTTTGAACGACATCATCAGCCGCACGGCGTTGCGCAAGCACGGCAGGTCGAGCTGTGTGACGAGCAACACCTGGTCGGCCTCGGCCAAGGCGTGCATGTCCATCTCGGTGAAGCCCTTCGACGTATCGATGATCACATGCGTGAACGACGCCTTGAGCAAACCCAGCACCCGAGTCAACTCATCGGTCGTAATGTGGCGGGCGTCTTCCAGTTGCACGGGGCGCGGCAGCAGGTACAAGCCAGTGTCGTGCTTCGTGAGCGACCGCTTGAGCAGCGTCAAGTCGAGACGGCTGATGTTCTGGGCAACGTCGGAAATCGTGTATTCGGGAATCGTGTCGAGGAAGACGTCGGCGTCACCCAGGCACAGGTCGAGGTCTAACAGGACAACAGAGTTTTCGGGGTTCGTGGCGAGCGAGCAGCCGAGATTCACGGCCAGGCTCGTGGTGCCGACGCCGCCAGTCGCGCCGGTGAGCGCGATGATCGAGCACCCGGGGCTGGCGCTTCCGGAGCTGCCCGCGCGCTGGCGAGCAACGCGTTGCAGCGCGGCGGCCAGGTCTTCGGGCTGCAACGGCTGCGTGAGAAACTCCTTAGCGCCCGCCCGCATCGAGCGGAGGATCAGGTTCCCGTCAGCCGAGGTGCTCGTGACGAGCAGGTCGCACTTGGGGGCCGACTTGACCAGCAATTCGAGCAACTCCAGCGCTTTGTCCGGGTTACTATCGAGGGCGATGAAGCCGACGTCGGGATTGGTCTGCCCAACCACATCAGTAAAGAATTCGTAGCGCGAGCACTCCGCTTCGAGCCACACGGTATCGAGACCGAGCAACATCGATTTCAACGCGTCGCGCGATGAATCCTTGGGGTCTACGACAGCGATACGCAGGACGTTTGGCATCGGGGAGCGAATCGTGGTAAGGGACTAGGTGAGTTAGCGCCGACCGCAAGGCCGGAGGGGTTGCCGAAATAATCGGCGTTCATTCGGCCTTGCGGCCGACGCTAAAGTGGTAGCCGGACGCGTACTCACCATCCGTTATGGCAAGGTTAGCTTACGGTTATTGCTCGTAACCGATGGGCCCGATCAGGCTACCCTGACGCGAGGTAGTGGAGTTCTGCGGCTGCGGATTATTCGGCTTGGATGCATTACGCATGAAGACCGGTTGCCGCAGCGGCGTATAGCCGCGGGCGTTGTTGGCTGAAGCCGAGCTATCCGTGAACGGCAAAACATAGGACGTGTCGTCCCCCGGCGGAAGATCTGGTGTCTGGGCTGGCTGAGCCGGTTGAGGCAACGCGGGGGCCGATGGTGTCGGTTGTGGCGGCAAGGGGGGTTGCACGGTTGGATTCGACTGCACCGTTGGCTTCGTGGTTTGCTTCGGCAGCGTGAGATCGGCGGGCGCCGGCGACAGCGCGGGCGAATCGCTGATCGACGTGCCGCGGTTCGGCACAGGATCGGCAGTGGCGGGCGTCGGCGCCATATTCATATTGCTTGTCGGTCCATCGTAGCCCATGCCACCAGGTAGCGGCGTCATGGGAGTCGTCATCATTTCCTGCATTGGCAGGCCCTGCTCGGGGAACGCGCCATTCATAACCGGGGCAGCGCCATTGTTGCAGCCGCAGCCTCCCGCGCCGCCGTTTGAGCAACGAGCACACGGATCCTCACCACAAGCGCCAAGCCCAGCCGTCGGATTGCAATATGGCGGCACTTCGACATGGCCCCCACAATAGAGCTGCTTACGAGTCGGAGTAACGGTCGCGTAGCCAGGTCCGCCACAGGGCATGTCACAAGCATCAATCGGATCGACGAATTCGGGCGTGACCACGATCAGGAGTTCGACCTCTTCGACTTCTTGCTTCGTGCGGCGGAACGGCACGCCGACAACCGGCAAATCCTTCAGGTAGGGTAACCCACGGTTAATGTTGTTCGAAGATTCTTGCACCAGGCCGGCCAGGGCAAAAGTCTGGCCAGCTTGCATCTCCACCGCTGTATCGACCCGGCGCACAGTGAAACCGGGAACCTCGATCGAATTGAGAACGATTCCTTTGCTTTTGTCGATTTGGCTGACTTCCGGGCGAACTTCCAAGCGAATGCTGCCATTACCCAATACGATCGGCAAGAAGTCGATCTTCGTTCCAAAGGACTTGTATTCGATGCTGCTCGTGCCCAAGCTCTGCGGGACGAGAATCGGAGTTTCGCCACCAACAAGAAATTGGGACGGTCGACCACTCACGGCAACAATCTCAGGCTCTGCCAGAATCTTCGCGACCTGATTCTCTTCCAGGGCGTCCAAAACACCGAAGAATGCACCGCTATTTCCGATAACGCCGAAGCTGGCAGTGGCGTTGCTGGCAGTTGTGACATTCCGCGCACCGCTGGCGAATGTAGAGATTAATTCACCGGGTTTGCTCACAATAAAGCTGCCATTGCCGCCGCCGAACCAAGCCCAATCGACACCGAGTTGGCGCAGCCTGGGTCGTGATATTTCCATCACCTTCACCTTTAGCAACACCTGTTGCACGCCGCCGACCTGCACGTTGTTGATCACTTTCGGCGAGTAGTCGGCCGCGAGCTGCATGATCGGGCTCACATGATCCGGTCGATCGACGAAACCAGACAGCACGAGGCTTTCGCTGTAACGGTAGACCTTGATCGAGGCATGCGGGAACTGCGTGTGCAGGGCGACTTCGAGCTCGCGGGCATCGCCGTAGATCAAGATATCGATCGAGTGGACCTTGCCGTCGCTGTCCCAGAGGTTGACCTGCGTGACGCCGGCTTTCTTGGCCGAAATCTGCACCTGATTCGCCGAGAGAGGCGTTACGGCAAGCAGATCCGGATTATTGACCTGCACCCGCGGGATATTCTTATCCAGAGTAAGAATGCGGCTCGTGTTCGTGGTCAGCTCGAGCTTGTCGCTCAGTTCGCTGACCTTGCGCACGACGGACGAGGATTGCAGCTCCTGCGCACGGGCTTCGGCAAAACCGGTCGCGAGCAGCACGGTTGCTACGAGGCTCGTGCAAATCGACAACGGGCGCTGCCACAACTTGCGGTGGTTAACGTACATCCTTGTACTTCCTTCGTCATCGGGCGCGTCTTGCGCCCTGGCTTCCGTGCGGTCGGGTCGAATTGAAACGGCTTGCTTTGCGAGCCGCGGGACGCTCGCAAAACAAGCGAAGAGAACTAGTGAGGTTGATTAAAATCTACTGGAAAATCTTCGAGTGCTTGATCGGAGTCGCCTCCGGCAGGCGCAGCCGGAGCAGCCGGAGCAGTATCGCCCGCCGCAGGAGCAACGCTTGTCGCGGCGGAGCGTGGCAGGGGGCCCAATGTTTCGTTGGTCGTGGGACGAATGGGCCGACCTGTTTCCGCGTCGAACAATACTTCGCGAACGCCCTGCGCTTCGACGATCTCCATCCGAATCGGCGGCTTCGAAGCGACTACGGGAAGCCCGGTGTTGGCGCTCTCGGCCGGTTCCTTGGTCTCGCCCTGCTCTTTGGTTCGGCTGTTCATCTCGTTGCCGCCAGTGAGTAGGTCGTCCACGGTGGTTTCCGAGGTGAAGGTCGAGTCTTCATCATCTGGATTACGCGGAATCAAGCTGATCTGGCCAATTTGAGCGGCCAGCGACAGCTTATTGGCCTGATCCGGCTTCAGCAGCAACGAGATGGTCTTCGCGACCGAGCGCTCTTCGCCGCCTTCGGCCGAACGCTGAACGAGTTGGTCGACAGCGAAAACGCGTACGTTCTGCAGAATGACTTTCGACTTAGCCGTCTCGACGCCTGTTCTCTGATCCTTGGGGACAAAGAGTTGCACATCGACCCGGTCGCCCGGCCCCAATAAGCCAGCAGCGCTCTTCTCGGCGTCTACCTTAATCGTGTACAGCCGCATCCCCTTGGTGATCGAGCGAATCGGATCAGCGATCTGGCCCTTCTCTAGCAGCTTGCCTTCGAGAATCGGCTCGCCTTCGATGATCGTCGTGCGCGGACGTCGGCCTTGCAAATCTTCCAGCTTGGTAATGGACCCGCGAGGAACTTTATCCTTGGGCCATGGCTGTAAAGACAGCATCTTCGGGTCGATCGGGTCGCCCAGATTGATATTATGAAGCGCGACGTAAATCGGGACGGTTTCGATTTGGGACGGCCCGTGGTTGTTGCGGTCCATGACCTGGCTGATGCCAATCGAGGCCACCAGGCCGCATCCTAGCGCAAGGGCCAACAAAAGCAGCGATTTCGGTCGCATGGTATCTCCCTGAGTATTCCGCTCACGGCAAGGGTCGCCAGGTCCGCCACGGCAGACTCGCAAACGGCCGCTCCCGAAAACGCTTACCTACGATTTATTCGCTAGCGTTTACGCAAACGGAACCTTGTCGTTTTCTTCGGCACGATCAACAAATCCCGATTCAAGCAAATTGGCGCGCCGGCAAGGTCGATGCAGCTTCACATGCCAACAGAGGGGATCGCATGCTTGCACCCGCGCGCAAAGCTCGGCCTGGTCGCTGAAGCGACCAGGCCAAAGTGCTGTTTAATTGTCAAGTTCTCGCGAAAGCAGCGGCGTAAATCGCCTTCCCTTCAGGCTCCCTGCTCCTAGCTCTACAGCAACATGCCAGCAACCGCGAAGTAGCCGATCGTGCCGATCGCGATTGGAATGCCGTACGGCAGCAGCATCATCGACGGCTTGCGCTCGGCGGCAATCGTCGCTAGTGTTTCAGGGTCTTTGACCGTGAGGATCTCCGTGCAGATCATCCAGAACTGAGCCTGGTGCTTGCCCCACTTGCGGCGGAACAACACCATCAGGATCGCGATGATCGCACCGACAATCGTCGAAACTGCGAACGCGTACAGCGTCGTGGTGCTCCACACCCAGGCGCCAACGCCAGCCAGCAGCTTCACGTCCCCCGCCCCCATGCCGCCGATCGCGTAAGCCGGCAGCAACAACGCCAAGCCGACGACCGTCCCCAGCACGCTATACATCAGCCCTTCCCAACCGGCGTAAGGCGACAGCAAAAGACTATAGCCCCAGCCCGAGATGATCATCGGAAACGTGATCCAGTTCGGCACCTTGAGCTGCAAGCCGTCGATGACCGCCGCGACGATCAAGGTCAGCGTGACGACCCAGATGGGCCAGTTTTCGAGCAAACCCCGAGTGATGTGTTGAATGTCGTTCATAGGTGACCCTAGCGTGAATGTCGAATTTCTAAATGACGAATGACGAAGCAGCCCCGCTGGCATTCGTCATTCGGGCATTTTCCTAAGCCCGCGTAGCGAATAAGAACGTGAATGCCACACCAATCGCTGTGCAAAAATAGCACACCATTTCGACGGCGGTGACTAATAGCTCGTGAGATAGGGCTGGCATGGCAGTGGAAACGGTTGTAGAGGTCAAAGCGCGCCCACACTCTACGGGCGCACATTTCTATTGAAAGCTTAGGTCAGAAATTGGGGCTGGGGCTGGGGTTGGGGAGGAAAATAGGCTGGGTGCATTTCCGCGGACAGAAACTCGCATTTCTGCTCCCCACGCCCCCGCCTCTCCAATGAAAATGCCCTCGGAAGCCGCAGGGCTGCCAAGGGCAAGTTTTCGCGTCAGTATGTTTTCCCGTTCTGCCGGATTGATTTATCAAACGCAGCCGCGCCTGCTCTAGAACATGGCGTTCGGTCTTGGGCTGATCGAAGCCGCTAGTATCAACCACAGAAACGCGATCAAAGAAAGCAGCACGACGAGATCTACGACAGTCGGACGGTTTTCCGAGACGATGAATCGCTGCATCTTCGAAGCAAGACCCTTCATTACATCCTCCAATCTTCGGGCGAGCCTTAATGGCCTACAAAAAAACCCCTCGGCCGCCAGAGGCTACCGAGGGGATGTGTGTTTCATTATGAGTTGAGCAAAGGCTCAAGCGATGCGAGGCAGAGTTCTCAGGTACCGCCGCCGAGTTCTGTCGCAACTTTTTCGAACGTCGTGTTGGCGTTCGTGCCGATCGACTTAATGGCGGCCAAGCACACAATCACGATCAACGCCAACATAACGGCGTATTCAACCGCGGTGGGACCGTCTTCCGATTCGAGGAAACGTTGTACTTTCAGAGCAAGATTCTTCATTGCATCCTCCGATTCTCGGGCCGACTCATTCGAGCCAAACCCTATTAGGTTCGGGAGCCGTTGTATAGTCGCTCCCGTTAACTGGTCCCCTTCGACGGCAACCACCCTGCCCTCTTGCGAAGGACGAGGCGGCTGGGCCTGCATTGCGCCGTCGACGACGACCTACCGATAAAACATTGGAGTCTGCGAAATCAAACCTCGCGTTGGCTCAAAACTTCCAGGTCGGTCGGGCCGAACGCCTGCCGAAGCAGCGATCGGGACGACAGCCAACATCCCTTCGGCAACCAGGCTGCCGCAAGTCGTAAATTCGCGGCCCTTGGTTTTGCGTCCCAGTCTTGCGACTGGTTTGCCTTTTTCGAGGATGATGACGCTTGCAGGCCCTTGCACACGGCACCCCGCTTCGGCCCACGTAGGCCAGGCTTCACGCCTGACAACAGATGAGTTCCGCCAGGCTAGAAGCCTGACCTACGGTTCGGAAGACGAGTATCGTGCGGCTCATGCCCTTGCGAGCACTTGCCTCGGGGCCGACGTCAGTTCGTCATGCCTCCACACCGAAAACCTATGTCAACCGCGATCGAAGTCAAACGACCGACTTGAAACAAAACAGAAATATTCCGCGCGTGCCGAACCAGCTCGCTCACAACCCCAACAACTGCGACAAACGCACCTTCCACCCCATACGATCCGCGCAACCAGAACCACGGCCGCGTAACCCCTCGTTCCCACGCTCCGCGTGGGAACGCACTACCCTGCCACTCTGCGGCACGTGCGTTGAAGAATGACGCAGAGCGTCAGTACTCTTATGTTCCCACGCAGAGCGTGGGAAGAAGCGAATCGCTAAACCACCGCCAACAGATCGCCAGCCCCGAGCGCCGAAAAAAGCTCATCAACCGCCGCCACAGCATCATCTGGCGAATCGCCAGCAATGGCAAATTCGTCATCGATCGAATCGTGAGCCGTATCGAAATGCAGCGCCGTCAATAACAAATCCTCATTCGTTGCCGCGGCACTCACCACAGGCGTCTGCAAGACCGCGCGCGAAGCAGTTGCTTCGATAGATGGCGCGGTCGGAAGACCAAACAGCCTCGGACTGATAATTACTTCGCTATTCAGGGTCGCGAACTCATCAATAGAAACGTCGGCCATGACCAGCGACTCCCCTGCCCCAAGATTGCTCTCTACCCCGCTGCCCGGACTTGTGTTGCCAAATTTCGATCGCCAATAGGTATAGTCGGCCTCGTCGACGATGCCATTCGGCACGCCGACCGTTGGCCCACTTCCATCCGCCTGCAGCGCCGTCGTCGAACCCAGCGTCTTCCGCCACAATACATAGTCGCCCGCATCGACCACCGCATTCGAGTTATAATCCCCCGCCAGCGCGGCAACCGGATCGTTGTCCGTAATCGCCGCCACGACATTCGGAACGCTAAACCCGTTGTACCGGCTGTCGGCACTCGCCAACGCATGCGTAATGATCGATGTATGCATGCCTTCGATCGCCCCATCATCCACGGCGACGACATTCACCGTCTGCGGAATCAAGCCATTCGCC
>CAYSFP010000005.1:0-70369 GCA_964430075.1 uncultured Planctomycetaceae bacterium | reverse complement strand
GGGCGCCCGCTCCGCCCCCCTCCCCAACCCTCCCCACCAGGGGGAGGGAGCCGGAGGTACTCATTTGAAGTTGAGCTCGGACGTGGACGCCCTGCTCGCGCGGATGTTCACGCTCGCGATGATTTTGCGGAAGCGGCGCTTTCGCCGCGGGGCGCTCGAACTCGCGATGCCGGAGCTCGAGATCGATCTCGACAAAGACGGCCAGGTCACCGGAGCCCATCTCGCCGAGAACACCGAGAGCCATCAGATCATCGAAGAGTTCATGCTCGCCGCCAACGAGGCGGTGGCCGAGAAGCTGCGCGACGCGGGGATCCTGTTCCTCCGCCGAGTGCATGGCGCTCCCGACCCGCGCAAGCTCAAGGCCCTCACCTCATTCGTCAACGAGCTGGGGTTCAAGACCGAGAGCCTCGAAAATCGCTTCGCCTTGCAGAAGCTGCTGGACGACGTGAAGGGCGATCCGCGCGAACATGCGGTCAACTACGCGGCGCTGCGCTCGATGCAGCGGGCCGTCTACAGTCCTGAGGAGGAGGGCCACTTCGCACTGGCAAGCGACTGTTACACGCACTTCACCTCGCCGATCCGCCGGTATCCTGACCTCACCGTCCACCGGCTCATTGAGCACCTCACCAGCAGCAAGACGCCCGAGCAGCATCTCGAAGCCCTCTTGGTGCTCGGCGACCACTGCAGCGACCGCGAGCAGCGGGCCGCCGAGGCGGAGCGCGAATTGAACAAGGTGAAGCTGCTCACCTACCTGTCGGACAAGATCGGCATGCAGCTCAACGCCGTGATCACGGGCGTCGAGAGTTTCGGCCTGTTCGTCACGGGCTCCGAGTTGCCGGCCGAGGGTTTCATCGCGATCGCCAGCCTGACCGACGATTACTACCGCTTTGACCGCGCCGGCCACGTGGTGCATGGCCTGCGCAGCGGCAACTCGTACCGGTTGGGCGATCCGGTGCGCGTCGCGGTGGTGCGCGTCGACGTCGATCGCCGCGAGCTGGACTTCCGGCTGATCGGCCGGCTCGGCAAGTCGGGGGAGGCCCGCCCGCATCGCACGCCCGCCCAACACGGACCAGCAAAACGCGGCAACAAGAAAGGCCCGCGCAAAGGCGGCAAGAAGCGCCGACGGTGACGGAGCCCCTGGCGACGGTGAACCATCCCCGTAGAATACGGCCAAAGGAACTGAGACAGCCCTCCCCGGCGTCGGGCGGCACGGCGGCGCGCCATCCTTCCCCGAGCCCCTCCCTTCAAGGGAGGGGGATTTTCACATGGACTCGACGCTCGAACTCAAACGCACGCCACTGCACGACTGGCACGTCGCCCACGGCGCGCGGATGGTCGACTTCGCCGGGTGGTCGATGCCGGTGCAGTACGGCTCGATCGTCGACGAGCACCATGCCACGCGCCGCGCGGTCGGCCTGTTCGACATTTCGCACATGGGCCGGCTCATCGTCGACGGCCGCGATGCGAAAGCGTTTCTCGACTCGGTGCTGACCCGCCGGATCGACGACATGACGCCGGGCCAGGTGCGCTACTCGCTCATGTGCAACGACGCCGGCGGCGTGCTCGATGACGTGCTGGTGTACCAGATCCACCTCCCCGAAGGGCAGCTCTCGGGTTACGGATTGGTGGTGAACGCCAGCAATCGCACGAAAATCATCGCGTGGCTCGCCCAGCGGCGCGGCAACTTCGACGTGCAGATCGACGACAAGACGCACGACTACGCCATGATCGCCGCCCAGGGACCGCGGGCCATCGAACTGCTCGACGCGCTCACCGCCTTGGAACTGACTTCGCTGCGCTACTATCATGGCGCCATGACGCGCGTTGGCGCCTACCGCTCGTTCGTCAGCCGCACCGGCTATACGGGCGAGGACGGCTGTGAAATCATCTGCGACGCGGCGGACGCGACGGTCATCTGGTCGCAGTTGATGGAGCGGGCCGCGGCCGTCGGCGGCGGCGCCGTGGGCCTGGCGGCCCGCGATACGCTGCGGCTCGAAGCGGGCATGCCGCTCTATGGGCACGAACTGGCCGAGGAGATCAACCCGATTCAAGCCGGACTGGACTTCGCGGTGAACCTGCGCCATCGCGAGTTTGCCGGCCGCGAGGCGATTGCCAGGATTCAGCGCGAGGGACCGACGACGGTTCGCGTCGGCCTGCAACTCGAAGGCAAGCGGCCGGCCCGCGAAGGCGCGGTTATCCTGCACGGCGACGCCCCTGTGGGCGCGGTGACCAGCGGCACGTTTTCGCCGACGTTCGAGCGGCCGATCGCCATGGGTTACGTGAAGCCCACAGCGTCGGCGCCGGGCACGTCGCTAGCGGTCGACATCCGCGGACAGCATCACGCGGCACAAGTCGTGCCGCTGCCGTTTTATCAGCGCGGTAAATAGATTGATTGAAAATCAGTTGTCGGAGAATCTCTCGCAAAGGCGCGAAGGCGCAAAGGCAGAACGCAAAGGGCGACTAGGGTCGCGATACGTGGGACGACGATCCCTGATGTTTCTTCTCTGCGTCTTTCTTTGCTCCTTCGCGCCTTTGCGAGAAACAAATCGCCCTCGGCCGGAAGGATAAGAGTCGTGAAACCGGAAAACCTGCTGTTCGCCAAAACGCATGAATGGGCTTCGATCTCTGAGGAAGGCGGCGCCAAGGTCGCCACGATGGGCATCTCGGCGTTCGCCGTCGAAGCGCTCACCGACCTGGTGTTCATCGAGCCGCCCAAAGTGGGCGCCAAGGTGGAAGCCGAGCAGCCCTTTTGCGAGGTGGAGTCAGTCAAGGCAGTCAGCGACGTGTATGCGCCGGTCACAGGCGAGGTGATCGCCGTCAACGAAACGCTGCCCGAACGGCTCGAAGTACTGAGCACCGATCCCTACGGCGAAGGCTGGATCGCAAAAATCAGAATCACAGACGACGCGAACCTCGGCCGCTTGCTCGACCACGCGGCGTACGAGAAACAGTGCGCGGAGGGAGGCCATTGAAAATGACGAATTCGCGAATGACGAATTGATCCGACTTCGTCATTCGTCATTCTGGTTTCGTCATTCAATAACTTAACGTTTGCCCTTCCGAGTCACGTCCTCCATGCCCTATCTCTACAACACGCCCGACGACCAGCGTGAGATGCTCGCCGCCATCGGCGCCGCGAGCGTCGACGAGCTGTTCGATCCGATCCCCGACGATCTGAAGCTCGGCCGGCCACTTGAGCTGCCGCCGGCGATGAGCGAAATGGAACTCGACCAGCACCTGCGGCAGCTTGCGACTGCCAATCAGCATGCGGGGCAGAAGATTTGCTTCCTCGGCGGGGGAAGCTACGACCACTTCGTGCCGGCGGTGTGCGACGTGATCGGCTCGCGCAGCGAGTTCTACACCTCGTACACGCCGTACCAGGCCGAGGCGAGCCAGGGCAACCTGCAGGCGATGTACGAATATCAGTCGCTCATCGCACGGCTGACCGGCATGGCCGTGGCCAATTCGAGCCTGTACGACGGCGCCAGCGCCGCGGCCGAGGCGGTGCTCATGGCCTTGCACGCCGGCGGCAAGGGCAAGCGGATCGTCGTGCCGTCGTGCGTGCATCCCGAGTATCGGCAGACGATCGCCACATATCTCGAAAACCTCGATGCTGAAGTGGTTCCGCTGGCGTGTCCCGACGGCGCGATCGACGCCGAGGCTCTCGCCGCGGCGGTGAACGATCAGACGGCGGCAGTCATCCTACAGCAGCCCAATTTCTTCGGCTGCGTCGAAGACGCCGATCGCATCGCGGAGATCGCCAAGGCGGCCGGGGCGCTCGTGATTTCAGTCTTCGATCCGATCAGTCTTGGTCTGCTGAAAAACCCTGGCGGTTACGGGGCAAGCATCGCCGTCGCCGAGGGCCACACGCTCGGCACGCCGATGTCGTTCGGCGGGCCGTACCTGGGGATCATGGCGTGCGACCAGTCGCTGGTCCGCCGGATGCCCGGCCGTATCGTCGGTGAAACCAAGGACCGCCGCGGCAAGCGGTGCTTCGTGCTCACGCTGCAAACGCGCGAGCAGCACATCCGCCGCGAGAAGGCCACGAGCAACGTGTGTACGAACCAAGCTCTGTTCGCCGTGCGGGCAAGCGTGTACCTCGCGCAGCTCGGGCCGCAGGGCTTGCGCGAAACCGCCAACCTGTGCCTGCAGAAGTCGCGTTATCTGGCCGAGCAGTTGTGCCAGAGCGAGCGGTTCTCGCTGGCGTTCGAGGCGCCGACGTTCAAGGAATTCGTGATCCGCGACGCGGAGAACGACGTCGAGGGGTTGCTCAAGACGGCGCTCGACGTCGGTTACCTCGCAGGGCTGCCGCTGGGACGGTGGTATCCAAAACTCGCTGACTGCCTGCTGATCGCGGTGACCGAGCGCCGCACGAGACAAGAACTCGACGGACTTGTGCAGACTCTGACCAATGCGTCGGTAAGACAGCACGCACTTGCCAAATGACGGAGAATGGGACGCGGATGAACGCGGATCCTTCGGATTTACGCGGATCAGAGATCATTGGCGTGCCCTTCTTCTGATCCGCGCATATCCGCCAAATCCGCGTTCATCCGCGTCCCATTCACTTGCGAATTCCCAAGCCGCTTGAACTCATGCGAAACACCCGTGACACGCAATTGCTGTTCGATCTCTCCAAGCCCGGCCGCCGCGCCGCGCGGCTGCCCGCGTGCGATGTGCCGGCTAAACCGCAAGCGGAATTGCTGCCTGCAGGGGCGCTCGCTGCCGAACCGCTGGCGCTGCCGGAGCTCGCCGAGCCGCAGATCATTCGGCATTACATCAACCTGTCGACGCAAAACATGTCGGTCGACACGCACTTTTACCCGCTGGGCAGTTGCACGATGAAGTACAACCCCAAGCGGAACGAGCGGGCCGCCGCAATGCCGGCGTTCGCCGACCTGCATCCGCTGCAGCCGGACGAGACGATCCAGGGCATGCTGCACGTGCTGTACGAGATGCAGCAGTATCTGTCGGAGATCTCGGGGCTGCCGGCGTGCTCGCTGCAGCCGGCGGCGGGGGCCCATGGAGAGTACGCTGCCTTGCTCGTGGCCGCGGCGTATTTCCGCGATGCAGACCGAGGGGGCAAGCCCCTCGGCTCGCCAAGCGAGCCAAGGGGTTCATCCCCCCGGTCCGCTCGCACCCGCGTGCTCGTGCCCGATAACGCGCACGGCACGAACCCCGCGAGCGCCGTAATGGCTGGATTCGAAGCCGTCACCGTGAAAACGCAGCAGAACGGCGGCGTCGACATGGATGATTTGCGCGCGAAGCTCGACGACCGCATCGCCGTGTTCATGATCACCAACCCGAACACGGTCGGCGTGTTCGAGCCGAACATGCGGGCGATCGCCGACGAGGTGCACGCCCGCGGCGGATTGGTCTATCTCGACGGCGCGAACATGAACGCGATCCTCGGCATCGCTCGCCCTGGCGACTTCGGCGCCGACATGCAGCACTTCAACCCGCACAAGACCTTCAGCGGCCCCCACGGCGGCGGCGGCCCGGGTGCAGGACCGATCTGCGTGGCGGAGAAGCTGGCGGCGTATTTGCCGACGCCGGTGGTGGTGCGGAAAGAGGAGTCAGGAGTCAGGGGTCAGGAGTCAAGAATTCCTGCCCGCGGCACTTCGAACCTGACTCCTGACCCCTGTCCCCTGACTCCTTCCTACCGCCTCGACTACGATCGCCCCAAATCCATCGGCCGCGTGCGGTCGTTCTTCGGTAACGTTGGCGTGCTGCTGCGGGCGTATTGCTACATCCGCGCTCACGGCCCCGACGGGCTGAAGCGCGTGAGCGAAAACGCGGTGCTCAATGCGAACTACCTGCTCAGCCGCGTGAAGCATTTCTTGCCGGTGCCGCAGGGCCATCGCTGCATGCACGAATTCGTCGCCAGCGGGGCGAAGCTCAAGGCCGAGCGCGGCGTCGCGGCGATGGACCTCGCCAAGCGGCTGCTCGACTACGGCTATCACGCCCCCACCGTGTACTTCCCCCTCACGGTGCCCGAGGCGATTATGGTCGAGCCGACGGAGAGCGAGAGTAAGGAAACGCTCGACGCCTTCGCCGAGACGCTGTTCCGAATTACAGGCGAGGACCCGCAAATGCTTCACGAGGCGCCGCACACGACGCCGATCAGCCGCCCAGACGAAGTGCAAGCGGCGCGGCAGCCGACGTTGTGTTGCGTGGTGTGACGGGAATGTAAGATGTTCGATGTATGATTGATGATGTCAGAAGAACAGACATTCGCCGTCGCGCCGATGTCCCGTTTCTCGATCTGACATCATCAATCTCACATCGTACATCTCACATTCCCCGCATGTTCCCCTGCCGTCTGATCATCGACCCGCCGGCATCGGGCGCGTGGAACATGGCGGTCGACGAGGCGCTGCTCAATCAGGCTGCCGACGCCGGGCTGGCCACACTGCGATTCTACCAGTGGAGTCCGCCGACGCTTTCGCTCGGCTACTTTCAGCACGTCGCCAAGCGCGACGAGCATGCGTCCAGCGGCGGCGCCCCCGTCGTGCGCCGCCTGAGCGGCGGCGGCGCCTTGATGCACGATCGCGAGTTAACCTACTCGGCGTGTCTACCGGCCGCACACCCGCTGTCGCGGCAATCCACATCGCTTTACGGCCTGGTGCATCGAGCACTCATCTGCGTTCTTGCCGACCACGGCGTCGCCGCACGGCTGAGTGCAGACAGTTCCACAGGGAGCGCCGCGAGCGCGCTTGGGAGCGAAGGCGATCAGTTCCTCTGCTTTTTACGCCGCAGCGCCGAAGATGTGGTCGCGGCAACTGCGACCGAGCCCGCGGCTTGGGCAAAGATTGCCGGCAGTGCGCAGCGAAGGCGGCGCGGGGCCGTGTTGCAGCACGGATCGCTGCTGCTGGCCGCCAGCCCGCTCGCGCCGGAACTGGCTGGCGTTCGCGAGGTTAGCGGCGTTTCACTCGATCCAGGCAAGTTAGCCGAAGCGTGGGCTGCCTCTCTCGCCGGCACGCTCAAACTTTCACTTAACCGCATAGACGGGCCAGAGGCTTCGCCATCAGCTCCGCTGGAGTCGTTGGTGCAAAAGTACCGATCGTCGCAGTGGACGGCGCGTCGTTAAACGGTGGAGTGCACGCGGCTCGGAGCCGATAAGTCTGACGGGTGCGCTATCAGCCGACGCGGCTTACGAAAACTTCATTTGTGATTTCATCGGGAACGGTTACATTTCGGATTGCTTGACTTCGCGCGCTTCGCTTGTTACCCCTAAAGAGGGGTACGTTCGAAGGACCCGTGCGATAGAATTTTGACGCCGACGGAACGGCATTTGCTTTCCGTTGGCATGCCTGCGTGTTATTCTCGCAATCGAGGATGTGGGGGGGCTCGACTGAGGGGGACGCATAGGCTGGACGCGGAAGCTGTGCGCTGCCCATCGAGCGGCGCCGCTTGGGATTTGAACGAAGCGTGGTCGGCTGCGCTGTATGCGCGCCGAAGGCGCGGAACGCGCTCGTGCGCGACCGCCGAGGCAGGGCGGTCTCTAGCAAAGCAGAGGGCGGGCAATGGACGTCATTTTGAAAGTGATCGACGGGGCAAAATCGGGCGCTAAGATTGCGGTCAAAAAGAACGAATTCTTGATCGGTCGCAGCCAGGAATGCCACCTCTGCGCCGCCTCGAGCGCCATCAGCCGCAAGCACTGTAAAATTTCCCGAACCGACAATCGCGTCACGGCCCAGGATCTCGGCAGCCGCAACGGGACGCTCATTAACGGTGCGAAGATCGAGGGCGAGGTTGAACTGGTCTCTGGCGACGAGCTGACCGTCGGTCCGCTCAAGTTCATGGTCACGATCTCGCCAGGCATCAACAACGGCAAGCGCGAGCAGGTCAAATCGGTGGCCGAAGCCGTCGAGCGGGTCGCGCAAACGCCCCCGGCGGACGCCACCGTCGACGACATCTCGCAGTGGCTGCTCGGCCCCAACTCGTCAGCGCTCAACGAAACGCAGACGATCCGCATCGACGACACGAACGCCGGCCGACTCAGCGGCATCCTCGCCGCAGAGACTGCCGAAATGAAACCCGCCGATGCGGCTCCGCCGGAAGCGGAGAAACCAGCCGAAGACGAAGGTTCGAGAATTGGCAAGGGCCCGGTCAAGCGCTCGCCCGGCAAGCTTCCCAAGCATGCGGGCCCCACCTCCAAAGACAGTCGCGAAGCAGCCGCTGAGGCTCTCCGCAACTGGAGCCGCCGCCGCTAGGGCGATCCGGATCCCCATTTCACGTTGCGGCGCAGGCGAGCGCGAACTTACCGCGCGTGTCGGGCGTAGGCATCCTATGGACGCACCTCAACGACGAAAAAAGATGTCCGACGCTGCTTTGCTCGGGCTGGCGTTCGATGCTCACGACGGCCACAAGCGCCTCACCCGCGGCCCCAACTTTTTGCTCGCTGGCGGATCAGCCGAAACGCACGGCGCGATGCAAAAGACGGCCGTCAAGATCAACGAGCGCCTTCAGAAATCTGGCCGCCGGCTGGCTGACGTTTCGATCGTTGAGCTACGCGACATGGTCGCGGACATTCGACGCTAAGCAGGGGTCCGGGGGAACGCGAAACGAAAGAGCCGTCGCTCCTTCGACGGCTTTCCTGACTCAAGCGTACCGGACGCCGGTCCCTACCGACTGCTGTCCAGGCGCCGCACGTCGACCAGCGCGTCGACCGTTTCGGTCGCCGCGTCCAGCTGCTCCGACAGCGTTTGTTCGGTATCGAGGAGCGCCCGCTCACCCGGCGACAATCGGGTGTAGCCAAGGCCGCGGATCACCTCCAGCACTTCGCTGCAGGTGGGGAACATGCGGCCGCTCTTCCGCTTATATTCATCCATGGCGTTCATGAATTCCACCTCCTCCACGGAGTAGTCGCGCTCGCAGGTGGTGGGATCGATTTGCCTGCGGCGCTGCACCTTGGTCCGTCGCTCCAGTGCGACCGGCGCCTCCTCGGCGCCGTCTGACATCTCAGCGCGGCGCGCCCCGCGGCGGCGATCGAGAGTCAATACGGCATCGCCGTCGGCGGACTTACGGGCGCTCTTGCCGGCCGGGCTGCGCGACGACGAGCGGGACGCACTCGGTGACGACTTGGCGGAGGGCGACTTCTTTGCAGCCATGAGTATCGGGTTCCTGGAATCTGGGGAGGGCGGGGAACTCAACCGGTCGCGGCCGTCGCGAAACCTCAGCGAGGGCGGCGACGCTAGCAGTCATCGACTAGCCGTTTAGGAAAAATACACCACGGAGGAAAAGCTGCACGATTGGCGAGTCGCGCCAGATGGTGCGGATAGTGCGGACGAGCGAAACCTCGCGGCTGGATGGCCTGCCGCCTGGCCGTGGATGCGCGGCGGCGCCGGTAAATCGGGTTGCGACGTCCTCCAGCCGCTGCTACCCTTCCGCCGCAATTCCCCGCCCCCCTCGCCTTAGCGATCCCCATGGCCCGATTGCCTCGACCCGCAGTCTGCCGCATCCGCCGCCCGCTCGCCGGGCGGTGGACTTGGGTCGCGCTCACCTTGCTTGGCACGGGTTGTAACCAGATGAACTCCCAGGCCCTCAATGCCGAGGGAGTTCGGTTGTACCAGCTTGGCAACTATCAACAGGCGGCCGATCAGTTTCAGCGGGCCATTGCGAGCGATCCCCGCTCGGCGACGAGTTACTACAACCTCGCCGCCGCGCTGCATAAGAGCGGCAAGCTGGCGGGCAGTCAGCAAGACCTCGCCCAGGCCGAGCGGCTGTACAACCAATGCCTCGAATACGATCCCAACCACGCGGAGTGCTACCGCGGCTTGGCGGTGCTATTGAGCGAAACCGGGCGCAACGACGCGGCGTTTCGGCTGCTCGAGGGCTGGGCGACGCGGAGTCCGCAATTGGCCGATCCCCGGATCGAACTGGCCCGGCTGCTCGAAGAATCGAACAACCTGGACCAGGCCTCGTCGCGTTTGGTGGAAGCGCTCGCCATCGACCCGAACAACGCCCGCGCACTGACGGCCCTGGGCCGCCTGCGGGAAATGAACGGCGACCGCGCTCAGGCGCTGGCCAATTACCAGCGGTCGCTCTCGGTCAACCGGTTCCAGCCGGAAATCGCCGCCCGGGTCGCGGCCCTGCAAGCCGCGGGAATTGGCGCCCCCGCATCGCCGCTGACGACGCCGCCTGCTGACACGCGTACGGCCGAGGGTTGGCAACCGTCTGTCCGATATTAATCGTGCACGCGCGTCCGAACTGCATGTTCCTCTGGCCAGGCGAACTGCAAGTCGCCGCGCGTCCGCCATTGCTGAGGTCGGCCGAAGCGGCGCCCCAGAAAAACTCATTTTTGGCGACATAATTCCCGACGCAGGACGTCGCCTGCAAATGGCCACGTGCAAAGGAGTTAAGGAGCATCGGCGGGGCTGCATTTTTGTCGCGGGGGGCAGGGGTTCTTCGCTAGGGGGCTTTGGCGAGAAAGTCGGCTAAACCGCAAGCGATGGGGCCGACCTGTTCCACGGGCTTGGCGATCTTGGGTCTCGACGGGCATTTGGGGCAAGGCTGCACTTAATAATGTAAACACATGTATATGTACCCTGTCTACCATAAGAGGTGGTCTAGTTTCTAGTCCCCAGCAGTTTTTCCGCCCCTCTGGCGCTAAAGCTGTTCCCCGCCGCGCCGACGCGTTACCCTGGCGGCATGGTTCGTAGCGTTGCCATCGTCCCGGCCGCCGGCCGTAGCGTTCGCATGGGCCGGCCCAAGCTCCTGCTGCCGGCCCGAACTTCGACGATCATCGAGCGCGTGCTCGCGGCGTGGACGGCCAGTCGCGTGACGCGCACGATCGTCGTCGTCCGCCGCGACGACGCGGAACTGGCGGCGCGTTGCCGGATGTTCGACGTGGACGTGGTGATGCCGCCGAGTCCGCCGGCGGATATGAAGGCGTCGATCGTCTGCGCCCTCGATTACATCGCGAGTCGCCATTCCCCGGTTGGCCCCGACGCGTGGCTCGTCGCTCCGGCCGACATGCCGCACCTGTCGACGCTCGCCATCGACCGCGTGCTGAACGCGTTTGATCCAGCGCGGCCGACGCCGATCATTCCCGTTTTTCGCGGCCAGCGCGGTCACCCCGTGTTGCTGCCGTGGCATATGGCCCGCCTCGTGAAGACCTCAGCGCCGGGCGAGGGTCTTAACGCCCTGATGGCCCGTGCACCGAGCCGTGAAATTGAGTGCCAAAGTGCTGGAATCCTCGTCGATCTGGATACGCCGGCCGAGTATCAAGCCTTCACAGGAACGGGCGGGGCGCCTTGCCTTCTCGAAACTGATCACCGAGCGGCGGGGTTTTAACGAGGACCGCAAAGCTTATCGCACTACGGCATCCCCCCCTCACGGAGGCGCATCGGCCATGCCGCGTGAATTCTCGTTGAACGTCAACGGCCGCGACCACGCGGTCGCGACCGATGAGGAGCGCCCGCTGCTGGACGTGCTCCGCGAAGAGTTGGGCCTGACCGGGACCAAATACGGCTGCGGTGAAGGCGAGTGCGGCGCCTGCACGGTGCTGCTCGACGGCGTCGCCATTCGTTCGTGCATCACGACCGTAGCCGAAGCGGCCGGCGGCAAGATCCGCACGATCGAGGACCTCGCCCGCGGAGACGAGCTACACCCCGTGCAGCAAGCGTTCCTCGACAAGCAGGCCATGCAGTGCGGCTACTGCGTGCCGGGGCAGATTCTCACGGCGATTGCGCTGCTCGAAGAGAGTTCGCACCCATCGCGCGAAGAAATCATCGCGGCGATGACGGGCAACCTCTGCCGCTGCTGCAATTATCCGAACATCCTCGCCGCGGTCGAGTCCGCAGCCGGCATTGCGACTGTGGAGGACGAACTATGACCTCGCAACTCCTTGAGCAGGAACCCAACGAAGTTGAGCGCTACGAATTCCGCGCACCGCCCGCCTACCGCTTCGACGCGGACCGCCGCGAGTTCGTTGCCGTGCTCGGCGCTGGCCTTGTGATCGCGGTCTCCGCGTCCAAGACGCACGGCCAGCGCGGCCGTCGCGGCCGCGGGGGCGTCGACGGCGGAACCGTCGCGCCAGCGCGGCGATTCCACATCGGCGCCGACGGCACGGTGACCGCGTTCACCAGTAAAGTGGAAGTCGGCCAGGGCTCGCGAACGCAGATCACGCAAGCCGTCGCCGAGGAAATGTTCGTGCCTGTCGACAGCGTGCAACTGGTGATGGCTGACACGGAGCTGTGCCCGGATGACGGCGGCACGGCCGGCAGCCGCACCACGCCCGCGACGATTCCCAGCGTGCGTCGCTCGGCCGCTCAGGCCCGCGAATTGCTCGCGGCGCTCGCTGCATCGCGGCTGGGCGTCGAGCGGTCCGACATCACGATCGCCGACGGCGTTTTCAAGACAACTTCAGCCGCAAAACAACTCACGCTGGCCGAACTCGCCGCGAACGCCGAGTTCGCAGACGCCTGGAGCGGCGACGGGCCGGCCGAAGCCACGCTGACTCCCGTAGCCCACTGGCGTGTGCTCGGCACGTCGACCCCCAAGACGACGGGCCGCGACGTGGTCACGGGCGCCCACCGCTACGCATCGGACATCGTTCGCGAGGGCATGCTCTACGGCAAGATTCTGCGTCCTCCGTCTTACGGGGCGACGCTCACGGCGATCGACCTGAGGCCCGCCGCAGCCATGGAGGGCGTCACGCCCGTGCACGACGGCAGCTTCGTCGGCTGCGCTGCGCCGACGTTGTGGGCGGCGCGCAAGGCGGTCGAGGCGCTTGCCGCGACGGCGCGTTGGGACTCGCCGTCGCACGTATCGAGCGACGACGTCTTCGAGCATTTCAAGCGAACGTCCAATCCCGATCAGGCCCGGGAGCGCGTTCGCGGCGACGGAGCTGCTGCGCTGGACCGCGGCGCCCAGAAGTACGGCGCGGCGTACACGATCGCGTACATCCAACACGCGCCGCTGGAGCCGCGGGCCGCCGTTGCTGAATGGATCGACGGCAAGCTGACCGTGTGGACCGGTTCGCAACAGCCTTCGCGCGTGCAGGGGGAGCTCGCACAAACCTTCCGCATCCCGCCGGAGCGCGTCCGTGTGATCGTGCCCGACACGGGCGGCGGCTTCGGCGGCAAGCACTCGGGCGAAGCGGCCGTCGAAGCGGCGCGATTGGCCAAGGCAGCGGGTCGTCCCGTTTCGTTGCGCTGGACGCGCGAGGAAGAGTGCACGTGGGCCTATTGCCGGCCCGGCGGACTGATCGAGGTGGAAGCTGCGCTGGACGACGAGGGCCGGCTATTGGCGTGGGACTTCGCCAACTACAACTCCGGCGAGTCCGCGATCGAGTCGCCGTACGAGGCGCCTCATGGGCGGACCCGTTTTCTCGGCGTCGATTCGCCGCTGCGGCAGGGCTCGTACCGGGCCCTGGCCTCGACGGCTAACACCTTTGCGCGCGAGTCGGCGATTGACGATTTGGCTTCACTCGCCGGCGTCGATCCGTTGGAGTTTCGCCTGCAGCATCTTCCCGACGGGCGGCTCAAGGACGTCCTGATCGCCGCCGCGGAGAAGTTCCATTGGCGCAAGCACGTCCCGAACGCCGGCAACGGCCGCGGCTTCGGACTGGCGTGCGGCACGGAGAAAGGTTCGTTCGTCGCCGCGTGTGCCGAAGTGCTTTACCAGGACGGCAAGTTGGAAATCGCGTCGATTTGCCAAGCCTACGAATGCGGCGCCATTCAGAACCCGGCTAACCTACGGGCCCAGGTCGAGGGGGCCATCATTCAGGGCCTTGGCGGGGCGCTGTGGGAGCGCGTCGAATTCAAGGACGGCTGCGTCACGAATCCACGGTTTTCGGAGTACCACGTGCCGCGCATGGCGGACGTGCCGCCGCTGGACATCGTGCTGGTCGACCGCCCAGATCTCGCGTCGCTCGGCGCCGGCGAAACGCCGATCATCGCCGTGGCTCCGGCCATCGCCAACGCGATCTTCAGCGCCAGCGGCGAGCGCAAACGTTCGCTGCCGCTGCTGTAGGGTGCGTGAAACGCACCAATCGGCGTGATGGTCCCTCAATGTTGGTGCGTTGCACGCACCCTACGGAAGCCGCTTGATTCGGATGTTGCGGAACGTCACCGGGTCGTTGTGGCCCGCGAAGCCGAAGTGGCCGCTCGTGCGGAACGCGCCGGGATGCTCGTTGCCGTCCGGGGCGTTGTCGCGCACCGTCGACAGGTCCACGTCCAGAATCGTGAACCCGTTGAGCCGCACAACATAACGGTCGCCGTTCACCTCGACCTCCTGATAGTTCCACTCGCCGGTGGGGCGCAGGTAGCCGCGGTGCGCCGCCGCGAGGCCGTACGCGCTGCCGTGCGCCTGATAGGGCTTGATGTCGGCGTACATCGGCGCCTCGGTGTCGAGCACCTGCAGCTCGACGCCGTTGTAGGCCGAATCGACGCCGTCGGACGGCGTGCGAATCGCCAGCCCGTTGTTCCCTCCGGGCGGCAGCTTGAACTCCAGCCGCACGATGAAGTTGCCGTACTCCTCCTTCGTGAGCAGGTTGCCGCCCTGCCCTTCTTTGCAACGAATGGCGCCGTCGACCACTTCGTAGTTGTCCGTGGCGCCCATCCAACCGTCGAAGTCTTGACCGTTGAACACGGACTCGAACTGGCTTTCGTCGGCGCCAATCTCGGCCAGAATCTTGCTCGCCTCGTCGGCGGGAATCTCGCGAACGAACACGTTGTCGAATCGCGTCTCGCTGCCATGCGTCTGCAGGTGGATCGTCCCGCGCATCGGAACTGGCCTGCCGCGGTCGTAATAGTTTTCCAGCACGACGTCGTCGACGACCAACTTGTCGTTGAGCACGACTTTCACGTATTGGCCGACCATGCGGACGTACATGCGGTTCCACTGGCCGGTCGGCTTATCGGCGACGACCAGCGGCCAGCGCTCGTGCTTTTCGTTATTCCACAGCCCACCCGAACCCTTGTCGGAGCCGTTGGGCCACGCTTCCTCGTTGGCAGGATCCCACAACTGCACCTGCGGGCAGCCGCGCAGGTAGATGCCGCTGTCGCCGGCGGGCGACAGCTTCCAATCGACCCAAAACTCGAAATCGCCATATTCTTGTTTGGTCGCGAGGTGCGGCTCCTGGCCGTCGTTCACCAGCTCGCCGTCTTCGACGCGCCAGTGCTCGGGGACCGCTGCATCCCATTTGGCCTGAATTTCGCCGGTGATCTTGCCCGGGTCGTGCGTGCTCCCGCCGCCCCAGCCGGAGAGGCTTTCGCCATCGAACAGCAGGGTGAACCCTTCGGGCGGCTCGCCATCCGATTGAGCGAGGCCGACCGAGGCGGTGGTGACAGCAAGCAACAGGGCAACGCAAGCGGGTTTGATCATGGCAAGCAACCGTTCAAAATGTGAGTGCATGGCGGCCAAATCCTCAGGCAGCTTCCGTCCTACTTGAGGAAGAAACGCGGCAAATCCGGGTGGGTGCGATGGGTACGGGAATTGCTCATTATCCACGCCCCCGCCTCGCACGCTAGAACTATCTACATGGATCCCGCCTGGTGGAAAACCTGTTTGCTGCGGCCGGCCGACCTGCCGGCGTCCCGTCCGGACTTCGAAGTCCTGGGTGCCTTCAACCCGGCAGCCGTCGCCTACGACGGATCGGCGGTGCTGCTGGTGCGCGTCGCCGAACGCCCGCTGGGCGGAACCGCTGACCGCATCCCGCTGCCCCGCTTCGAAGAGGGCGAACTGACGGTCGACTGGTTCGCCGCGGACGCCCTGGAGCAAACCGATCGCCGCGTCGCCCGCGTGCACGCCACCGGGGCGGCCCGCCTCACGTCCGTGTCGCACCTCCGCGTGGTGTACGTGCGGCGCGATCACACGGTGGAGCGTCTTGGCCCAGCCATCATGCCTCAGGGCGAGTACGAGGAGTTTGGCATCGAGGATCCCCGCATCACGCACATCGGCAGCCGTTACTACATCACGTACGTCGCCGTTTCGCGTCACGGCGCGTCGACCGCGCTGATGTCGACGTCGGACTTTGAATCGTTCGAGCGCCACGGCGTGATCTTTCCCCCGGAGAACAAGGACGTCGTGTTGCTGCCCGAGCCGATCGGCGGCCTGTTCGTCGCCATCCATCGACCCGTCTGTTCGATTCCGTTCACACAGCCGGAGATGTGGATCGCGCGTTCGCCCGACCTGATTCACTGGGGCGACCACCGGCCGCTCTACCGCGGGCAGGCCCCTTGGGAGACCGGCCGCGTGGGCGCCGGCGCGCCGCCGATCCACACCCCGCGCGGCTGGCTCGAGCTGTACCACGGCAATCGCCGGCCCACCGAGCGCGGCGACATCGGCGCCTATTGCGCCGGCGCGATGGTGCTGGACCTAGACAATCCCACCCGCATTATGCAAGTCGCCCAGCACCCCGTCCTGGAACCCACAGAACCGTATGAACGCGATGGCTTCGTCCCCAATGTGGTATTCCCGGGCGGGATCATCCCCTGGGGCGACCGCGTTGCGGTATACTACGGTGCGGCCGATGAGTCGACGGCCGTGGCGGAAATCCCCTGGGACGGCCTGTGGGCGGCAGTCGACTCGTGACGAGGAGCGCCCATGATTCATAATTTGGAGATTCGCAAGGTTGCCTTCATCGGCGATTATCTGCCTCGCAAGTGCGGTATTGCGACATTTACAACCGATTTGCGCGCATCCATCGCGTCGCAATATTCCGAGGTCGACTGCATCGTCGCCCCGGTGGACGATATCGAGGGCGGCTACGACTACCCGCCTGAAGTGCGGTTCGAGTTTCCCGAGCAGGATCTCGACGGCTACCGGCGCGCCGCCCATTTTCTGAATTTCAGCAGCGTCGACGTCGTGTGCCTGCAGCACGAGTTCGGCATCTTTGGCGGCCCAGCGGGAGGGCACATCCTGACGCTGCTGCGCGACCTGAACATGCCGGTGGTCACCACGCTGCACACAGTGCTCAAAGAACCGAGCGTCGACCAGCGCCGCGTCATGCGGCAGGTCGCCGGGCTTTCGTCGCGGCTCGTCGTCATGTCGCAGCGGGGCCGCGAGTTTCTCGAATCCATTTACGAAGTGCCGGCCGAAAAGATCGACGTCATCCACCATGGCATCCCGGACATGCCGTTCGTCGACCCCAATTTTTACAAGGACCAGTTCCACGTCGAAGGCAAGAACGTGCTGCTCACGTTCGGCCTCTTGTCGCCGAACAAGGGCATCGAGCACATGATCCGCGCGATGCCGGAGATTCTGCGCGATTTTCCCGACACGGTTTACTTCGTGCTCGGGGCCACGCATCCGAACCTCGTTCGCGATCACGGCGAAGCGTACCGCTTTGGCCTGCAAAAGTTGGCCCAGGACCTGGGGGTCAGCGAGCAGGTCGTATTCCACAACCGGTTCGTCGATCTGCCGAAGCTGATCGAGTATCTCGGCGTGGCCGACGTGTACGTGACGCCGTACCTCAACCCCGCGCAGATCACCTCCGGCACGCTCGCCTATTCGTTCGGCTGCGGCAAGGCCGTCGTATCGACGCCCTACTGGCACGCCGAGGAACTGCTGGCCGACGGTCGCGGCGTGCTCGTGCCGTTTGCCGATTCCACGTCGCTGGCGCGCGAGATTCGCGGCCTGCTGGCGGACGAGCCGCGCCGCCACGCGATGCGCAAGCGGGCGTATCTCGCCGGCCGCGAGATGATCTGGAGCGAAGTCTCGCAGCGTTACATGGAGTCGTTTCTGCGCGCCCGCCGCACGCCGCGCGAAGTGTCCACGCGGCAGTCCGGCGCCTCGCTCCGCGACGACCAGGAGTTTCGCATACCCCGCATCAAGCTCGACTATCTCTGGCAGATGTCCGATTCGACCGGCATGCTGCAGCACGCCGTGTACGACATCCCCAATTTTTCCGAGGGATACTGCGTCGACGACAACGCCCGGGCGCTCATCCTCATGGTGCTGCTGGAAGAACTGGGGCACGACTCGGCGCGGATCGACCGGGCCGCCACAGCCTATGCCGCGTTTCTCCGCTATGCGTTCAACCACGCGGCTGGGCGGTTTCGCAATTTCATGTCGTTCGATCGCCGCTGGCTGGAAGACGTCGGCTCGGACGATTCGCTGGGCCGCGCCTTGTGGGCGCTCGGCACCTGCGTGGGGCGGTCCGAACGGCGCGGTCTGCAGATGCTCGCCGCGGAGCTGTTCGAACCGGGGTTGCGCGCGTGCCTCGAAACGACCTCGCCGCGCACGTGGGCTTTGGCTGTTCTTGGCGTCCATGAATACCTGCGCCGCATGAGCGGCGATCGCCTGGCCGCCGATATCCGCGGCACGCTCACCGAACGGCTGATCGAACTCTACGATCAGACCGCGAGCAACGAGTGGCCTTGGTTCGAGGACGTCGTGACCTACGACAACGCCAAGCTCCCGCACGCACTGATCCTCAGCGGCCGCTGGTTGGGAAATCAGCGCGCGCTCGAGATTGGCCTCGAATCGCTGCGCTGGCTGGTCGGCGTGCAAACCTCGCCGCGGGGATGCTTTCGTCCGATCGGCGTGCATGGATTCTTCCGCCGCGGAAAAGGCCGCGCCGCCTTCGATCAGCAGCCGCTGGAAGCCCATGCCACGATCTCCGCGTGCCTCGAAGCGTTTGACGCCACGGGCGACGAAGCGTGGCTCCACGACGCGCGATGGGCGTTCGAATGGTTCCTGGGACGCAATGACTTGGGGCTGCCCGTCTACGATGCCAGCACCGGCGGCTGCCGCGACGGCCTGCTGGAGGACCGCGTCAATGAGAATCAAGGCGCCGAATCAACGCTCGCGATGCTGCTCTCGCAAGTCGAGTTGATGCTCTTGGAACAACGCTTGCCCCCGCCGATCCAGACCGCGGCGCAGCCCCGTCCGGAACGGCCGCCGATGGTTCCGCTCCGCGCCGAACCGGCCCCTGCGGCCGGGTAGGCCGTGCCCGTCCGTTGATTTGTGATTGCCCGCACCGCCTCTCGCGAACGTGCCCTTGGAGGCCGAGACCCGCCCGCGCATAATCATGCCCCCGCCCGGAAGCTCCCCGCCCCGCCGATCGACCCCGCCGGATGAGCCGGCGGCTGCCCCCTCGCCAACAGGAAGGCGCTGCCCGATGGACATCAAACGCACTGGAGTCATCCTCAAACCCAACAACGCGCGGGTGCTGTTCCGCCCCTTCGAGCTGGTCGACCCGCAGCGGATCATGAAAATCATGGCCCGCGTCATGGCGCTCTCCGACGAGGAAGTCGACGAGCAGTTGGCCGGGGTCATGGCAGAATTCCACGGACGGCACTATCGCCTGCAGCAGTTCTTCCTCGCGCGCTACGAGCAATTTCAGGAGCACCTCATCACGGATCGTTCGCTCAGCGACAACCGCAAGCTGCTCATGGGGTCCTTCTTCACGCAGGAGTACTCGCTCGAGTCGGCGGCGCTGTTCAATCCCTCGATCGTTTGGCACCCCGATCAAGCGGACGTGGGACGCGACTCGAAGCGATTCCTGCTCAGCCTGCGGGCCACGGGCGAAGGACACATCTCGTCGATCACGTTCCGCTCGGGCACGGTCGACGGCAACGGCAACATTGCGATCGACAAGCCCACAGGCTTTGTGACGGCCCCGAGCACAACGCCAAATTTTGTTTACGAGAAGGGGCTGTTCCAGCGCAAGCTCGTCGAGCTGGGCATCGCCAACGGGTTCGTCGAGCTTGTGTTCGGCGCGCTCGATGAACAGTTCACGCTCGCCGATCTCGACACGAGCCTGCGGTTCACGCTCCGCCAGAACCGCTTGCGGCAGCAGGAGTGGACGCCGCTGTCGAAATCGATCCTGGCGCTGGCCAAGGCCAATTACGAGTTCGAGTACCCGCCGGACACGGACGTTTCGGAGCGGATCATCTTTCCCTACTCGCCCACGGAAACCAACGGCATCGAGGATGCCCGCTTCGTCGAGTTCTACGACGACGACGGCAGCCGGAGCTACTACGCCACCTACACGGCGTTCGACGGCAACGTCACGTTCCCGCAGTTGGTGGAGACCGACGACTTCCTGCGGTTCCGCATTACGACGCTCAACGGGCCTGAAGTGAAGAACAAGGGCATGGCGCTGTTCCCGCGCAAGATCGGCGGCAACTACGCCATGATCTCCCGCCAGGACGGTGAGAATATGTACTTGATGTACTCCGACATGCTGCACTTCTGGTACACGAAGCTGCCGCTGCTCAAACCCACTTACCCGTGGGAGTTCGTGCAAGTGGGCAACTGCGGCTCGCCAATCGAAACGGACGCCGGCTGGCTCGTGCTCACGCATGGCGTGGGGCCCATGCGCAAGTACGCCATCGGCGCGATCCTGCTGGACCGCGACGATCCTTCGAAAGTGCTCGGCCGGCTGGCCCAGCCGCTGTTGGCCCCCGACGAGAACGAGCGGGCCGGTTATGTGCCGAACGTCGTGTACAGTTGCGGCGCCGTCGTGCATGCCGGACGGTTGATCATCCCTTACGCGATGAGCGACTTCGCGTCCACCTTCGCCACGGTTCCGCTGGCCGACGTGCTGGGGGCGATGATTTCGGCTTGAGACCATGCTGCAAACATCTCTCGCAAAGGCGCAAAGACGCAAAGGGAACGCAACGATGATCTCACACGTGCTTTGCGTCCCCCTCCGCGTCTTTGCGCCTTTGCGAGAGAAAGAGAAAAGAAACAGTCAGCCATGAGTAATCGCGAACTCAGATTCGGCGTCATCGGCTTCGGCGGGTTCGCGCAGTTTGCGGTGCAGCAGTTCGTGCAGGTTCCCGGCGCCCGGCTCGTGGGCATGGCGGGCACGCATCGCGAGGCGGCCTATGCCGCGGCGCGGCGCTTCGGCGTCGATGATGTGCAAGAAGTTGACGCCCTCCTGGCCCGGGCCGACGTCGACCTGGTCTACATCGCCACGCCGCCCGCGCTGCATCACGATCAGGCGCTCGCAGCCCTCCGCGCCGGCAAGCACGTCATCAGCGAAAAGCCGCTGGCGATGACCACGGCTCAGGCCGACGAGCTTGTCGCCGCGGCCCGCGAGCGCGACCTGCTGGTGATCGCCAATCTCATGCAGCGCTACAATCCGCTGTTCGATGCCGTGAAAGCGCTCGTCGACGAGCGGCTGCTGGGCGATGTGCTGCACGGCTATTTCGAAAACTACGCCGCCGACGAAGGGCTCGGTCCGCAGCACTGGTTCTGGGACCGCGCGATGAGCGGCGGCATCTTCATCGAGCACGGCGTGCATTTCTTCGATCTCCTGGCCGGTTGGCTGGGGCCCGGCGACGTCGTGGCGGCGCAGGTCGTCGAGCGTCCCGCCAACATCGCGGGGGCCGTCGTCGAGGAGCAGGTTCATGCCACCGTGCGTTACGCACGCGGGCCGCTGGTGAACTTCTACCACGGCTTTCACCAACCGGGGCGGCTCGACCGCCAGGAGCTGCGGCTGGTGTTCGAACGCGGCGACCTGGTGCTCCACGGTTGGATTCCCACGCGATATCGTCTGCACGCGATCGCCGACGAAGCGCAAACGCGCCGGCTGTGCGAGCTGTTCCCGGACGGCGGGCTCGACGCCACGGAAACTTACGCCGGCGCCCAGCGCGCGTGCCGCGGGCGGTTTCAGCAGTACGACGTGTACCAAATGTTCGAGCTGCACGGCGGCGATGCACAACCGAAGCTGCATCGCTACGGCGACCTGCTCCGCGCCATGCTTGCCGACCAGATGGCGTGGATCGCCGATCGCTCGCACGTGCGCCGCATCACCGAAGGCAACGGCCGCGATAGCGTCGCGATGGCGCAGCGCGCCGATGAGTTGGCGCATGCGCCGTCGGTAAGCCCCGGCGACGCGTAGCGTCGCGGCTACTGCAGCCGCGATGCTACGCATCGCAGGAGTGCACCGCAGGTCTTCGCGTCGCCCGCGTCGCGCTACTCCGGCGTCCGCTCCAGCGTCGCCACGGCGTGCAGCCCATCCTCCAGGAACGTGAGCGTCACATGCGCGTCGCGGAACGCTGCCAGCAAACCGCCCAGCTTGCTGCTGCCCGACGGCGCCTCGGTCTGCCGCGGGTCGTGCATCGTGTTGTGCACCGAGCACGCCACGCCGCCTTCGGGCAGCACGCGGTACTCCCCGCCGTCGGGGCAGAAATGATGCACGTCGTATAGCCGCGCAGCATACGGTCGCAGCTCTCCAACGGTGATCTCCTCACCGTCTTTGGCGCCCGACGCCAACGCCCTGCCGAGGCTCGACAGCGGGCCGGTGTTCAACAAGCACGCCTCGCGCGAGTTCTCTTCCCACCCGAGTTGATACGCCCCCAGGACGCGATCCCAATGCTGCGGCCGCAACCGGATAAGGCCGTGCGCGGGCGCGGGCCCCTGCCCTTGCGGCGCGATGGCCGCCACCCCTTGCGCATCGGCATTCGCCGCGAGTGCGGCGAGATCGTCCAGCACCTCGCGCTTGCTGGCGATATACAGCCCGTCGCCGATGCGGCTCCAGAAGAACCGCCATTTCACCGGCCCCACGCGGAAACCATACGCGCGGACCTTGCGGTTCCCATCTGCAGGCAGGTGGTAAAAATCCTGCTCCATGCTGAAGAACTGGTCGATCTCGTCCTGCGTCGCGAGGCCGACAAGCCACTTGTCCAACCGATCGAGAAACCCGTCGACGATCGCGCGGTCCTTCACGGGAATCGAAACATACACGGGCCCGTTGAGCGAGCCGATGAGCGGCGCGAGCATCAAGAAATCGCCGTCGATCCGCCCGCCGCCGCGCATCGATCCGACCGCGGCGCCCAACAATTGCGCGAGGCTCAGGTCGAACATCGGCTCGGAATCGTACGCGTGGAAGCCGATCTGGTTGCCAATGCCCTTGGTCAAGAACGCGCCAAGCTGCCGTTCATCAAGCATCTCCTCGGGAACGTTTCGGAACCAGCGACTACGGCGAACGTCATCGGGCATCGGCGCGCGCTGGATGCGCTCCCACGCGATCGGCTCCTCGCCCGCCCGCGTAAACAGCGCCGCGACTTGCTCGACGTCGGAATCGGCGCGCAGGAACGAGACGCTGCCGTCGCACATGGCCCCCAAGAACGCGCCGGGTGGCCGAACTTGAAGTCCGCTCAGCGGCCGGCGCGGATCGACGACCAGGTCGTCAGGCTCTGTCCAAACCGCGGCATGCAAGTCGTCCGCCTCGACCAGCAAGTAGGTGTTCGACAGGCCGTCGGTCACCTCCCTCATTCGCGTGCCGTCGCTGTCCGGCGGGAACACCGTGTCCCGACCCCACAGGGCGACGAACTTCGTCTTGCCCGCCGCGGCCAGCGCGCCGTCAGCGGGCTGATACGCCTCCGGCATCCTGGCGATCAATGTTCGGTTGTGCTCGCTGTCCCAGGGCTCGTCCAGATGGAATTGGCGATACAGCGCGTCCTGGCCCAAGTAAGGCAGCAGTTGCACGCGCCAGCTCAACAGCTCTCGCCCATCGGCGTCGCGCGACGCCGCGGCGGGAAATCGTCCGTGAGCGCCCGCGTAATTCTGCATCGCGATCGCAAGCTGCTTCAACGAATGGATTGCCGCGCGGGTGGACTTCGCGTCCGCGATGGCCTCGGCCGGCGGCGCTTCGAGCCAATGCTCCAGCCCCGACTCGCGCAGAATGCGCTCCTTGTTCAATCGCACGGCGAAGCTGAAGATGTTCCGCCGCGGCACGGGCAGTTCGTCCAGCGGCTCCGGCGCGCCGCCCAGCGCCAGCGAGAGGCCCGTGTAGATCGAATTGTCGATCAGCGGCAGCACGATCGTCTCGGCACGGTATCGCTGGGGCGTGATCTGCAATCGAATGGCGATCGGGTCGAAGAACTGCCGCCAGTAGCTGTTGTACTCTTGCAGAAACTGCCGATAGGCCTCCGCCTCGGCATCGCTGACGTGCGTGGTTTCCACTTCCAGGCACGGCGTCAGGTAGCTCGCATATCCATGGTGCGAGCACACGCCAGTGAGTCCGTCGGCGGCCAGCGTGTAGGCGCCATGTTCGGGGCACGTGAATTTGCCCTGCCCGAACACGCCGGGGGCACAATTGGACTCCGCCAGGTCGGCCAGCGACGTCGCCATCCGGCCCGACTGCGTGCGATGCATGAGCCCCGCGTGGCCGATCATGCGCAGGTGGTTGTAGCACACCATCCGCCGCCGCTCGGTGAGCCGCAGTTTGGGCCCCATCAGCTTGCGCACGAAAGGATCGGATAGGTAGATCAGCCCGTCTTCCTCCGCCGCGCCCTGGGGCATGAGCGTGCGCACGTAGCGGAACTCATCGGTTTCGCCGAGACGCACGACGGGCTCGCCGCCCGCATCGCGGCCGGCGATCGCTTCCAGCACGCGCTGGAGCGCGGCCCGCGAGTTGCTCCGCACGTGCAAGTCCGCCGCGGGGTAGGCCGAGAACACGTGCACCCGCCGATCGGGCGTCGCCACGTGCTCGTAGTCCACGCCCAGATATTGCCCGCGGGTGCGCACCGCGTCGTCGCGTGCAGCCGCAGTGGCGAGAAACTGGTCCATCTGCGCCCGCAACACGGCCGGCTGCTTGGCGTGGAACAGCACGGTCACGTCGCTGCCCTCGCGGACAAACAGGTCGCTGCCCACGATCGCCGCTTCGTCGACCACCGCGTCGTAAAACGGCCGCAAGGCCGGATTGATCTCGACGGCCAACTGCTCGCGCAGCCGGTCGTTGACGAGCTGCGTCTTGGCGTCGCGACTGGCCTGGTTGAGCAAATGGGCGCCCCACAAGTTGGTGAGGTCCGCCGCGTCGATCAGCTTGTTCACCGAGCGGAAACTGACGAAGAAGAAGTCCGCCGGAACCTGCAATGCGAGCCCCGTCACCTCCGGCGTTCGCCCGGCGAGCATCGCCCGCCAAGGGTGGCTTTCGATCGTCGGCCCGACGAGCTCGGACACGGATACGGCGTCGGTCGGCACGGCCGTCGGTTGCGGTCCCAGCGGCCGCGGGCCTTGGCGGTCTTGCGGCAGTTGCTCATCGGCCGGCATTCCCTCCTCGACGCCCATCGCGTCGAGCTGCAAGCTCTCCTGCACCGCGAGCGACCCGCTGAAGATGCTGAACAGGTTCACCTGGCCGCGCCGCGCGGCGAACCGATTGCGGTTGGGATTGCGCCGCTCGATGAGCGACGCGACTTCGCCCACGCGACCTGCGTCACGAGCCAACTGCAGCGCCACGTACTGCACGTAAGCGTCCTGGGGAAACAACTGCAAATGGGCAATCGCCTCCTCCAGCGTCCAAGCCCCCGCCGCTTGCGGCTTAGCGCGTTGCGACGCCTCCTGCCCCCTCGCCCCCCACGTAGCGACTCCCGCGGCAACCACAATCGCCGCAATAATCCCCGCACGCCTGCTGCAAATCGACGCCATGACTCCGCCCTCCGCAAGAACTGCCACCCGTCAAGAAGTTCGCCCAGTCTATCGCCAGTTGAGAATCCGAAACACGCCTTCGCGATTGGCCATACGCTCGGGCAGCTCCAACAGCCGCTCGCGATACACGCTCAGCGCGATGCCCGCGGCGAACACCGCCGCCCCGCCGACCGCCAGGTACACGCCGATCTCCACCTGTGGCGTGTAGGCCAGCGAGCACACGAGCACGATCAGGTACAGCACCAAGGCCCCGCCGCCCCACAGCGTGGTCCACTTGATCTGCCACGCAGCGCCGGTGACGGCCATCGCGATCGTCACGGTGAGCAACAGCAGCTCGTTCCACAGCGAGGGGTGCCCGCCTGCCCAGCGGTGGTACAGCACGGCAAACGTCGTCGGCGCCACCGCGAGGATGCTCCCGAGGGCCAAGCCCATGCTGACGCCCTCGTCGCGCACGCCCTCGGCTTCGCGGAACCGCGCCACATGACTGGCCACCAGCGTAAGCACGCCCGCCGCCGTGCCCAGGATTTGGAGTTTCTCCCACTTGGGCAGGTCGATCAGCATGTTGGCCCGCAGGGCGAGCACGCCCAGGAGCGCAGCGGCCGCCACCGCATACAGTCGCCGCCAAGGCGCCGCGGGCACGATCACAGCGGCCAGGCCCGCCGCGGCGATCGTCGCCGCCAGCGAGGCGAGTTCAAACCACTGGTCGCCGCTCGGCGGCATTGCGAGCCCGGCGAGGCCCTGCATCAGAGCCGCCAGCAGCGCGATGCCCAGGATGCCCGTGCCGCACTGGAATGCGGCGAGCCCCCGGCCGCGGAGCATGGTCTCACGGCTGCCCTCCAGCCGGTAAATCTCGGTCAGTGTGAGCCCAGCCAGCCTGGCCCCCGCGAGGCACGCCACGCCAAGGCCCGCGTACAGCATGGTGTAGTACGACGAATCGACGCCGAAGAAGCCCAGAAGTTGCCACATCGCGGCACACGCGGCCGTCGCCGCGAGGTGCACGTTGGCGCTGCGGCGGTGGAACATGGCGCCGAGGACGTAGAACCCGGCGGCCTCGCTGAACACGAGGCCCAACATGAGCGTGTTCCACGCGCCCTCGATCGGCCTCAGCGAAACAAGCGAGCCGCCGACGGCTCCCAGCATGTGGACCAGGATCACGCCCGTCGTCGCCTGGGCGACCCAGTACAGCGGCCGCTCGGCCGTGTAGCCGCGCTCGGCCCGGGACGCCAGCATGTAACCCAGCGGGATCAGCATCATCCAGGGCGCCTGCTCGATCCACTCCACAAGACCGAATTGTCGCAGCAGCCCCGCGACTGCCGTCAGCAGCGCGATCGCGCTCAGGAAGAAGTACCCCCACGACGCTCGCACGGCGGTGCGACGCGTGAAGTAGGCCGAAGCGCGGTTGGCGATCGCGCTCACGAGCATGACGGCGACAAACGGCAGTCCGGTCGCCTGCACGACGCCCGCAGGGTTGAGCGCCGGGCTCGTCGCACGCGTGTCGAGCACGACGCCCCAGGCGACGGGAATTGCACTCAGCACAACGGCGAGCGGCGCCAGTGTTTCATCCAGTTTGTTATACGTTCCGGTCCACCGCACGTGCGCCCAGTTGACGCCTGCCGCGGTGACGGCGATGGCCGCGATGATCCACTCGGCGTTCACGTCGAAACCCAAGAGGAGCGTGGCCTCGGCCATCACCAGCGACGCGGCCGCGAGGGCCAGGTAGCCGCCAACGCGCCGCACGACGACGTCGGAGTACAGGTACGCATACGCCGCCGCCAGCCACATGCCCGCCGCCAGCAGATGATGTTGCGCGAACGGGTTGCCTGACCACTGAATCGCAAACAGCTCTCGAATCGGTTCAACAAACCAGGCCATCAGTTGCGAACCTAGTAGAATTGCCAGCGACGCGCCCAACTGCACGTGGCCGGACCAGAACAACGGCAGGCCGTATCGCTTGCGCGGAAACGCGCTTGTCTCCGCCGGCGAGAACGCGCGCTCGGCGTGAATCGATATGAGGCCCAGCGCCATCAGGAACAGGCTCAGCCACGTGGCGTCGGTGATCTTGCCGAGGTCGCCCAAGAGCAGCACGGCGGTCAACGTCACGCCTGCTTCACACGCGAACATGAACAGCGGGTCGCGGAGGACCGACACCGTGGCCGCATAGATCAAACAGCACGCGACGCCGCCGACCCACAAATGGCCGTCGACGGTAAGCAACCCCTGCGCGTGATAGAACCACAGGTTGAGCGGCGCGATAACGCACCCGAGAAACGTGAGCGCCTGCCCCGCAAGCCGGTAGCGGGTGCGCAGCGCGGTGAACCAACCGGCCCCCAGGATCGCCGCCGTGCCGGCGCCCAGCGCGGCGGCCATCACGCGCTTGTCGGCGAACACGCCCTTGCTGACCAGCCACACGATGATCCCCAGCACGCACAGGGCGCCGCCGATCACGAGCATCCACTGAATGCTCCGCGGATCGAGCAGCGCCTCGAACATCCGCCGCAAGACGGGCGCTTCACCGCCAGGCGCCGCCCCTGCCGCGCCGCCTCCGTCCGCTTGCGTCTTCACTTCGTCCGCCGCTTGCGGCTGAGCGCCGCCAGGCGCATCCAAAAACTCGGTCACCGCCATCGGCTCCGCGGCGTCTTCATGCAGGTCGACGACCGTATCCGCGCCCGGCGTGGCCGCCGGCAGCGGTACTTCGCCGCCACAGGTGGGGCACACGGCCCGCGAACCGCCGAACTCGTCCCGCGCCTTCAGCACCCGCCCACACTTGCAACGCACCACGATCGCCATCGGTTGGTCTCCCCTCGACGCGGCCTCGGGATCACAGCCCGGGATGCCGCTAGGGAGTCAGAGCCCGAATCGTGCGGCGGTTTTCGCGCGGGCGGAGGGAAAAACGGATATTTGCCCGAATTCGCGGAAAACAGCCTCTTATTCCCCCTCCCTCGAAGGGAGGGGCTAGGGGAGGGATTTGCGAAATCGAAATGCCAACTTCGCTCGCGGCTCCCCGGCGATGCGTAGCATCGCGGCTAACATGGGAATCACAATTTCCGATGCCCGCCTCCGCCCACTGACTCTGGCCGTGCCTATCCCTGCGCCAGGCGGCCGAGCCGCACGCTGAGCAGGGCGAGGCTGATTGCCCAGCACACGCCGAACGCCAAGGGGGCGACGGTCAACCAGCTCGTCATGAGGATGGCCAGCACCAGAAAGGCCGCCCCGATCACGTAGCAGTATCCCCAGTAGCTGCTGCCGAGCATCATGAAGGCTAGGCTCGCCAGCACCGCCATGGGGGGGTAGGCGCCCAGGCCGTAATACACCGCTGCCGCGGGCGTCTGGATATAGTCGATTGTCACCAGCGCCACGGTGCCGGCGAGATAACCCAACCAGATGGCCCACAATTGCCGCGCCGCGGCGCCGCGGGGCGGGTACCAGTCGGCCCGCCGGGCCCAGAACACGACGACCATCGCGCCCACGCCGATGACGCGGATCGCCGCGAGATTGAACATCGGGCTGGCCGCCGCCAGGGCCGCGTTGACGAACACCAGCGCGTGGGCCACCAGCGCGATCCACGCCACGTGCATCAGCATCCGCGACCAGGCGTGGATCTCGCGGTCGAATTTGCTGCGCTCCAGCGTGCGCACCAGCCGGTCGAGCAAGTTCGGGCTGCTGATGCTGAGCGTCTCGCTGTCGAGAAACCGCTCCAGGTCCGCCGCGACCGCCGCCGCGGAGGCATAGCGATCGCCCGGCTTCTTTTCGAGGCACTTCAGCGCGATCATCTCCAGCGGGCGGGGCACGTGCGGGTTGATCCGCCGCGGAAGCTGGGGGTCGCTCTCCATCGCGGCCAGCAGCGTTTCCATTTGACTCTCACCGCGAAACGGCGGCTGGCCGGTGAGCAGCTCGTACAACAGCGCCCCGATGCCGTAGACGTCGCACGCCAGGCCGATCTCGGCCGCCGGCCCGGCGATTTGCTCCGGCGCCATGTACGAGGGCGTGCCGACGAGCTGCCCGGTGACCGTCAGCTTGTCGTCGGCGTCGATCTGCTTGGCCAGGCCGAAGTCCATCACGCGGACGCGGCCGGAGTCGTCGATCAGCACGTTCGAGGGCTTCACGTCGCGGTGCAGCACGCCGTGGTCGTGGGCAAATTGGACTGCGCGGGCTACTTCGGCGACGTAGCGGGCGGCTTGCTCGGGAGCAGGCAACTCGCGCTTGAGCAGCTTGGCGAGGCTCTCGCCGGCCACGTACTCCATCGAGAAGTACGGCTGGCCAGCGTGGTCGCCGACTTCGTGGATAACGACGATCCCCGGATGTTTGAGCTTGGCCGCGGCGGCCGCTTCGGTCGCGAATCGGCGGCGATCGGCCCCGCTGGCGAGCGCGCCGTGCAGGATGAGCTTCACGGCGACAAGGCGATTGAGGCTCGTCTGCCGCGCTTCAAAGACGACGCCCATGCCGCCGCGGGCGATCTCGCGGATGATCTCGTAGCCAGGGAGCTCGGGCAGCGAGATTTCCGTAGCTTGCGCATTGATGTGGATGTCGCCATCCTCTTCCCCCGCCGCGGCCCGCCACCAGGAGCCCAGCTCCGCGAGCCGCTCATGCTGGGCGAGAAACTCAGCGAGCTCGGGATCGTCGCCGGCCAGCGCGGCGCCATCAGGCCGCCCGCCCGCGGCGAGCGCGTCGAGATACGCCGCGAGCGCTTCGTCGCGCTGGGCGTCGTCGGGCACGGCCTTTTCGCTTGATGGCTTCATGTCGGCGTTGGTTGACGGAATGGGGATTTACCACGGAGGCACGGAGGGCACGGAGGGCGAAAAGGGGAACCGCTGATGAACGCTAATATGCTCTGATGAAGAAAATGTCTTATTAGCGTCTTATTAGCGTTTATTAGTGGTTTGATTCATTCCGTCTCTGTGCCCTCCGTGCCTCCGTGGTAAGCTTTTCCCAGCTTTTGATTCAGCCGCTTGACGCCGCGGAAGATCAGGCCCGCGACGGCCGAGTTGCTGCGTTCCATCTCGGCGCCGATTTCCGCCACGGTGGCGCCACGCCAATAGTAAGCCAGCACCGCCGAGCGTTGTTCTTCGGGCAGCTCCTGCATTGCGTCGGCCACGCGCATCAGCTCCTCGGCCCGCATCGCAACTTGGCTGGCAGAGGTTTGGTCCGCCGCGCAGAGGGCCGCGAGCTGCACGGACGACTGGTCGGCCAGCTTCACGTAGTGCTGCTCGCGGGCCACGTTGCGCTTGGCCCGGCCGAAGTCGCGCACCGCGTGCAGCAGCGTGCGGATGAGGATTTGCCGCAGCCAGGCCAGCCGTTCGCCCTCGCTCGTGCCGCGGAGGCCGCCCCAGGCGCGGAAGGCCTGCATCATGGTTTCCTGGACGATGTCCGAGGGGTCGATCTTCGCCCGCAGCCGCCGGTCGAGCCGCGACTCGGCGAGCATCCGCAGGTAGCCGCGGTAGCGGTCGAGGAGGTTGTCGAAGGAGGGGGCGGGGGCGGAGGGCATACGATCGATGAGCTAAAGGGCGAGCGGCATCGAGATTATTCCACGATTGGTCGAATTCAAATATAGGTCTTGTGATCGCGATGCACGGGAGAGTGCCGGATGGGCGACCAAATGCAAGGAAGTCCGGTGGAACCGCCAAGGACGCCAAGAACGCCAAGGTCGGAGGGGGAAGGAGAGGCGTTGGGGCGCGAACTGCGCGAAGACAGAGTGAGATGCGCGATCCAGGCAACTGGACACTTCGGTGCGTTCGCGCGCCCGCGTTTTGGACAGGACACCGGACAGGCGTCGCTCGAAGTGCTGATGCGACAACGGGTTCTGCCATCGGTGCCTCGCTCGAGGGCGTCCATTTTGTCCACTTTCGTCCATTTCGGCTGCGCACGGCGGTCAAGGGCGCTGCCGCGGAGGGGCGGCGATGCCGTCTTAAGTCGACGTGATCGCCCGCATTTCAGTTGCCAAAGATCTTCGCTGGCGCGAAGCATGATCGCCTGTATACATGAATGCGCGGCCTAATTTCAAGCGTTAATTCTCGCCACAGAGCATGCGAGCAACTAGCGTACTTGATTGGCTGGGATCTGGATTGCGGCGATGGGGAGGGCGAATAGCCGCGTCTCATCGTAGGCGATTAGCGACTTGCCTCCGAGCGCGAAGCCGGCAACCTGGTAGGGTGAAATGTATCCTCCCGTGTCGCCGCCTGGCATTTTCCAGAAATGCCGCTGGCGATTCGCCAGGTGCATGATCTCGCCGTGCGGCCCTTCCTGCCGCGGCAGCCCAATCGTGAAGAGTTGAAAATCGGGCGCCCAGACGATGTTGTGCATGCTCCCCATGCGAACGTTGCTCTGCGTCCCGGGCGGGTCGGCGCGCTGCTGCCAGAACCGCTGCATGTGAACGCGGCCGTCGGGAACGAGGGCGACGTATTGCTCGACGAGATGGAGCCCGGAGAAGTTTCCCTGGACGCCCGCGGCGCCCACGCGGATGAATTCGCCGCGGTGGCCGGTGAACTTGATGCTCTCGCTCATGTAATCGCCGGTAAGGACCTGGCGATCGCGTGTCTTCAAGTCGAGCCGGCAACCAACCCAATTGCTGTAGTGGTCGAAACCGATTTGCTGGCGCCAGACGACAAACCTTTCGTCGGGCGACCAGATCATATCGAAGCCGTAGTCATTTTCCGGCAGGAATTCTTCATGGCGGGTCGTGACGTTGAAATCCTCATCGACGACGACCAACTGCCGCGTATCTTTTTCGACGCCGATCCAACGCCCGCTCGTGGGGGACGGGGCGAGAGAGAGATACGGCGTGGCGCGGGGCTTGTTCGTCGCGAGGTCCCAAATGAGAGCGCGCTTGTGGCCGTTCCCAACGAGGAACCGGCCGTCGCGAGTTAATACCCCGCCGGGGCCGCGTTGCGCGGTCAGCGAGTGTTGGGAACTGGCGATTTCCGTTGCTTCGCGGTCGAGGGAAACGCGCCAAATGTGAGCTTGCGTCGTTTGCGCCGCGGCGTCGTGGGAACGAATCGCAAAGACCACGGCATCCGAGTTTGCCGTCCATTGAAAATCGCCGATCTGTTTCTTGATTCGGGCGAGCATGGCCCTGTACTGATCTCGGGTGAGGCTTTTGGCGAGGGCGTTGAAACTTCCTCCCGCGTGAGCGTTTTCGGGCAGCGCGAGGAAATGCGTCCAGGACTCGGGCGCCTCGAACAATTGGCGCGACTCGGCCGTCTCGATGTCGGCAACGCATACGAAATCGCGGCTGACATAGGCCACACGTTTTCCGTCGGGCGAAATGAGTGGAAACGGATGGCTGTACATGATGAGATTGCCGTCAAGAATCGTCGCCGACGGCGGGAGCGGATCGGCGGCGGTCGCCGCATGCGGAAGTGTTGTCGCGACCAGGAGCAGAATTGCCGGGATGGCATGGCGGGGCCTGCTAATCATTGTTGGCCTCATCGTTGGCGGCGACGACGGCGATTGGCAACGAAAAGAGCGTCGAACCCCATCGGGCGACAATTCGATCGCCATCGACAAACGCCAGCGGATAATACGGCGTGTTGTAGGTCGCATCACCTTTGGGAGAAAGGGGCGTCAACTTTCCGGCGCGGTCGATGAGGTGATAGTGAAATCCCGCGCGCCGGTCGTTGGGTCTCGGAAGAGCCATGGCGAAAAGCGATGCGTCGCGATTGGCAACGATTGGCGGATAGCCGCGTCGTTTCCTGCCTTTCTCTGGTTCGCGGGAGAAACCCGTGAAGCGATGGATGGTTTTCTCCTCGTCGGCGCCGTGTGCGGTCATGGCAATGAAGGAGCCGTCGCTGCCGTTGGCGCGGCCCCCCTGGCGAACTGGCTCCACTCCTAACCTTACGACTTCGCTGTCGTTACCGGTGAAAATGAATCGATCGTTGGCAACGCCGGAATACTCGGGGCCTTGGGCGCCCGTCGTCAAGTCCAGACGAAAGCCGTCCCACTCTCGGGAGGCATAAGGACGATAGGTGTGGCAGACGACATATCGCTCGTCGTCGGACCAAGTCATCTCAACGCGCTGGTCAACTGGGAACGTGGGAGCATATCGCTCGACGATGGCGAAATTCTCGTTCACCAAAACGAGCTGGCGCGTGTCGATCTCGATGCCGAGAAATCGGCCGCTGGTGGACGAAGGTACTAGATAGTCGTAAGGAGTGACCTTCGGCCGGGCAGCGTGCACGTCCCAGATGAGGGGGACATAGGCTGCAGCGACGACGAATTGGCGACCAGGCGTCACATGGAACGAGGTCGTATATTCGTTCGGAACGCCGAATTGGCCCTCAATGATTGCGATTTCCTTGACGATGCCTGTCAGCGACGCGTGCATCACGTGATAAGCGGCGACGGGCGAATTCTCACGAAGTCGCTTCCGCACGGCGTAGACGACGCCGTCCTGGTTTGGCGTCCAGGCGAGGCTGATGACGTAATGCTTGTCGAGATACACCGGCCCGGAGAACGAGCGAAATCCGGGCGTGTGCGGGGAGCCATTCGCTAAATCTCGCTGCTGTTGGTTCTCGGGCTCGGCTAGAATCGCGGTAATCGTGTTCGGCAGCTCGGCGAGCCTCGTCGGCAGGCCGGCATCGACGCGACAAACCCAAAGGGCGCCTTTGCTGATATAGGCGATCTGCTGGCCGTCCGGCGAAATCGCAAAGCTGTCGGGATTGGCCACGTCCCAGACGATGTCCGAGTCGAGGACCGTGGCGTCGGACGGCAACACGCCGGGCGCCGCGGTTGGCCAGCAGGCGATGAGAATGACCAACGTCAGAAGTCGAATTGGCATCAAGCGTAACTCCAGCCCGAGTGGCCGAGTCTCTCCGAGACTCGGAATTCGGGTCTCGGAGAGACCCGGCCACTTTACGCCATCGACCGCCACGGCCCCGTGATCGCGATCGTCAGGCCGCGGTGTTGGATGTTCACCAGCAGCGTCGTGCCGTCGGGGGTGAAGCAGGCGCCGGCGAACTCGCTTTTGGCCCGGTGACCCGCGAGCGTGTAGAGCTGGCCGCGGGGCGTCACGGCGACCAGCCGCACGAGGTCCGCGTCGCGGTCTTCGCAGAGGACCAGGTCGCCCCAGGGCGACATCGTGATGTTGTCGCAGTTTTCCAGCAGGCGCGAATCGCGCGATTCGATGAACAGCTCGAGCGTGCCACTGTCGTCCGCGCCGCCGTGGCCTTCCTGCTGGGCGGGCGCGTACTTCCAGATCTGGCCCTTCTGCTTCTGGCCGCCGTTGGTGCAGGCCATGTAGATCTGGCCGTCGGAAAACCAGATGCCCTCGCCGCGGGCGAAGCGGGCGGCGCCGGCTTTGAAGCCGCGATAACGGAGATCGTCGTCCGGAGAGTCGACGTGGTCCATGTCGATCCATCGCACCCGCAAGGGGGCGCCCGTTTCGATCGGCGCGTCCGGTCCCCAGTTGCGCGTATCCTTGGAATTCTCGCCCAGGATGCAGAGCGCCTGCAGGCGGCCGCCGTCCTGAAGCACGCCGGGCGTCTTCGGTAGAAAGCGGTAGAAGATGCCGTCCTCGCGGTCCTCGGTTTCGTAGACGATGCCCGTGCGCGGGTCGACGGCGATCGCCTCGTGATTGAAGCGGCCCATCGCGGTGAGCGGGATGGGGTCGGCCAGGAACGGCTCGGGCGTGGCGGGCACTTCGAAGCACCAGCCGTGGTCCTTGTCGCTGGTGAACTCGCCGTCCTTGTCGCGGCCGGCGCGGACGACGGATTCCTCGCACGTGACCCAACTGTTCCACGGCGTGGGGCCGCCGGAGCAGTTGCGCGCCGTGCCGGCGAGGCTCATGAACTGGCGGACGACTTGTTGCTTCTTCGCGTCGAAAACGAAGGTGCTCGTTCCGCCGCGGTGGGGCGAAAGACCGCGGCCCGCGTCGTACACCTTGCGGGGATCGATCGAAAGCGGCAGCTCGCGAGTTTCGCCGAAGGCGCCAGGGCCCTCGTAGGGCAGCAACTCGTGGTTGCGGACGACGATCGCCATCCCCCCGGGGCCGGCGAACGACGCCATGCCGTCGGCCTTGCCGGGGACGAGCAGGCCGTCGTCCATCGCATCGCCGGCCCGGGAGACGATCTTGTAGGAGAAGCCGGCCGGGAGGTCGAGCAGCTCGTTTTCGTCCGGGACGAGCGGGCCGTAGCCGAAGTCGGCCGCCGCGGCGCCGTCGGCGATGTCGGCAGCGGTGGCATGCTGCACGTGGCGCCGGAGGGCGAGGAATCCGAGCGAGTAAGCCGACGAGTACCTCAGAAAATCGCGACGGGACGGCACGGCAGAATCTCCGGCGAAGAGTCAGGAATTACCGCGTCCAAGACACGCGGAAATCGCATCATCACGGCCGCTCTTGGACCCGTCAAGTTGCGGCCGCGACCACTCCAGGTTCCCGCGCCGCGGCGGGCGCTTCACGTGGGGGATTTGCACGATTTTTGAACGGAAGATGAAGAAGATTTCACATAGATCACATCTCGGCAGCGGCGGTCCGCTGGAGCGCGGCCGCCAAGGACCGAAAGGTCCCATCGTGTCTTCGTGGGACCGTGGGACCGTGGGACCATAGGACGATAGGACCATGACCCCATAGTTCCATGGTCCCATCGTCCTATGGTCCCCTGGTCCAGGTCGGCCCGGCGAAGCGCCCATCCCCGGTTCATCCTCCCTGGTGATCGCCAAAAAAGTTGACCTGCCGTGCCGGCCAAAGTAGGTTGAAGCGTGGCATGGCTTGTCTGGCGTGGGGCCGAGGGGCGGGCTCCACATCGATTGTCGGGTCGATCGTCTTGCCGCACCGTCGCGCGGTGTGGGCTGCCGTTGACGTACGCGCACGGTATTCGCGATACAGGGGATGTCTTCCATGACGGTGCAACGGGTTTTGTTTGGCACGCTCGCCTCGCTGGGATTGCTGCTGGTGGCCGTGCCCGCCGCGCATGCGGTGAGCTGGTCGGATGATTTCAACGACGGCAGCGTCACCGACAACACGCCCATCACGTGGCTCCTGAACGTCGGCGAACTGTTCCCGGGCACTTACGACGCCAGCAGCGGCGACTTGACCATGACGCCGCCGCCGGGGGACGGCACCGACGATAGCCGGATGGCGGGATTCGTGCCCATCACAATGACCGATACGTATATCCGCACGCAGGGCATCATCCATCCCGACCCCAATGATCCGAACAACACGGGCGGGAACCTAGTGCTGCTGGCGCGCGTCGATCTCTCGACGTTTTCGGGATTTCTGTTGTACTTCGACGTAAGCGGCAATCTCAACATTCAGGAGCTCTTCGGCGGCAGCACGTTCGACATCGGCACCACGTTCGACGCGCCGTTCAACGCCGGCGAGGACGTGATCATGGAGTTCCACGCCGTCGGCAATACGCTCAGCGGCTACGCGTGGGCGGCGAACGATCCCCTGGGCCGGCCTGCCGAACCCCAGGTGACCGCCGACACTTTGGGCGCCAACCCCTCGGGCTTCGCCGGCATCGCGTTCGCCGAGGACGACGACGGCACCTCGGCGACGTTCCGCTACGCGGAGGCGCGGGACACGCCGTTTCCTGCGGAGCCGGTGGGGATCCCGGGCGACTTCGACGGCGATCTGGACGTCGACGGCAACGACTTCCTCATCTGGCAGCAGGGGCTGACCACCGCCGGCGGGGGAACCGTAGCCACGGGCGACGCCAATGGCGACGGGAACGTCGACGGCGCCGATCTTACGATCTGGCAGCAGGGCTTCGGCACGGGCTCGGGCGGCGTAAGCGCCGTGCCGGAGCCGGCGAGCCTGGGTCTTGGCCTCGTGGCTGCGTGCTTCCTCGCAGCCGTGCGGACCAAGGGTCGCCGCGGCTGAAGGGACGGGCAGCGATAACGTCCCATTCTGCAAAAACCCGACGCGTAAGCGAGGAATCGGCGAGACTACCTTGCTGACGCTGCGGGCTCGTTTCAGGTTCCCTTGCTTACGCTGCGGGCTAGTTGTCGAGCGGGAGTTGTCAGGCCGCAGGCGGCGTCGTTCAATGAGACGGCGATGCGACGCCTTCATTTCGACGCGACTGATTCCACCAACGTGCAGGCTCGGGCGCTGGCCGAAGCGCATCCGGGCGAGCCGCTGCTGGTGACCGCGACCGTACAGACCGCCGGCCGGGGCCGGCACGGGCGGTCTTGGCAGAGCCCGCCAGGCGGAGCGTGGCTAAGCGTCGTATGGCCGGCGCCGCGGACGGCCGGCGCTGCGACGGCGGGCGTCGCACTGGCCGCGGCCGTGGCGGTGCGACGGGCGGTGTGCCGCGTGGCGCCGGAGGCCGCGCCGCGGCTGCGCATCAAGTGGCCCAATGACCTGTTGCTGGATGATTGCAAGATTGCCGGCATCCTCTGCGAGCACGCGCCGCTGGCGCGGGACGGCGCGGCGGGCGCCTTGATCGTCGGCGTCGGGGTGAACGTCGATTTCGATCCGGCGCTGTTTCCGCCCGACCTGCGGCATCCTGCGACGACGCTGCGGGCGGCGCTGGGCCATTCGCCGTCCGTGGAGGAGGTGATCGCCGCCGTCGCCGGCAGCCTCGAGGTCGTGCTGCAGGCGTATGCGGCGACGGGGCTCGACGATGCGCTGCGAGCCGAGCTGGCCGACCACCTCGCTTACCTTGGCGAAGTGCGCACGTGGCTCTTGCCAACAGGACCGATCGCCGGCCGCGTGCTGGGCATTGATGACGAAGGTCGTTTGTTGCTCGACGGCCCGCGCGGCATCATCGCCTGCGACACGGGCGAACTTTCAGCCCCGGGTTGAACGGCGGCGCCAGAATGCGGCGACCAAAGCGATCGCGGCCAACCGCGCACCGGCCGGCTCGGGAACCACGATCTGGAACGGCCGCATCATTTCGTGGTCCTCGTGCTCCAGCAGGTGGCAATGCCACACGAACGTGCCGGCGAACTTGTCGTACTTCACCATAAAGCGGGCCGTCTGCTGGGCGGGGATCAGCACCGTGTCCTCCCATCCCAATTCGTCGTCCCGCAACGGGATGTCGCCCAAGAGGCCCCGGCGGCTCTCGAGCTGAAACGCTTCCATGTGCAGATGGATCGGGTGATCGATCAGCGTGCGGTTGGCGATCTCCCAGATCTCCAGCTCGCCGAGAGTGAGGATCTCGCTGATCGCGTCGTCCCATGCCTTGCCGTCCAGCAGCATCTTCTCGCGGCCCAGTTCGTCGAACACGCGAGTGAGGTTCAGTTGGCGCACGCGCACGGCGTCGGCCGGGTCGTAGCGCGGCACGGGTACGAGGGTCGCCGGCAGGCTGCTTGCGTCGGGGCCGGCCAGCGGCACGACGCGAAACTGCATCACTTCGTCCGTTTCCCCGCTCGCGTTGGGCCCGGCGTTGAGCATTCGCAGCGTGTCGCCCACGGCGAACTGCGAGAAGTCGACGATCAGGTCGACGCGGTCGGCCGCCGCCAAACCGACGCTCCCCCGCGCGACCGTCGCCGGCAGCAGCCCGCCGTCGACGCCGATCTGGTGCAGCACGAGCGGATCGGCGGACGCGGCGCCCGCGTCGGGCACGATCGACAGGTCGTACTGCCGGGTGTTGGCGCCGTTGAGCAGCCGCAGCCGGTACTTCCGCGGCTCGACCTCCATGTAGGGCCAGACCTTGCCGTTCACGACGTTCACGTCGCCGAGGAACGACTGCACGTGCCCGCCCTCCCCCGCCGGGTCGCCGGGATAGTAGAGCTGGCCGTCCGAGTAGAACGATTTGTCCTGCACCAGGAGCGGGACTTCGTAGGCGCCGGACGGCAGGTTGAGGGCCAGCTCGGCGTCGTCGCGGTTGATGTAGAATCCCGCCATGCCGGCGTAGACGTTCAGCCGGGTGATGGCCATCGCGTGGTCGTGGTACCACATGGTCGAGGCCCGCTGATCGTTGGGATAGGTGGTGACCATGCTGTTGCCCGCGGGCCCGCCCATGCCGTTGGGCGCCGCGTGGGGATCGGGCGTGAACCAGTGCTCGGGGTAGCCGTCGCTCATTTCGTCGACGACGCCGCCGTGGAGATGAACCACGGTGCGGGCTTGGGGAAACGGCGCTGCGCCGCCGTGCCCCGCGTGGCCGCCGCCGCCGGTGGGGCTCGTGCCGTGCAGCGTGTTGTCGTAGGGCAGAAAGTGGTCGAGCGGCTGGCCGGCGCCATCGACGAGGTTGTTCGTCCAGCGGACGCGAATCGCCTCGCCGCGGTGCATATCGAACGTGGGCCCCGGGTACATGCCGTTGTAGCCCCACAGCGTGGTGGGCGCAAGCTCGCTGTGCAGTTGCTGCTGAAACTGCGTGATGCCCACTTCGTAGAGCGGCAACCCGTTGAGCGTGCCGGCGGGGCCGATCACGTTGTCGAACGGATTGGGCACGGCGTCGATGTATTTGGTCAATGTGGTCGGATTGAGCAGCGCCTGGGCCCATACGGGCGCGGCGGCGAGTGCGAGCATCGCGGAGAGCGAAAGCGCCGCAGCGCGCGTCGCCCAGCGTCGAAGCGTGACCGGTGAAATGGAGGTCGTCATCAAGGTGCAGAAGTCAAGGTGCAGGAGTCAGGGGAGGGTTCAGGGTTCAGGGTTCAGGGTTCAGGGTTCAGGAGGGGAATAGCCCCCGGCGCAAGCCGGAGGGTTCGAGGGATCAGGAGTCGTGTCCGAAGCGACAGCCGGTACGGCGATCCTGCGGCGAGCAATGGCTCAAGGCGCAGGCCAACGCGAACGTGCGCGGCGCCGCAAAATTGGCGCTCGCCAAGAAGGCACGCCCCGCGCGAACTCGCGCGCGTGCCCGAAAGAGACATTTACTGCATGAGCACGGCTCGAACCGTCGCCACGGCGCACGCGGGCGCTCGTTGGCTGAATCTCTTCTGAAATCTCTTCGCCGGCGGCGTTAATAGAAGTCGACCCGCAGCGCCGGCGCCCGTTCCGTTGGACAGGTTCCAGTGTACGCTGCCGGCGCGCGGGCCGCAACAATTCGGGGATGATCGGCGGGGATCTCAGCCGCGGCGGCGAATCGGCACCTTTTTTGCACCGTGGAGACGATATCAACCCGAATCTTGAAAGGGCGTCGCCATGCTGCCAACCACCACAGAGCGCGTGCCGGCCAACACGGCCTGCGAAATCAACCTGCAAATTCGTGAGCAAACCGCGGCCAACGTGGCTCGCTATGGGAGCGGCTCGCGGGATTTGATCGACCGCCGCCTGCGCGAACTCGATGAGGAATGGGACGTGGAACGCACAATTGAAGCCAATGCGTCCACGATCAGCCTCGTCGGGCTGGGCCTGGGCACGTTCGTCGACCGTCGGTTTTACGCCTTGCCGGCGATGGTGGCGGCGTTTCTGCTGCAGCATGCGATGCAAGGCTGGTGCCCGCCGATTCCCGTGCTGCGGCGCCTGGGCGTGCGCACGCAAACGGAAATCGACGAGGAGCGGTATGCCCTCAAAGCGCTGCGCGGCGATTTCGACGGCGAGCTGACGCCGCGGTCGGCCCTGGCGGCGGCGCACCGCTAGTGCTCCGTCACAGTTGTTTCTTCGGGTGGGAGATTTAGCCGGCCCGCTTGCGGGCCGAGGCGCGTCGTGCGATCTGTTTTCAAGTAGCGGCACATCATGGAGGCGTTCCCTGTTTGAACCGCGTAAACGCTGAAAGCCACCGCACTCAATCTTCCGCTGACGGAGGATTTTTCCAGAGCCGGCTGGCCATGGCTTACACGGCGCCGCGCTGCCGAAGCAACTTGGCAATCTCGTCATGCCCGCGGCGCGTCGCCCAGGCCAGCGGCGTCGCCCAGGGCGGATCGTCGGGGTGATTGGGTTGCGCGCCGCGGTCGAACAGCAGCTCAACCATTGCGCATTGCCCGAACTTGGCTGCCCAACCCAACGGCGTGGAACAAATATCCTCGTCGCGGGCATGAATGTCGGCTCCCGCGTCGAGGAACCATGTGGCTCGTTCGACGTCGCCGGTGCGCGCAAGCTGGTGCAGCGGCGTTACGAGCAGCCAGTCCGGCTGGCTGGGACTCATGCCGTGCGCGAACAGCAGCTCGTTGATGGCGCGAGTCTTGCCCGCGACGAGCCAGCCGGGAAATTCGGTGCGCGCCGGCAGGGTTGGCTCGTAGCGCAGCATCAACCGCACGAAGGCTTCATGGCCCTCGCCCGCGGCGTTCGCCAGCGCTCCTGCATTGCTTGCCAGCGCCGGATTGGCCGCCAGCATAGCCGCCCCCGTCTGAATGTCGCCGACATGAGCGACAAGGTGCAGCTCGCGCGCTGCGCCGTACGAGCACAGCAGTTCGATCATGGGCTTGTCGTCGTTCGAGATCGCGCGCGTCAGCGCATCCGCCGAGCTCTCGACTTCCGGATTCGGAAACGCACCGTGCTCCAAAAGTAGCTTCGCGATGTCGTAGTGCTTGTTCGCCGCGGCCGCGTACAGCGCGTGGCCCTGCGGGGCGATGCTCTCCTCGGGCAGATTCGGATCGGCGCCCCGCTCGAGCAGTAGCTTCACGATTTCCAAGTGCCCGCGCGCCGCTGCATTCTTCAGCGGCGAGCCCGAACCCAGATAATACGACACGTAGTCGACGCAGTGATTCGCCAGCGACGGATCGGCGTCGAGCAACGCGCGCACGCGGCCCGCGTCGCCGATGTAGCTGGCCGAGCAGATGTCGACGTCCGCTCCGCGGGAGCGCAGGTGGTCCAGCACCTCGCGCGGCGTGGTCGGCCAGTCCTGCGGCACGTCGCGCCAGCCCCGGAAGTGGTAATCGCCGTTGACGAGCTGAATCGGATGAGCGCCGTCGAACCGGGCCGCGTTCACGTCGGCGCCGCGGGCCAGCAGCTCGTCGATCATGTCGAGCTGGCGCGTCATCGTCGCCCAGTGGATCGGCTGGTTCGATCGCCCGTCGCCCATGTGCACCAGCGCCGGCGCCGCGTCGAGCAAGCTCTTCACGCCGGCCAGATCGTGCGCGCGAATCGCCGCGGCCAGCGGCTCGCCTTCGGGGGAGGCGCGCAGCGATTTTGCCAAGTGCGCCTCCAGCACGCATTGCAAGTCCGCGTACCCGCGATCGCGGCAGACGTCGAGCAAACTGTCGTTCACCGCCAGGCTGAGCGGATCGGCGCCGTGATCGAGCAGGGACTTCGCGACGTCGACGCGGTTCTCGCGCACCGCGAAGTACAAGGGCGTCCGATAAGCGTAGTGCGTGCGGACGATTCGCGGGTTGCGCTCCACGAGCCGCCGCACGCCGTCGAGGTCGCCCGCGATGCATGCGCAAAACAACTCCCACACGTCGACGCCGCGGCCAACGGACCACTTGAGCGGCTGGTCGCTTTTCAGTTCTTCAGGCTGGTTCATCGCCCCCTTCGTCCCTGCGCCGCAAGGTCATGTGGAAGCAATCCCCAACGCTCGCCGGGGATTGTCGTAGGTCACCTGGCGCGCGTCGTCGGACGACAGGCCAACGCGTTCGATCAGGTTGCGGCAGGCCATGGGCATCGTGAGGGCCGATCCCATCAGATGCGAGCGGTCGGGGCTCCACGTGGCGAGCTGCTCGTCGACGACCACCGTCATCGTCCCCAGCGTGAACTCGCCCGGCCCGAGCCCCGCAGCGGCGATCGCATCGCTGACGACGACGGCCCGATCGAGCCCCGCGACCTGCAGATAGTTCCGCAAAGCAAAGAACGGCACATGCACGCCGTCGGCGATGAAACAGATCGTCAACCGGTCGGCGAGGCTGAGTGCCCGCTGAATGACATTATCGTGCCGCGGCAGTTGGAGCGGGCAGCCGTTGCCCAGGTGCGTGAACAGCGACAGGCCCGCGTCGATCGCGGCGGCGAGCTCGTCGCGGGACGGATTGCAGTGGCCCGCGGCCACGCACACGCCGCCGTCGGCGAGCCGCCGCGTGACGCGGCAGCCTTCGTCGTGCTCGGGGGCGAGCGTAACCAACCGCACGTGCCCGGCGCCGGCGTCCAGGAGTCGCTCCATCGCGGGAATCGTCGCCGGCTGGACGGCGCTCGCCGGGTGGGCGCCCACGTAGCCGGGCTGGCCGCTGATGAACGGCCCCTCGAGGTGGATGCCCGCGATCATCCGCCGGCAGATCGGCGAGCTCTCCCGCGCGCGGATGAGCTGCGCCACGCGACTAACCATCGCGCCGAGCGGTGCGGTGATGATCGTTGTGAGAATGCCTTCGACGCCGTCGGCCGCGAGTTGTTCGCATGCCGCGGCGATCCGCTCGACGGGCACGCCGTCGGCGTTGAAGTCGACGCCCGCGTAGCCGTTCACTTGCAGGTCGAAGAACATGGCGGCGTGAAACCTTGTGACGTTCCGAGCGACCGCAATAGAATGGCCGGGCCGGGGCGTGTCAAACGCCCGATTCCAACAACCAGGATTCAACGATGTTTGTTTCACGTTCAACGCTCGTCGTCGTGCTCGTCGCAATTTCAGGCATTTCGGCGGTTGCTCAGGACGCGCCGCCGAAGGCGTTCGTCGATGGCGAGGGACTTGGGTGGAAGTCGCTCGGCGAGGGCGATTTCACGAACGTCAATTGCGACGCAGGCACGTGGACCTGGAAGGATGGCGTCGCCTATTGCACCGGCGAACCCGTGGGCGTCATTCGCTCCCAGGAGCAGATCACCAACTTCGAGCTCGTGGCTCAGTGGCGGCATCGCCGCAGCGGGGGGAATTCGGGCATTTTTGTCTGGACTGCCGAGGCCGCGCTGAAAGACTTGCCCCGCGGGTCGCTCCCGCCCGGGGGCATCGAGGTGCAGGTTCTCGACCACGGCTACGCCGAAGAGTACGAAAAGTCCTCCGGCAAGAAGGCCGACTGGTTCACCACCAACGGCGACGTGTTCCCGGTGGGTTCGGCGAAGATGAAGCCGTTTCCGCCCACCTCGCCCAGCGGCGAACGGAGCTTCCCGCGGAAGAACCTCAGCCGGGGCGTCGACCAGTGGAACCACTACTACGTGCGGGCGATCAACGGCGAAGTGCGGTTGTGGGTCAACGGCGAGGAAGTGTCCGGCGGCACGGAGTGCGAGCCCGCAACGGGCTATCTGTGCCTGGAGTCCGAAGGCGCGCCGGTGGAGTTCAAGGGGTTGAAGATTCGCATTCTGCCGTGAGTGGAGTCTTTTGTATCAGCCAGCCCCGACCAAGCTTGGTCGGGGCTAGCCCACCGCAAGACGTTGCGCTTCGCGAGCGTCCGCGCCCCGTTCACACGCGTAAAAAAATCCGCTGCCGATAGAGGTGCCACGTGACCAGCCACGCCAGCGCCAAGGCCGTGCCGGTGACCAGCACAGGCCCCGCGGCGCCGAGGTGCGACGCCAGCCCGCCGGCGATCGTGCGGCCCGCGTCGTGGAAGCTCAGCACGTGCGTGGCCACGTAGATCACCAGTGCGTTGGCGCCGATGACAACGAAGGGAAACGCCCACCGGCGCCAACCCAGCACGTCGGTCAGCAGATAGAACGCCGCGAGCAACAGGAAGCACCATCCCGCGGCCCACAGCGTCATCGAGCTGGTCCAGATGTGCTTGATGATCGGGAAGTCGAGCCACTCGGCCCACGCCCAACCGAGCGCGAGGCACGCTCCGCCCGCCAGGGCGAGCACGGCGAACTTGCCAACCGACTTGAGGCGACATCGCAACACGTGCCCTGCTTGCACCCCGAGCAGCACCGAGACGGTGAACGTCAACCCGCTGAGGATCCACGTGTAGGTCGTGCCGTCGCGGAACCGGCCGAGGATGAATTCATCCACGGCGAGCGCGAGATTTGCCCGCGGCTCGAGCGTGCCGGCGGCGTGCTCGCCAAACGGCACGTGCGTCATCAACGCCCAAGAGAGGAGCAAGAGCGCCGCACAGGCGGTGATTTGCCCCACTGGCCCAACCCACAACATGATCAGCCCGCCGACGAGGTACCCCACGGCAATCGCCTGCAGCGTGTTGGAGAACAGGTGGAGCGTCGAGAGATTGAACTCCAGCAGATTGCCCTGCACGATCATCCCCAGCACCCACAACAGCAGCGTGCGGCGGAGGATCTTTTTGACCAGCGGCCCACGGTCGGCGTTTTGTTCCAAGCGCCGGCTGAACGAGAACGGCATCGCCGCACCGACGACGAACAAGAACAGCGGCATGATGAGATCCCAGGCCGAGAATCCGAGCCAATCGGGATGCTCGAGGTGGTACTCGACCCACGCTGGCGGCGGATCGGAAAACGCGCGGGCCACGGCCAACGCGAACTCTTGTCCGCCGACGATCCAGAACATGTCGAAGCCGCGCAGCGCGTCGAGCGCGACGACGCGGCCTTCGGCGGTCGCGGCGGCGCTCGGCGATGCTGCCATGGCGTCGCCAACGTTCATATCGACTCGGTTCATGAAAAAGCGGCCTGGGGGCGCGCATTCTCGCGTTGCGAGGAAGCGGACGCAAGACGGTTCGCCTGGCGGCTGTTCGGGACGCGGGAAGGGGCGTCCAGCGCTCGGCGGCTGGCGGACCTGACGACTCGGGACATTCCCTCCCTGTGGACGCTCCTGTCCGCCTATAAGTCGAACAGTCGCAATTGGTTAGGATCGGCGTTGCGTGAACATCGCTGGTTTTTACGGTCGTACCTGGCGACGCATGCGTTGAACTCCCGCCGCGGCAAGAACCACATGGGCTCCCCGCGACGTGAGCGCATTGGACGAGGGGCTCGGCGACGTGAACACGCGGCTCGACGTGGGCCACGGGTCATTCCGCCGGTCTGAGTCCGCTTATGCAGCTTGGTTGCGTCGTGCCGCCTTGAACCGTGGTTTTTGCCGCTGTTGTTATCACTTCGTCCGCCGTAGGGCGACCTAGTGTTGAGCGGTCAGAAATCCGCCCACCCGTCCAGCGGGAGGTTTTTTTTGCAAACACACGGCGGCGCGCCCAACGCAAGCGTCGTAGGCTCGCCGCCAAACCGCGGAGAATTCTCCATGACCAATGCTGTGATGACCAAGCGATCGGGCTCCTCGTCGCAATCCAAGTCGGGACGCCCGACTCGCTGCGAGATCACCTTCGAGCGCTGCGCCGGCGGATGCCGCATCCTGTGCTGTTGCGACGCTGCCGACTGCAAGACGTTGCAGGACCTGTGCGGTCAATTGGCCAACCGCCCCTGCTCGATTCGCTGCGAACGCGGCGAGTGCGCCGTCTGCGAGTGCAACTTCGATTTCTGCAATTGCACCTGCACGGCGATGGCCGACGGCATTTGCATCACCTGCACCAGCAGCGACAAAGCCTGCTGCGAGATGATCGAGGCGATCTGCGATTGCTTGTCCTGCTGCCTCGCATGCGGTTGCTGCTGCACCGTCTGCCTCGACGGCCAGGCCGTGTGCTGCCAGGGATAGTCGATCGCGAGACAAACGGGAAATGCATTCTTGGTTCCGAGGGGCGACTCTGTCCCCCTCGGAACCGCTCATTTGGCTCGTGGCAGAGCCGCTTTTTTTAGAGCCGGCTTCAAAACCCCTTCCTCGAAGGGAGGGGCTCGGGGAGGGATGGAATTTGCTCGAACAATTCGCCCCTCTGCCAACCTCTCCCCTCAGGGGAGAGGGGTCTTGAAACCGGCTCTCGTGTTGCGTCACAGAAGGAATTTCGGCTAGCACATTGAGCAGCCGGGCTTGCCCGGCTCGGCCCGCAAGCGGGCCGGGTAAATCTCCCACCCGAAAAAACAACTGTGACAGAGCACTAGGCAAAGCTCGTGCTCATCGGTACGTCGCCCAGTCGACGCCCAACTTGCGCATACGCGATCGCAAGGTGTGAGGGTTGACTTCAAGCAATTGCGCGGCGCCGCGGCGACCCTCGATCTTGCCGTGGGTGAGCGTGAGCGCGGAGACGATATGCCGCCGAGCGGCTTCGTCGAGCGAAACGATCTCGTCGGCGTGCTTGGCGCCGTTAACGGTTGGCGTCACCGCAGGACTCGTCGCCGGCGTGACGGAATTGGCGAAGCCAAGCGCCGCGGAAATCTCCAAGCGGCGGCCTTCGCCCAAAATGGCGGCGCGGTCGATGACGGTCGCCAATTCGCGAATATTGCCCGGCCACGCGTATTGGCACAACGTTTCGATATCCTGAGGAGACGGCATGACGCGGGCGAGTCCAAACTTCATTGCGGCGCGTTCGGCAAAGTGGGCGGCCAATTCCGGAATGTCCTCCAACCGTTCGCGCAGCGGCGGCAGCAGAATCGGAAACACGGCGATCCGATACCAAAGGTCCTCGCGGAACCGCCCGTCGCGCGCCATCGCCGATAAGTCGCGATGCGTCGCCGCCACGACGCGAACGTCGACGCGGATGGGCTGGCGACCGCCGACGCGCTCGATGAAGGAATCTTGAAGGACCCGTAAAAAGCGGACTTGTGCATCGAGCGGCAACTCGCCGATTTCGTCGAGGAAGAGCGTGCCGCCATGGGCTCGCTCGAACCATCCCTGCCGCGATTCGGTGGCGCCGGTGAAACTGCCCTTTTCATGGCCGAAGAGCTGCGAATCCACCAGTTCTCGCGGGATGGCGCCGCAGTTGACGCGGATGAAGGGCTTGTGCCGGCGATCGCTGCGCACGTGGATGGCCCGGGCGACGACTTCCTTTCCCGAACCGGTTTCGCCCAGGATGAGCACGGGGGCGTCGGCCGCGCTCACGAGGTTGACGCGCTTCATCACCGGACTCAATCCGCCTTGCTCGCCCACGATGTGCTCGCCCGGATCCTCGCGGCCGAGCCGTCGCAAGAGCATGTTGCGGTCGGCTTCGGCCGCCTCGCGGAGGGCGGCCATTTCGTGCAGGCGGCGATCGTTTTCCAGTGCGACCGCAATGGGTTCCTGGAGCAGATGGAGCATCTCTTCGTGCTGCTCCGTGAAACGTTTGCCCGCTTGCGCGACGACCAAGAGCACGCCGGTGGCGTCGCTGCGACTTTGCAGGGGCGTCGCCCGCAGATCATGGCCCGCGGTGCGGAAGCCCAGCGGCTGGAGCGCGTCCGGCAGCTCGCCCCGGGAGTTCGGACGCGCAATCGCGCCGCGTCGCACCCAACTCATCAGGCGCTGCATTTCCGTGGGCTGGCACTCGCGGCTGGCCGGTCCCCGCCCCGCGGCCTGCGGCGGCGAAGAGGCGACGGTGGCAAGGAGCAGATGCTCCGGCTCAAGCCGGGCGACAATCAACTCTGCAAGAGGAATATACTCCGCAAGCAAGGCCGCGATGCCGCCGGCGGATTCGTGGATCTCGATGTGCTGGCATGCCTCACGCCAGACGGCGAGCAAAACTTCCTGAAATCGCTCCATAGCGACTCTCAAGCATCCGTGATATTTGATGATTTTCTTTGCTATGAAGCAGACAAGTCCGTGCGATTACACAGAGAGCTGCATCGACGGTTCGGCGATTCTTCCGTAAGTCTTTTATCTATCACAACTTACAACTTACGGACGCCAATTCTAAATCCCGGCAGCCGACGTGTACTGCAATCGATGCGCCAGACTCCTTCCGACGCGACCAACGTCGTGAGTCCTCGCAAAACTGCACCGTCGCCCGAATCAAAGGCGCGATCCCCCCCGACGTCGATTGCGAGCTAAAGGGACGACTCGCTAACTTCGCCGCCGTCGCGCGAGCCGAGCGCTCGCCAAGCGGCGAGGTCGACGCCGTCGATCACGAATTGGGCACTGCCGTCGACGCGGACGACATGAACGCCGCCGGTGTGCCAGCTCGTGGCGGTCGTGGCGCCGCCGTTGTTGTTGATCGCGTCGGCGATGCCGCCGCTCGCGCCGCGGGCACAACTGCGACTATTGGGCCCCAGGACATGGTTGTAGCGCGACGGGACATAATTGCCCAGCGGCCAGTTTCTGCCGCCGCGCGAGAACTGCTGATTCGCCGCCAGCGTCTGCAGATTGAGCGCGAGGCATGCACTCGCAACGTCGTCCGCCGAGATGCGAGATTCGGGGATGCGGAACCAGTCGCTCTCGGCCTCGACTTTCTTGTCGTCGCCGTCGCCGCGCACGCGTTCGCTGAACAGGGCCGTGTAGGCCGTGCCGTCGGTGACGTCTTGCAGCTCGATCTCTCGATTGGTGACGAACATGCCGTCATTTCGCTCGAGTTGATCCTTGGGCGCGCCAGTGCCGGTCATCTGGCCGGTGTCGCTGCCGGCGTTGGCCCGGTAACTGTTGCGGCCCCAGCCGTCCTGATTGTCGGCGCCCCGCGAGTCGGCCAGCCGATCCTGAAGGTCCTCAGGGCACAAGAACAGCGGGAGATCTTCGAGCCGCGCGTCATTCTGCGCGACCGCCACTTCGAAGTTGACGATGTTGTACACGTTGGTGGCTTCGATATAGGGCAAGATTTTCACATGCAGTCCCCATCCCCCCGGCAAGGTTCGGCCAGCCGGCAGCTTGCCGAAGGCGCTCTCGTAATTGAGCGTGCCAATGCCGATTTGCCGCAGGTTGTTTGCGCACTGCGAGCGCCGGGCCGCGGCCCGCGCCGCCTGGATGGCAGGCAGCAAGAGCGCCACCAGCACGCCGATAATGGCAATGACCACCAGCAGTTCCACGAGCGTGAAGCCGTGTGGATTGTTCATGCGATTTCTCATCATTCCATCCTTTACTAGGCCGCCTTGGGTTAGTTCGATTTCTCGCAGACGTCGATTGCGGACGGTTCACGCAGCCGTGACTTGAAAAGCGGACGTCACGGGGCGAATTCGCCCCGTGACGCCGCCTTTACGCGCGGTTCCCCAACCAAGCGAGTTTTGGTGCGACGGCGCCGTGCAGCGCCCTCCCTGGATGCACGGCGCCGCCGCGGCGCAACCGATCCGATAGATCGCGGCGCGAGCGGCGGCCCGCTCGCCGTCTGATGTGCAGCGCCGCCAGAGCCGCGAGCACGAGCGTCGACGGCTCCGGCACGGCAGCCGTCCCCTGGCCGAGGCCGCTGCCGAGCTCGCGCTGCCACGTCAGGAAGTCGTTGCCATCGACGTCGCCGTCGCCGTCCGCGTCGCCAAGGGCCCGCGTCGCGCCGGTCGTCGTGCCGAAGCCGCCGCGCCACGCGACCAAGTCGCCCGAGTCGACGTCGCCGTCGCCGTCGAAGTCGGCGGCGAAGCCTGCCGCGCCGCCAGCGACGATCGAGACGGCGTTGGCGCCGTAAATGGCTTCCCAGGTCGTTTCGCCCGTCCAAGTGACGTTGTCGAACGTCCCGGTGACGCCGCTGGCAGCGGTGAGCACCTGCAGCGACAGGCCCGCGCCGGGCGTGAATCCTTCCGCCAGGTCGATGTGCAGCGTCCCGGCGAGCGTGGCGGCGCCGTTGACGGTAAGTTGGTCGGCGTCGACGCCCGGCGTGCTGCCTGCCACGTCGACGTCGAAGAACGAGCCGGCCCCCCAGGTGACATTGCCGAAGATGGTGAGCTGGCCCGCGTCGACGCCGGGATCGACGCGACCGCCGGCGTTGACGGTCAGGTTGGAGGGATCGCCGGCCGTGCCGACGAACCCCGTGCCGCCAAGCGTCCCGCTGTTGTTGACGGCGACGTCGCCCGTGCCAACGGCGGAGCCGGTCGTGTTATTCGCGAGCAGCCGGCCCGCGTTGATCGTCGTGCCGCTGTCGTAGGCGTTGGCGGCCGTGAATTCCGTCGTGCCAGGTTGTGCTTTCACGACGCTGCCCGAACCGCTAATGACGCCGCTGACTCGCGAGTCGACGTCGGCCAGGCCGTCCCGTCCCGCGAAGGTTCGGGCGCCGCCGTTCAAGTCGATGTCATTTGCGAATTCGATGAGCGCGTCGCCGCTTTCCCAACCGAGGATGAGATTGTTGGTGGCGAAGTTGCCCTGACCCCAGACGACCTGAGCGCCGGCGCCGCCGAGATTGACGACGCGATGGTCGCCGAAAGCGGCGAAGCCGGTGTTGGCGCCTGGATTAAACCGGATCTGGCCGGGGCCGGTTCCCAGCGGGGCGGTCAGGTCGCCATGGCCCAGCCCCAGGACGCCGCCGTTGAGAATGACGTTGGCGGTGCTCCCGCCGGTGATGCCGCCGGGAATCGAGTTGGCGTTCGTGAGCAGCAGCACGCCGGCGTTGGTCTGGGTCGTTCCCGTGTAGGTGTTGGCAGCGCTGAGATCCAGTGTGCCGCCCTGGCCCTTGAGGATGCCGCCGTCGCCGCTGATGACGCCGCTGACCCGTGAGTCGATCCTCGCGGAGCCGTCCCGTCCGGCGAGGGTTCGGATGTCCCCGTTCAGGTCGATGGGATTGACGAACTCGAGGAGGCTGTCGGCGCTCTCCCAATTGAGGATGAGATTGTTGGTGGCGAAGCCGTTCACGCCCCAGGCGACCTGGGCGCCCGCGCCGCCGAGATTGACGATGCGGTCGCCGCCGAAGGCGGAAAAGCCGGCATTGACGCCCGAACTCCACTGGACCTGGCCGGGGCCGAAGCCCAGCGGGGCGGTGAAATCGCCGTGCCCTAACCCCAAGGAGCCGCCGTTGAGCGTGATATTGGCGATGCTGCCGCCGTTGATGCCGCCGGGAATCGAGTTGGCGTTCGTGAGCAGCAGCACGCCGCCCTGGGTCGTGGTGACGCCGGTGTAGGTATTGGCGGCGCTGAGATCGAGCGTTCCGGCCTGCGTCTTGAGGATGCCGCCGTCGCCGCTGAGGACGCCGCTGAGCCGAGAGTCGATCGCCGCCAAACCTTCGCGGCCTGCCAGCGTGCGGACGCCGCCGTTGAGGTCGATAGGATTGGTGATCTCGATGAGTCCGTCGGCGCTTTGCCAGGACAGGATAAAGTTGTTGTTGCCGATGAAGCCTCCCTCGCCCCAGACGAGCGTGGCGCCGCCGTTGAGCGTGACTTTGCGGTGGCCGTTGTAGGCCGCGAACCCGCCGTTGCCCCCCGTAAACTGCACTTCGCCGGGCTGGTCTCCCAAGTTCGCCGCAAGGTCGCCGACGCTCAGGCCCAGTACGCCCGTGCCGCCGATCTGGATGTTCGTTCCGGCGGGGAGCGCCTGCGGATGGTCCGCCACCAACGATCCGCCGTTGACGATCGTGGCGCCCGTGTAGGAGTTGGCGGCCCGCAGGAGCAGCGTGCCGTTGCCGACCTTGGTGAGGTTGTTCGCCGCCCCGGTCGACGTGATGCTGCCGGTGATGATCGCGTCGATCGTCACCAAGTCGGCGCCGAGGACGCGAATGTTGCGGTTCGCCGCGTTGCCGAGATTCAGCGGGTTCTGGAATTCGACCGTTCCCGTCGACGTGGGAGCGCCCAGGGTCAACTGGCCGAGCCCGGCCGCGGCCCAGTTCACCGTCTCGGAGTTTCCGCCGATGTTGACCACGCGCGTGCCGTTGAACGACGCGAAGCCGCTGTTGACCGGCGTCACAAATTGAATCTGATCGGGCCCCGTGCCGATGCTGCGCTTGAAATCCGTGCTCCCCAATCCCAAGACAGCCGAATTGGTGAGCGTGATGTTGCTCGTGCCGCCGGCGACGTCGATGCCGCCGGGGATTGCATTGGCATGATTGAGCTGCAGGACCACAAAATTCGTGCCGGCATTGCCGCTGACCGTGGTCGTGCCCGAGTAGGTGTTCGCGGCGTTGAAGGCGACAACCTCATCGCCGTTGGTGTCGCGATTGACCAGCACGTCGCCTGGGCCCGAGATGACGCCGGCGAACCGAAGCACGCCGTCGTCGCCCTGCGTAATCGTGAGCGGGCCGGTGATCGCGATCGGCGCCGAGATGATCGAGACGCCGCCGCCTTCGGTGAACGAGGCGGTCGTGGCGATCGTGCCGCCGCCGTCGAACGTCAGGTTGTTCGCCGCGGAGCCGGAAACGGTCGTGTTGAACGTCGCGGTGAGCGACTTGTTGATCGTGAGCGACCCCAGCGTGATCGGCTGGCCGAGCTGCACGGTCAGTGCCCCCGTGGGACCTTGAATCTCCGCGGCGGCGCCGAAGCCGTTGGGAAACGGCTGCGGCGGCGCGGGGCCCCAGTTCGCGTCGTTGTTCCAGGCGTGCGTGCCGCTGGTCGGCTCGAAGACTTGTTGTGCGACAGCCGGATGCGCCAGCACGGCGCCCGCCAGGATTAGCCCCGCTACGGCGAGGCCTTGGGGTGTTAAGCGTTGATAAGTCATGTGTTGTGAGGCTCCGGCCCTGACTAAGTTCGAGGTTCGATCTCTTGAGACGGGCGATTGGGGTGAAGGGAAAAACGAAGGCTTGATGGCTCGCGGTTTTGGTGACTTGTGTTCCCTGCGATGGCCAGGCGGCGCGCTGCCCCTGAAACTGGGCGCGCCGCCTGAGCCACGCACGGAAGGCTCGTCCGTCGTCATTCACTTGATAGCGTCCGCGCCGGCCGCGGCGGCGGCGTCGCGCGCGGCACGGCGCTGGGCGCGCTCGATCGCATTGCGCCGCCCGGCGCCCTGGTTCCTTTTCCAGAGCGGTTCGGCCAGCTCGTTATTCCACGCGGCGTAGAGCTGCTCGAGCTCGCCGACGATCTCGGGATGCGACGCGGCGAGGTCGTTCTTCTCCGCAACGTCGGTCGAGACGTGGTAGAGCTGCGGCGCCTGGTCGCCGATCTGCAGCAGCTTGTGATTGCCGCGGCGAATCGCGCGCTGGGGGCCGAACCGCCAGTACAGCGCCTCGTGCGGGGCGCCGGTCTTTTGGCCCAGCACATACGGCAGCAGATCGACGCCGTCGACGGAACGATCGGCCCCGCCGAGGGCGCCGCCGCCCACCGCCGCGGCCGTCGCCGTGATGTCGAGCGAAATCACCGGCTGGTCATACGTGACCCCCGCGGGCAGCTTGCCTTTCCAAGCCGCGACGTAGGGAACGCGAATGCCGCCTTCCCACACGGTCCCCTTGTCGCCTGACAGCGGCGCGTTGTTGCTGCCGTTGGCCTGCTGCGGACCGCCGTTGTCGCTGACGAAGAACACCAGCGTATTCTCCTCCTGGCCGGAGCTGCGCAGCGCCTCCAGCACGGTCCCGACCGCATCGTCCAGCCCGCTCAGCAGACCGGCGTAGGCGCGCCGCTGCGGATCTTCGATGCTGGCGAAGCGTGCTTCGTGCTCCGGATCGGGTTGAAGCGGGTTGTGCACCGCGTTGAACGCGAGGTACAGAAAGAACGGCTCGTCCTTCTTGCGCTTGATGAACGCGGCGGCTTCGTCGCCGAACGCCTTGGTCAGATGCGGCGGATGCTCGGTGGGTTCGTCGCCGCGGTAGATTGGCTGACCGGCGCCGCCGGCGTTGGGATCGCCCGCCGCCTGCTGCTGACGGCGACGGCGTTGTCCTTGGCCGCCCGCTTGAGCCTGCCCTTGCCCCTGGCCTTGCCCAGCGGTGCGTGCGGCGCGTCCGCCGGGCGCTCCGGGAATATAGGGATGCGCCCCGCCGAGGAACCCGTAGAACTCGTCGAACCCCCGCTCGAGCGGCCGATACCCGTCGGCGGCGCCGAGATGCCATTTACCGACGATGGCCGTCGAATACCCGGCTTGCTTCAGGGCGCTGGCCAGCGTGGTTTCGCTCTGCGGCAGGCCGATGGTGACGCCGTCTTCCGACGCGGCCTGGCCCGGGTTGAACTCGTGGCCGAAGCGCTGCTGATACCGCCCCGTCGACAAGCCTGCCCGCGTCGGGCTGCACACCGGGCAGGAGACGTAGCCATTGGTGAACTGCACGCCTCCCGCGGCCAGGCTGTCGAGGTGGGGCGTCGGTATCTGCTTACCGCCCTGAAAGCCGACGTCGCCGTAGCCCAGGTCGTCGGCGACGATGATCAGAATGTTGGGCTTTGCCGCGCCGCCTTCCGCGGCGGACGCCAGATCCGGCTGCACCATAGCGAGTAACCCCGCCGCTGCGGCCATGAGCTTCCACTTGAATCGCATTTCTGAGTGTCTCCGTTAAACAAGGAGGAGGCGCGAGGCGTTGCCTGCGCACACCGTGAGCGCTGCGGGCCTTCGAGCGCACGCTCGAATCAGCCTTCATTCACAAGAGCTGCCGCTGCGTAATGCGGCCTGACTTGATCGGTGCTCAGCGATCGCCGTAGCGACAACACGCCGCATCGCCGTGCTGTAGCGCGGCAACGAGTCGCGGGCGCGTGCGTCGCCGGTCGCTAAAGTTCAGCGCCGCCTGGGTTCGTCTGGCCAAGGCGAAAGGAAGCCGCCAGGGCTTCCACCATTCAATCCGGGGAGAGAGGGGCATCGTGCGGGACTCCACAAAGTCGTCGCAGCGAGCTTCCGGTTATCCAGTGAGCACCGCAAAAATAAACCTGTCACAACGTCCCCGCCTGGGGCGGTAGACACGCTTGAGAAGCGGCGTTGATGTCACGACGCGCCGCGCACGCTCAGAGATCAAACGCCGCGTCGACTGCGACATACGCCGCGTCGCCTCGCAAGGGGAAGATCTCTGTTCGCCCGCCGTCTATTGCAATCCGCGCGCCGAAACGTGGAACAATCGGAAAAGGCCCGCCAACACGCACTGCGAAGGCCCCTCCCACGATGATCGCGGCTGGGAGTCGTGATATAGGATGGACCGGTCCGCCAAATGCCACGGCCGCCGTGACAGGCCACGGATTGTTGAAGGGCTCTGCGCGGCGATGAAACCGGCTCGCACAGCCGTTCCCCAAGCGACGACGCGCCGCGATCCGCCTTGACGTTAGCGAAATATAACGAAGCCAGCATGCCGCGCGCCGATTTTTATCGCGCGGAAAAACGGAGAAATTCAGCGCATTCAAACAACTGGCGCCGCACTTGCAGGGCTGACCGCCACGCGTGCCCACCGCGTGGACGAGCGGAGGCTATGGCACTTTCCTCGCGTTGCCCACTGGAACAATCCGGAAGCGCGCTTGCGACGACTGAAGCGAGTCACGCACGATGCGCATAAGGTTCGTCGCCGCCCTGCGGGGCGGCATCTGGAAATGGTTTATCGTCTTGTGGGCTGCGAGCGCGGCGGCACACTGCGCCCGCGCGGCCACGCCGCATGACGCCGCGGCGCTCGAGTTCTTCGAAAAGAAGATTCGGCCGCTGCTGGTCGAAAACTGCTATACGTGCCACTCGGCCAATACGAACTCGCACGGCGGCCTGCGCGTCGACGACCGCGCCGGCCTTGTCGCCGGCGGCAATCGCGGTCCGGCGATCGTCCCGGGCCGCCCCGAGGACAGCGTGCTGCTCGACGCCGTCAGCTACCGCGACAAGCGGCTGCGGATGCCGCCGGAAGGCCAATTGTCTGACGAGCAGATCGCCGATCTCACCAAGTGGATCGCGGACGGCGCCGCGTGGCCGGCGGTCGAGATTCCGTATGAACTGTCCGAGCCTGATCCCATCTACGAGGACATCAAGCGCGACCATTGGGCCTACCAGCCGCTAGCCGACGCGACGCCGCCGATTGCGCCCGATCCGTCCTGGTCGCAGGATCCCGTTGATCGGTTCGTAAGCGCCAGGCTCGCTGAGCAGGGGCTCGCGCCCACAACCGACGCCGATCGCGTCGCGCTCATCCGCCGCGTCACGTTCGACCTGACGGGATTGCCTCCGACGCCTGAGGAGATCGGCGCGTACCTGGCCGACGAGTCGGCCGCGGCGTTCGCCAAGGTCGTCGACCGCCTGCTCGCTTCCTCGGCCTATGGCGAACGCTGGGGCCGCCACTGGCTCGACGTCGCCCGCTACGGCGAGTCGACTGGCTCGGCGCGTAACATGCCGTATCCCCATGCGTGGCGGTATCGCGATTACGTGATCGACGCGCTGAACGACGACAAGCCGTACGACGAATTCTTGCGCGAGCAGATTGCCGGCGACTTGCTGCCGGCCGCCAGCGACGAGGAGCGTGAGGAACACCTGATCGCCACCGGCTTTCTCGCGATTGGCGTGAAGGATGTGAACCAGCGGTTCAAGGTCCGCTTCACGATGGACAACATCGACGAGCAGATCGACGCGGTGACGCGGGCGGTGCTGGCCACGACGGCGAGCTGCGCCCGCTGCCACGATCACAAGTTCGACCCGATTCCCACGACGGAGTACTACGCGCTGGCCGGCATTTTTAGCAGCACCGAGCTGTGCGCCGGCGTGAAGAACAAGATGGGCGGCGGCGGCCTGGACTACTACGTGCCGCAGCTCCTGGTGCGGTTGGGCGGCGAATTGGCCGCGCCGGATCCCGCAGCCGTCGCCCGGGCCCAAGCCAAATTCGATAAAGCCAAGGCCGCATGGGACGCGATTCGCGGCACTCCCAAAGGACTGGAGCTGGCGCCCAATGGTCGACCGCGGCAGCGGCCCTTCCGCCTGCGGATGGAACGGGCGCAGGCCGAATTGCTCGAGCTCACCGACCCATCGCTGCAGGGGCAGGCCGTGATGGGCGTCCGCGAAGCGGGCGTCGTCGGCGACACGGAGCTCCGTGTGCGCGGCGAGGCCGAGGCGCTCGGCCCGACCGTGCCGCGGGGCTTCTTGTCGCTGGTGAACGTGGCCGACGCGCCGACGATCCCCGCCGACCAGAGCGGCCGCCTGCAGTTGGCCGAGTGGCTCACGAGCCCGCAGAACCCCCTCACGGCCCGCGTGATCGTCAACCGCGTGTGGCAGCATCTGTTCGGCCAGGGGCTCGTGACGACGGTCGACAACTTCGGCGTGACCGGCGACGTGCCGTCGCATCCCGAACTGCTCGACTACCTTGCCGCGCGATTCGTTCGCGAAGGATGGTCGATCAAAACGCTCGTGCGCACGCTCGTGCTGACGCGCACCTACCAGCTCAGCGCGGTGGAGATTCCCGAGAATCTGGCCGTGGACCCGGGCAATCGCCTGCTGTGGCGCCATAGCCCGCGGCGGCTGGACGCCGAGGAGATGCGCGACGCCATGCTCGCCGCGGCGGGAACCTTGGAGGCCGCCCGGCCCGAGGGTTCGCCGACGCAGCAGCTCAAGGTGATCGAGCTGCTCGATTCGAGCGCCAACGCCCGCCGCATCGAGTTCGCCGGCCGGCAGAGCGTGCATCGCAGCGTTTACCTGCCGCTCGTTCGCAACCTGACGCCGGGAGCGCTGCAGGTGTTCGACTTCGCCGAGCAGGGCATGGTCACCGGTAGCCGCGATGCGACCACCGTGGCGACGCAGGCGTTGTACTTGCTCAACGACTCGTTCGTCCGCAAGCAGTCTGTTGCACTCGCGCAGAACCTGCTGGCGGGCGGCGACGACAGCGACGCGGCGCGCATTGACGCCGCGTATCGCCGCGTGCTTGGTCGAGCCGCCACGGCGGACGAAGTCGCGCGGACCGTGAACTACATCCTCGATTTCGAGTCGACCGCCCGCGCAATCGAGCCCGCGGAAGGCGCCATCCCTGGGGCAGCGACCGAGGAGCCGGGCGCCGCGTCGGATCGCTCCGCGACGGCCGCGACCGACGCCTCGAAAGTCGAGCCGCCCGACAATCCCGACGAGCTTCCTGTGCAGGAAGCGCCCATCATCGCAGACACGATCGAGGACGTGGACGTCCGCACCGCCGCCTGGGCCAGCTTCTGCCAGGCGCTGTTCGGCTCAGCGGAATTCCGTTATGCGAAATAGGCCGCGCGGGATGCGCAGCAGCAGTTCTCCCCATGAGGATCACGCAGATGATTGAGCAAACGAGCGTGCCGCCCGGCACGACAGGCAACGGTTGGCTTTCGCGGCGGCAAGTGCTGCAGAGCGCGGGCACGGGCTTTGGCTACCTTGCACTGGCGGGGCTGTTAGGCCGCAACGCGGCGGCGTCACCGGCCGCGAGCGCGGCCAGCCCCGTCGGTCGCCTGGCGGCTAAGCCGCCGCAACTGCCAGCCAGGGCCAAGCGGGTCATCTTTCTGTTCATGCAGGGAGCCGTCTCCCAGATGGACACCTGGGAATACAAGCCCGTGCTGCAGCGCAGCGACGGCAAGACGGCCTCCGGAGGCGGGCGGCTCACGGCGTCGAAGTTCAAGTTCGCCCAGTACGGCGAAACGGGAACCTGGTTGTCCGAACTGCTGCCGCACACGGCGCAGCACGTCGATAAATTCTGCTTCTTGCGCGGCTTGTACACCGACACGCCGGCCCACCCGCAGGCGGTCATTCAACTGCACACCGGCACGGCGCTGGCGTCGCTCACCCGCCCGTCGATGGGCGCCTGGCTGCTGTACGGGTTGGGATCGGAGAATCAGGATCTGCCGGGCTACATCACGATCAACCCGCCGCCCACCTTCGGCGGCGCCGTGAACTACGGCAGCGCCTTTCTGCCGGCGTACTACCAGGGCATGCGGATCAACGACATGGGCTTCATGCCCAATCTCGAAGCCGCGGCCCCCTCGGTGCTGCAACGCAAGCAGCTCGACTTGATTCAATCGATGAACCGCGACCTCGCCGCCGCGCCGGGCGCCCCCGACGCGCTCGACGGCGTCATCGCGTCCTACGAGCTGGCATTCAAGATGCAGGACAAGGTGCCCGCGCTGCTCGATTTCACGCAGGAACCGCAGCATGTGCAGGACGCCTACGGCGTGAAGGACGGTCCCGCGGGCAGCTTCGCCCGGCAGTGCCTCATGGCCCGCCGGCTCAGCGAGGCGGGCGTGCGGTTCGTTGAAATCTGCCATCCGGGGTGGGATCAGCACAACAACTTGCACAAAGGGCTCACGAACAATTGCCGCGCCACCGATCAGCCGACCGCGGCGCTCCTGGCTGATTTGGAGCAGCGCGGCCTGCTCGACGAGACGCTTGTCGTCTTCGGCAGCGAGTTTGGCCGCCTGCCCACCGCCCAGGGACCCGACGGCCGCGACCACAACATTACGGGTTACTCGATGTGGCTGGCCGGCGCCGGCGTGAAGCCGGGTTTTTCGTACGGCGCCACCGACGACGTGGGCATGCACGCGGTCGAGGGCCGGATGCACATGAACGACTTCCACGCCACGCTGCTGGCGCTCATGGGGCTGGACCACGAGCTGCTGACCTATGCCTACGCGGGCCGCGACTTCCGCCTGACCGACGTGGCCGGTACGGTGTGCAAAGAGATTTTCGCATGACGGCTTTGCCTAGAAAATCCGAAACTCGAATCACGAAGCACGAAACAAGCACCAAAAGAGAATTATTCAAAGGAACTGATTCTCCATTTGAACTTGGAATTTTGAATCTTGAAACTTGTTTCGGATTTCGAGTTTCGGATTTCGATTTTTTGGGCAACGCCTCGCATGACGGCGGTCGTGGGCCGCGCCGTGAACTCCTCCTGCCGATCGGGTGCGCCGTGAGAATGTTGTTGATTGCGTTGCTCGCGTCGGCGGCGACGGCGAGCGCCTGCACTGCGTTGTCTGCCGCCGAGCCGTCGCGGCCGAATGTGCTGATGATTGCGGTCGACGATCTCAACCATTGGGTCGGCTACCTGGGCCGCAACCGTCAGACCTCGACGCCCAACATCGACAACTTCGCCGCCCGCGGCGTCAGTTTTACGCGCAGCTATTGCGCCGCACCGCTGTGCAATCCCTCGCGGGCCGCATTGATGTCGGGATTGCGGCCGTCGACCACCGGCGTGTACAGCAACGGCCACGACTGGCGGCCTGCAGTCCCCGTCGAGCAGACGCTTACCAGCGCGTTCCGCAGCGCGGGTTACTACGTGGCCGGCGCCGGCAAGATCTACCACGGCGGTTTTAACCGCCGCGAAGAGTGGGACGACTATTTGGCGAATGCCGGCACCAACCCGGCGCCCTCGGGCAATCGCGGCGTCGGCGGCATCAAGTTCGCTCCGCTCGATTGCGACGACGAGGACCTGGCCGAGTGGCGAATCGTGGACTACGGCCTCGAGCAACTCGAGCGCACGCACGACAAGCCATTCTTTCTGGCGATCGGACTACACAAGCCGCACATGCCGTGGAACGTGCCTCGCAAGTACTACGACCTGCACCCGCTGGACTCGATCGAGCTGCCGCCGACGCAGCCCGACGACTTGGCCGACATTCCCGTCGCAGGGCAACAAATGGCGGGCGCGCGCGGCGACCATCGCCAGATTCTCGAGTCCGGCCGCTGGAAGGAAGCGATCCAGGGTTACCTGGCCGCCATCTCCTACGCCGACGCGATGATCGGCCGACTGCTCGACGGCCTCCAGCGGAGCGCATACCGCGACAACACGATCGTCGTGCTGTGGGGCGACCACGGCTGGCACCTGGGCGAGAAGGAGCACTGGCGAAAGTTCGCCCTGTGGGAAGAGGCCACGCGGGCGCCGCTCCTCTGGTACGCCCCGGGCGTGACCAAGGCGGGCGGCGTCTGCGAGCGAACCGTCGATTTCATGTCGATCTATCCCACGCTGACCGATTTGGCCGGCATTGCCACGCCCTCGCATGTCGAAGGACGCAGCATTCGTTCGCTGTTGGTCGATCCGGACGCGGCGTGGGACGAGCCGGCGCTCACCACGTTCGGGCGGAACAATCACGCCGTGCGCAGCGAGGGGTGGCGCTACATCCGCTACGCCGACGGCACGGACGAACTGTACGACGAAGCGGCCGATCCCTACGAGTGGAACAACCTGGCGGGGCAGCCGGAACAGGCCGATCGCAAGGCGGAGCTAGCCGCACATTTTCCTACGACCAGCGCCGCCGAAGCGACTGCGGGCCAAAACGATCGGCGAGCAAATCGCCGGGCTCGCCGAGCCGCCGCGCGCGGCGCTGCGGCGGACATCATCGACTAGAGCAGTTTTCACGTTGGCGTGCCGATTGTGTGCCACTGGCGTGCCGCCAGTGTTGAAGTGCTAAGCGAGTACCCACTTCTCACTGGCGACACGCCAGTGGCACACAAATCTGAAAAACGCCCTAGAGGTCATCATGCAGAATTCTCATTGGGGTCGAGTTCTGGTTCTCTGTTTGGCCGTTTCCGCGTGCCTGGCAACGTCGAGCGCCGCCGAGACCGCGCGGCTCAACGTCGTCTTCATCCTGGCGGATGACCTGGGCTACGCCGACCTCGGCTGCTACGGCAGCGGGTACTACGAAACCCCGCACATCGACGCCCTGGCAGCCGGCGGCGCCCGCTTCACCGACGCCTACAACTGCGGCCCCAACTGCCAGCCGACCCGGGCCGCGCTGATGAGCGGCCAGTACTCGCCCCGCACCGGCGTGTACACGGTCGGCAGCATCGAGCGATTCAACTGGCGCTCCCGGCCGCTGCGGCCCGTCGATAACGTCACCGCGCTTCCGGCCGAGATCGTGACGATCGCCGACGCCCTCAAGCAGGCGGGCTACGCCACAGGCATGTTCGGCAAGTGGCATCTGGGCGGCGGCGCGGACTATCATCCCGCACAGCGCGGCTTCGACGAAGCCCTCGAATCGGCCGGCAAACACTTCAACTTCAAGACACGGCCGGCCGTCGATCACGAGCCCGACGCCTACCTCGCCGACTTTCTCACCGATCGCGGCGTCGACTTCATCGAGCGCCACAAAGACGAGCCGTTCTTCCTGTATCTGCCGCACTTCGGCGTCCACGGCCCTCACGAGGCCAAGCCCGAACTGATCGAGCACTTCAAGGCCAAGGCGCCCGTGGGCGGGCATCGCGATCCCACCTACGCCGCCATGATCGCCAGCGTCGACGAAAGCGTGGGCCGCATCGTCGCGAAACTTGCCGAGCTGGGCCTCGCCGAGCGGACGCTGGTCGTCTTCACCAGCGATAACGGCGGCGTCGGCGGCTACCACAGCATCGGCCTCTCGAAGAACGGCGTCACCGACAACGCCCCGCTCAAGGGCGGCAAGGGCTCGCTGTATGAAGGCGGCATCCGCGTGCCGTACATCTTTTCCTGGCCGGGAACCATTGCCGCCGGCCGGACCGACGCCACGCCAATTCACGCCGTGGATCTCTATCCCAGCTTGCTCGAACTCGCCGGCGCCGAAGCCCCCGCGAACCAACCGCTCGACGGCGAAAGCTACATCCCGCTGCTCACCGGCGCCAAAAAGTCATTGCCGCGAACGGATCTCTATTGGCACTTCCCCGGATATCTCGGCGCCGGACCGGGCCAGTGGCGCACCACGCCGGTGAGCGTCGTCCGATCGGGCGACTGGAAACTGCTGGAGTTCCTCGAAGACGGCCGCCGCGAGCTTTACAACCTGGCAGAGGACATCGGCGAGCAGCACGATCTCGCGGCCGACGAGTCCGATCGTGTGGCGGAATTGCAGCAACTCCTCAACGCGTGGCGAACGCGCGTCGGCGCGAACATGCCGACCCCGCATTCTGAGGACGACGCTTCCGCGAGGCCTTAGGCGCTGCGCGATCGACGTTCATGACCTTGAACCGACTTGAGCAACGTCCGGCTCGGAACGATCTCGAGGAGTGGACGGCGACTGGAATTCGACCTAGTGCTTCGACCGCGTTGAACTGACAGGTGCTCGCCCGCGTTTCCCTCTTAAATTGGTTGGAGAAACGCGAGCGAGCGCCTGTCAAAACATGATGGACGAAGCACTATGCCAGTCGAGGCCAAGTCGAGTCGGCACGTCATCGAGTCGGCAACAGCGGCGCAACAAGTGCACGCAGGCTATGGCAGTGAGTCGCAAGCGGCCAACAGTGCGCAAAAAAAATCCCCAGTCGTGCTAGGGATTGCGAGTCACTGCGAAACCCGCAACGACCCGGAATGGTGTGGTCTGCACTCCGTTCGCGAGTCAGGCTCTGAGTCTCCGCTGTGGGAAATCGACGACGCATCATTACCTCACCTTTGCCGCCTTCTTGCTGGGCACTTCAGACTTCCCCTTCAGACGAATTTGCTCCTCATGCACCAAGCTTGAAACGCACAAACCTTCGTCTTCAAGGAACGGCAGCCACTGCCGCGTGCGTTGCCGCCCCATTCTCCCAAATAGATGCGTAGCCAAGTATTGCTCAAGGCTTCTGTGACGTGAATCCAGGCCCCACGTTCGATTGCCTGGAAACGTCTTGTAGCACAAGACTTCCTCCAACAAGCGCCGCTGGCAGTCGATTCGATGCCACAGTGACTTGACCGTCTTCCGCAATGTACTAACAGGCATGTCAACGTCGGCAACATCGTCTTCGTCACTGTTTAGTACGTTCACTGCTTTTTCAGCCAGTTCCTCGATTTGCGCTGGCCATTTCCTGTCATCGGTATTGGCAAGGTTCATCGCCGACTGAATGGCGCGATGATAGTACTCTGAGGCCGACTTCGCCCGATGATAATCCCGTATCAGGCTGATGGCGTCCTCACTCGCGCGGTCAACGGCAGAGATGGCAATCGTTGCCGGATTGAAGCGTGCTCCCGGAGTCCAGATGGTCGCAAGGTTCATTTTCAGTACGGAGCGCGCGTCCCGAGTCAATTCGGCAAGTTGCAGGCGAGGATACCGGGCCCGAATCATGCTTTTCACCATGATCTCGCAAAATATACCGCCGATTGGTTTTCCCGATATTCGATTCATATAGACGTTGAACGCTATCATCTGAAATGGCTTGTAGATCGACGCCCACGATGCGTTGCCAAGCCAACGGCTATACGTTTCGTAGAATCTTGTCGCTTCCTTGTTCTTCGTCTCATCCACAAACCGTTGTAGATCGGCTTGGGGAGTCGTCCTGTGCTCATAGCGTCCGAATTCGAAGAACTCGATAAAGAAGCTGTTAAACGACAAAGCAGCGGCTGTTCGCAGGTCGGAATAGACGATTGATAAGTCGGCATCCTTCGGGTTCGGTTCTAACCTGAAGAGACTTCCACCTCCACGAATGGCGGCAATTTTGACAGGAAAGAATTCTTTTTCGGAAGCATCGCAACATAGTTGTTCAATGCGGCCGAACAAAATTGCTTGCCGTGGTGTAAATTGCCGCCGTCCTTGCTTGCCAGTAGAACTCTTCCGTACTTTTGACATCACTGGTGAAGGCCGCTCAAGGTGAAAAGTCGAGGTGGTCAGCCGGCATCTTTTAGCGTAGACAGAAACCTGCGCGCTTTCCAGTTTTTTAGTGTCCCAGAACGGTGGGTGTGCAATCGCGAGCAATGGGTAAACAGAGGCCTAGCTTCCGCGCCATGTGCTGTTGATGCGCCGCTTGGTTACGCGCCTATGTGAGCCAGCCAGGATCGCGCTCGGGTGCGTAACGGCATGTTTGGCCCGTGATGATGAAGGCCGTAAGGTGGCCTCCTAACGATTCGTGCTGCTTGCCAATTCTGCCGATATCTCGGTTGATCGCCTCTCGCACCGACTTGCGGACCTTCTCGATGTCGGCCTTCTGTCGGGATCGCCCGCCTAGACCAGTCGCGCTAGCTAACTCGTTGGTCAGTTGTTCCATTTCACCTTCTAGTTTCTCGATCTGGCCAAGGTCATTATTCCTTCTCGCTTCGCACAGTTCCTCCTGCAACTCGCGGTAACGTCGCCCATATTCTTCGCGAGCCTGGTCATCGAGTACGTCACCAGACGAACCAGAAGAGACGAGGGGGTCGATTCCCGCCCTCGCCGCTAACAATGTCACGGCGGGAATGTCGCGGTTTGGCTCCATCAGCAGGCGGGCGATATAGCCCAGGCCGACAGAATCCTTCAGGTATTTCTGGTTTCCGTCGAACGACAGTTCCCAGTACTCGCCGCGCCGCCGGAACACGTTGCCCGCGACGGTCCCTTGAGCGGAAACCAGCGCGCGGACGCGATCCCCCTGAAACGAGAAACAGCTGTCCGTAAAATCGAAGGCTGAAGGCAGCGGCAACGACGCTGCAAAACCCGTCGCATCCTCTGGTCTCGGACTACTCTCGATCACTATCGTTCGCGCCGGTGGAGTTCTCTGACTGAGCTCTGCGACGAGGGTGTCGGCGGCGCCTTCGACCCTGCGAAGGAACACAATCTCGTAGGGCTCATTGGCCAAAGAAACCGACCCTATTCGCCAGGCAACTCCCATGAGCAGTTCATCAGCCTGCGACCCTGGCGAGATGGCGGCGGCCAGGGCCGCAACAACTTTGCGATCGTCCAGCGTCCACTGGCGCAGTCGGCGCTCCGGTACCTCAACCCAACCAGCTTCAGGGCAGAAAATCTGGAACCGGACGCCCTTCGCATCCTTGATGGGGACGACCTCTTCGACATGATCGTCGTAGCAAGCGTCACAGGTCACATGCGTCGCCGGACGCGCCGGCGCCAATAGTCCGCAATCCAGAAGCAGGCGACGCAGATCGTCCGTCATAGAAGTCAAGTCATCCGCCGTCAGCGTAGGCCGTTGGGCCTCGAGTAGTTGACTAAGCGCTTTGAGGGTTTGCAGCACGGTCCAGATCCCATTCTCGCAGGTACTTCTCGGCCAAATCGCGCACAACCTCCGGCTTGCTCTTCAGGTTACTGGAGTTGGGCCAGGACAGGTCGAATGACAGCGACTTCGGAAGGTCCTCGCGCGACGGATCAAAGCTGAATTTCAAGCCGACCTGAGTAACGTTCAGGATCGACGCCGGAATCTGCCGCTGATTGAGATAGCCCTCCAGCATCTGGTAGACGTCGTCGACGTCGCCTTCCGGATCGGCCTCCAGCGTAATTCGGCGGCGCGGCAGCCCTTTGATCGAGAGTCGCAGCTTGCGGACGCGAACGGCGTCGATGCCGTCCGCGGGATCCGTGGGGAACTGAAAATCTCGGCTCAACAAGCCGTTTAACTCGTAGGGATGCGAGTCGCGGTTTTCTGGCCCGATTTCCTCGCCCAGGATGATCCGGCAGAAGATTTCTTGCAGCGGGATGTAGACCTTCTTGCCGCCGCGTGCGAACACCTCGAGCGTACCGTGGCGTTGATCGTAGACGATGACCAGCTCGAACGCCCGACGTTCGGGGCGTCGGTCGAACGCTCCGGCCTCATCGAGCGTGACGTAGGTATCGGCATAGTCATCCAGGTAAGCGAAGAAGTAGTGGGCACCGCTGGCACGGGTGTAGTGCTCGATCTGGCAGTGACGACCCCGGGCCTGAGTTGCCAGGAAGAACGCCGCCAGCGCTTCCTCCAGTTCATTGATCTTTGGCGTCCCTGTATCTGGCGCCACGGCAGGAATGTCGCAGCGCTTGATCCAGTACCTTCCTCGCGACAGGCTGTCGGCCCGCGCAAAGCGGACGGCCAGATTCCAGACGTCGGTCGCGCGAATATAAGTCCAAGCGGCCTTGTCGTGGCGACTTTCGTAGCCGTCGAGCTCGTCAACGAGGTCTTGCCGACCCTGGCGAATCGCTTCCTCGCAAATAGCTCGCGTTCCCTCATCACCGCTAGCCATGTCGTTCACTTCGTGCAGAACGATTTCAATGGCCCGGCGATCGGCCTCAGGCAACTCCTGCCACGTCATGAAGATCGGGTCGACTTCCGACTCGGCCAAGTCGTCCCACGGCACTTCGAGTTCAATTTGGTGCGACTCGAACAGATCCCGCAGCAGATGGTTGGAAATCTGCCGGAGGATATACTTTGGATCAAAACTCTTGGCCATTCGTTGGCCCTCCCATTGTCGGGGCGTCTCTGTACCATGAACAGTAAACGCCGAATGCAAAAAAAGACGCTGCCTAGTCGAACAGCGTCGGGGGTCGTTGGGTCACAATCAGTCCCAGTTCCTTCAAACGAATGCTCATTGCTTCCGGGGAAACCTGAAACGTCTCGGCGAGCGGCCGGCAAAACTCCTCGCGAAGCCCATCGTCGATCTCTTCGCTGGTCACTGCCAACCGGCCCCGGTACAAGATGTCGCCGCCACTTCGCGCGGCGCGCAGTTCGCGCAATTCGACTGCCCGGTCGTCCCCACCGCGAAAGTCTTGCCAAGCCGCGAACACCATCCGTCGCGGCATGAGCAGTGTTGCGGCGAATGCATCCGCCTGCCATTCGACCGGCTTTTTGCGTTCACTCGATCGGCAAACCACGTCTGGTCTCGGTGAGCCGTCGTCAAAGAGTCGCCGTTCGGCCGGGTTCGCTAGGAAATGCCGGCGGTGCAGTTGCCAGTGCCCCACTTCGTGCGCGAGCGTGAAATGGTAGCGTCCCCGCCGGTTCGGATTCGCGGTAGGGTCGAGCGTCTGGTCGATGCCGATTTTCCCCTGCTCGAACCAGATAGCGCCGTGAACATCGGCGAAGGGGAAGTGCGACTTCATGTCCTTGAATTCGAGGATCAGCGCCAAATGCAACTCTGCGATCTCGTCGACCGGAACCGGAGGTTTGGCGATGTCAAAGAACCGCTCACTGAACTCCGCCAACAGTACGTCCGTTTCCCGCTCGATCTGTTTCTCGTGCAGGTATGGAACTTTCCCTCGTGAACGTGCAATTCGTTGCGTCATCCTCATTTCCCCTTTTCCTTGAGCCTCTTAATCTGTTCGGTGATCTTGCGAATCTGCTCGGCGGATAGTCCGCTGGCCTCTCGCAAGAGCTCTGGCATTTCCGTGGGCTTGTTCTGGATGATTTCTGACAGGTCGCCCGGCACGCGCCCTGCGAGGCCGATCCATTCATCCGCGTTCTCTTCGAGCAGCTCCGCCATTCGTTTTACGCGATCGGCCGTGGGCGGCGTTACATTGTCCTGCTCGACCTGGGACAAGTAGGTTGGACTCACGCCCACTAACTCTGCAAACTTGCGGAGGCTGAACTTCTTGGCAAGGCGTGCGTCGCGCAGCAGTTTGCCAAACGTGGTAGTTTTCCTAGTCATTGAATTCACTCTGCGACATCCTTCATGCCATCCTATTGGAGGATGTTCCGTACCTTTGCACCAACCCCGCCAGCGTCATGTTCTCGGCGATGGCATCGTGTGGGATCAAAACGTACTGCCACGGCTTGCCGCCATACGTCGCCGCGTAGTCGCTGGCGTTCTGGCACCACGCCACAGCCTTTTCCTGCTTGGCAACCACTGCCGCATCGTCCATTGCCGACGGCGCGCATGTAGATCGCCGAGCCGCCTCGACTTGATGCGGATTCAGGTCGACCTGAACGTCGACCAGGGTTCCCGCGAGTTTCTCGATACTGTCCGCCGAACACCGCTTGGTGAGCTCGTGTGCGAAGAACTTGGCGTGGTGGACGGTGATCATCATGATCCAGCGGCTAGACTGTTTAGAGAACAGTTGACACGAAGATCATAACCCCAAGGTCAGGGTTCGCACAAGTGCCCGATTTTGGCTGCGAAGAGGGGCCGTGGAGGCCGCGCTAGCGTGGAGGAAAAGCAACTTGGACGTGGTCTGCAAACGTCCCTTTACGCCGCTTTGCGGCCGCAGGGGGGCTGATTTATGAGTCAACGACACGCGGCAGGAAAAGACGCTTCTGACGGCTAGGGATAATGACATCGGAGTCATGCTGAATGCCAGAGCGTCGAGTCGTCGCCCCGGTTTTGTCCCGGACTTGAATCACGCCTTCTATGGCTAAGTCACTCAAGACGCCCTTCATGATGTCGGCTGTCACAGGGCACTCGTTGGTCAGCATCGCGAATAGTTCGTTGAAAATGATGCCGTCTTGGAAATTGAAAATCCGCTCTGGCAATTGTTCTAACAGTTCCTCCTGACTCGATGCCAGCGCTGTCTCGTCGAAGTAAAATCCCGGTAGCATGTGCTGACTTGTCCAATCAGCGTCGCTCTGCTGATCATAACCGAGCATTCGTAAGCCTGAGCGTCCATAATGAGCAAACGAAGTGCTTTCTTTCCAGTGTAGCCCTACCATCACATCGCGTGCCCGAAAATGTCCGGAGAGATGAATCAGCCAGAAATCACGATGGGCATCCGCCGAACGGATAAAGAACGGCGTGTAGAATTTAGCTCCTGTTTGTTCGGGAATTTGGCGGTGCAATGCAAATTGAATTATCCGGCGCCAATCTCGTGCCTCCTTCGCCGTACCGATTTCCGTAGAGGGAAGCGAGATGCCCACGTTTCTCAGGATGTGTTGCGTTTGGTCGTCCTGGTTCAAGTAGTCAATTAGAAAATCGGTTGCGAAGGTCAGGAGCACCTCAGCGTTGTCTAGATTTGAAAGAATATCACGGATAGTTGGAAGCGGGACGTCGCTATAACCAAATTGATCGAGCACAAAGATGGCACGATCGGCGCGCCCTCGTTTCTTGACGAACTTCGTGATCTCTGAAACTTGAGCCGTGAACTCTCCCTGAATCAGATGGATTCTGTCGCCGACCAACAGTGCGTATTTGGAGGCAGCAAGGACGCTGCGAAGATAGTTGAGCGCCTCGGTATCTTTTTCAACAAATACGTACTGCACATCTAAGTGAAACGGCTTCGACCTGACCCTCTGAGCCTCTTCGGCCGCTCGGTCCATTGCCTCAAGCATGATCAACGGAGAACCAGGGCGATCCGAATGGCACTTGAATTTTCGTAACCTATTACGCGGTTTGTCTTTTGTAGTTG
>CAYSFP010000004.1:32052-78127 GCA_964430075.1 uncultured Planctomycetaceae bacterium | reverse complement strand
CGATCAGCACGCCGATGCCGTTCTGGTGGCAGTGGTCGACAAAGTACATGAAGTCTTCGGGCGACCCGTAGCGACTGGTCGCGGCGTAGTAGCCGACGGTCTGGTAGCCCCAACTGCCGGTGAAGGGATGCTCGCTGACCGGCATCAGCTCGAGGTGCGTGTACCCCATCTTCTGGCAGTACTCCACCAGCTCGTGGGCCAGCACGCGGTAATTCAGCCACTTACAGTCGCCGCCCGAGTAGTCCTTCTTCCAACTGCCCAGATGCACCTCGTACACCGCCATGGGCTTGGTGAGCTGCTCCTCCCGCTGGCGGGCGGCGATCCAGTCGTGGTCGTTCCACTTGTAGTCGAGCAGGCGGGCCACCTTATTCGCCGTGCGGGGCGGTACCTCGGCGGCGAAGGCGTAGGGATCGCACTTTTCGGCAACGCGACCGCCGCGGGCCTTCACCGAGAACTTGTACAGCGTGCCCGGCTTGATGTCAGGGATAAACAGCTCCCACACGCCGCCGGGGATGTGCTTCCGCATCGCGTGCTTGCGGCGGTCCCAGCCATTGAACTCGCCGATGATGCTCACGCTCTCGGCGTTGGGGGCCCAGACGGCGAAGTTGACGCCGGTCACCCCGCTCACCGTGCGCACGTGGGCGCCCAGCTTCTCGTAGCTGCGCCAGTGCCGACCCTCGCCCAACAGGTGCAGGTCGTAGTCCGAGAGCAGCGGCGGGAATGCGTAGGGGTCGTGCATCGTCACTTGTTCGCCCGAGGATTCAATCGACCGAAGTTGATAAGTGCGCCCTTCGGCCACGTTGTGCAGGTCCGTGGGGCAAATCGCCTCGAACAGCCCTGCCGGGTGGATCCGCCGCATCGGCTTGGCCGAGCCTGCCCGCGGATCCACCAGCCACGCCTGCTGCGAGGAGGGCAGGAACGCCCGCACTGCCAGCGCGCGGCGACCTTCCTCTTCGATTTCGTGGGGCCCCAGCACCTCAAAGGGGTTCTCGTGGTAGCCGTGAATGAGCGGATGGAGCGCGTTAACGTCAACCAAAGATCGCACGGTTGCCTATCCTGTCTATTGTTGTACTTGAAACGCCGACGGTTTACCGGATTTTTCGGTCGCCGCGGGGCCAATCGAAGCACGGGGGTGAGTGACTTGCACCGCACGGACCGCGTCGGAGTCCATGCAGCGGTGAAGGCGGGAAAATATTCGATTCGGGGCGGGCGGGAGGCGAGGCGGGAAGCGAACTGCAAGTCGGCCGGACTAGCCGGCGGCGAGGGCGGCGGCGGTTCGACCGGGCTCGGCCCACGTCGTGCGCCGGCGGCGGGGCCGGCGCGGAGGGTTCGTCGCAGGGGTTTGACCGTCGCGGGCTTGGCGTTCTCCTGGTGGCTCGGCGTGGGCGTCAAACCGCCACAGCCGGCAGTCGAGCTCATGGAACTCTAGGGCGCGATCCACCCGCCGCCAGAGGTCGGCATGCCGCACCGGCACGAGCTGCCCGAAGCGCTCCCAATGCCAGTCGCTCGCCCGCCAGTCGGCCAGGCCATGTTTGAGGCCGCGGTTAACATACCGGCTGTTGGTCACCAGCGTCACCCGAGCCGGGTGGTCGAGAGCCTCCAGGCCGCGGACGACGGCGAGCAGTTCGAGCCGCTCCAGGCAGGCAACGGGTTCTGCGTCGGCCGCCGAAAGGCCGTCGCCGGCGCCAACGGGGGAAAGAACAAAACGCCAGTTCCCTTGTTCCCCGTCGAGCCAAGCCTCGGAGAACAACAGGAAATGCGGTCCGGGAGAGTGCAGCATGGCTTCGTGCTCGGCCGACGCGGCGGGAAAGGAACCGTCGGCGCGGAAATGCGGTGAGACGACCTCAAGCGGGACGGTTGTCCGTTGCCCTGCATAAGGCGAGTCATTGTGCCAGACGCCGCGTTCCGTCGCGAGCCGGGGCCAACGCCTGCTGACCCTGGCACTGGTTATCGGCACGCATTACGCAGACGCTCCAGTTTAACAAGGGAAAAGGAAGAGGAAGGCGGAGGGCGGAAGGAGGAAGAGATTCCGATGCTTCAACCTCCGACTTCCGATTTCCGCCCTCCCCCTTCCGCATTCCCCCCTCACGCCATGCTGCGGGGGCGATGGGCGTGCTGCGTGCGAACCAACTCGGCAAGCCGATGGCGATCTCCCGGCGTGGCGCTGCCGTCAAGCACCGACCAGGTCAGGCGATTGATCTCGCGTTCCAGGGACTCCGCCGTGGGCGGCGCGGGGAGCGCCGAAGGGGGAAGCCCTCCGGGGGCTTCCAAGGTATCAACCTCGCGAATCATGGGAACTCCGGGGTATTGCGGCGGGGGGACAACCGACGTAATCGACACCAGAGGGGCCGGCGCGGTTCGATGCATCGAGCGCTGACCAAGAGAGCGTCCTTCGGGGCCACGCCCCACTGCAAGCTGTGTACCGCCCAGCGCTCGCGCCCGCGCCGGCGGTGACCACGCCTCTCCTGCACAAGTCCCAAGGTGCTGTGCTGCAAGACCTTCGATTGACGCGCGGGGGGCCCGGAGCTGGCGTAAGCAAGCCCCGGCGAGGGACGCGCGGCTTGTAAGGAATGCACGGATTTGGTGCAAAACGCACATCCGCGGTGGCCAACTGGCGCGCATCCGCCGACGCAGGGCGCACGAAATCAGCCTTGGGCCTGATCGATCGACTCGGCGAGGATTTCCGGCAGATCGGCGAGGTTGCGGAGGTCCGCGGCCAGTCGCGGATGGGCAAACACGCGCACCCGCTTCACGTAGTCGTCGAATTGCTCGCGGGCCAGCGTTTTCACCACGGGCGACACGTCGCCGAGCCGTCGATAATAGCCTTCCTTGGCGAAATGCACCTCGATCTGGAATTCCACCTCCCGCTTAACCGGCGGGGCGTCGAACAGAATTTCGTGCGGCGCCACGACGCGTGCGAGGGCTGAGCTGGCCACCGCGGCGAACCGTTCGGCGCACCGCACCAGAAACTCATACGGCCGCCGCGCCAGCCGGGCATAGAGTTCCGGCTGCTGGAACAAGCTGCACTGGGCGACGCGCTTGTACAGCTCGCGGCGGGGGCCGAACAATCCGTCGAGCAAATCGCCCGCGGGCCCGTCGCCGGCGGCGCGGCGCAGCTCGTCGATCATCGGCTGCTCGGCGAGACGGAACAGCGCGTCGAGATCCAGGTGGGCGTGCAGCGCGAAGAACGCCCGCTGCAACATCGCCGTGGCCGACCGCACCGCGTGGTGCCAGTACACCTCGCTGAACATCACGTAGCGGGCGAACACCATCATCTCGGCCGCCGTCCTGCCCTTGTCGCTGATCGCCAGCGCGTCGCCTGTTTCGTTGAGGCACAGGCTTTGGATCAGCCGCGGCTGGTCGAAGTTACGCCCGTAGGGGACGCCGGCGTGCAGGCTGTCGCGCATCAGGTAGTCCATCTTGTCGACGTCGATCGGCCCGCTGAGCATGCTCCGCAGCAGGCGCGTCGCGCGGTCGCTCGGCTTGCCGGAGAGCAGATCGACCACGTCCCGCGGCGGCATGTCCCACTCGTCCCGGAGCACGTCGGCCAGCTCGCCCTCGAGCAAGAAGCTGTTGGCGAACAGCTCGTGGCTAGGGGTCTGTCGCAGCCGGATGTCCTCGATCGGGTGGCAGAACGGCCAGTGGCCCAAGTCGTGCAACAGCGCCGCGACGACGAATCGCTCCACGGCCTGCGGCGTGACCGCGGCGGCGAACCGCTGGTCCTCCGCCAGCCGATCGAGATACAACAGCGCGATCCGGTACACGCCGAGCGAATGCTCGAACCGTGTGTGATTGGCCGCGGGGTAGACGAGCCCCACGAGGCCGAGCTGGCTGATCTTCGCCAGGCGGCGGAATTCAGGCGAATCAATGAGCCGCCGGACGCGCGGCGTGAGCGGCACGTCAAGTTCCGGCGGAATTCGTACGACGTGCCGCGCGGAACGCAGCGCCGCCAACTCGGGGATGTCTCGTAGTGTCGCGGGCACGAACGCGCGTCTCCGCAGGCGTGGCGCATGCGCGGCGGGCTCAACCGGTCCCGCCGAAGCTGACGCCCGGCAGCAGCGGCAGGGCCATCGTCGCCCGTAGCAGCACCGTGACGCCGAAAAACAGGGCGTAATGGAAGAACCCCGTGAGCGGCTCGAAATCGAACGACACAAACGCCGTGAATGTGCCAATGCCGATGGCGATCGCCGCGAGAATGCCGACTTGAAACAATTCGAGTTCCGCCGCGGCGTAGGCATCCTGCTCGAAGATCTGATTGCCGACGAACCAGTAGATGCCCCACGTCAGGGCGTAGACGAGCCCGCAAGCCAGCGAGCGAATCAAGAGATCCTTACCGACGTAGGCGCCTTGCTCGTCGTCGCGCAGGAAGGAGTACCCGGCGTAGGCCAACGGCGGCCCAAGCAGCGTGGCGCCGACGGCCAGTACGATGAACTCGTTGGAAGGGGACAGATTCTGCCGGCCCAGAATAAACGCCATCGCAAACGGCAGGGCCGCGAGCCCCCCGATCACCAGCGCCGTGTTGAGCCGGAACTTGGTTTCCCTGCGCTTGATCGGCTTGAGGACGTTGCGGCCCTGGAGGTTCTTGGCACCCGCCTCAAGCTCGGGCTCGTGGATGACCACCTCGTCCTCGAGCGCCGGAATCTGAATCGGCCCCTTGCACTTGGGGCACGGTCCGGTGCGCCCGGCGAACTGGTCGCCCACTTTGAACCGGGCATGGCAGCCCGGGCAAATGACATTGATGGGCATCGGCGGCGACTCACGAAGAACGGCAGAAGTGCGGCAGGAGAGGTTGCTCCAACCTCCAGTGTGCGAGCCCGCCGACGGGCCGTCAACCGAGCTACAACGGCCGGGCTTTGTGATGGGCCGAAGCGATCACGGCGGAGCCCAGCAGCGTGCAGCCAGCGAGCAAGAAGGCGCCGGGGCGGAGTCCGCCGAACACGTTCAGGAGCACTAACGCCGCCCCGCCAATCGTCGCTGCGCGGATCGCGTAGTTGGCCGAGACCATGTTGATTCGTCGCAACAAGCCTCGCTCGTTCGGGTCAACAACTGGCAACGACATGCTGCGGCTCCGCTTACTCGCAGTTTTTGAGATCGTCCTCGTTAATTGGCGTGAACCCCTTCGCCGCGAGCGTGTCGAGGGCCATCTCGATGTTGTCGACCATCAGCGCCACCGACGCCTGGCCGCGCGGACGGGCCAACAGCGGGTACACCTGCGTGATATTCACTTCGGCCTGCAGCAACGCCGTACACACCTGCAACAGCGGCTGCGGGCTATCGGGAAGCTCGACCCCGATGAGGTCGGACTCGACGATCGCCAACCCCGCGCGTTCGAGCACTTCACGGCCCTGTTCGGGGTCGCTCAGCAGAAATCGCACGATGGCGCATTCGGTGGAATCGGAGATCGTCAGCGCGACGATCCGTACGTTGCTGCCTTCGAAGCGGCGGACCACTTCGAGCAACTGGCCAACGCGGTTTTCCAGGAACACGGTGAACTGACGAATGGACGGGTAATCCCGCCCGCGCATGGTGGCAAAGTCCGTTCCCGCGCCTTCGCCGGTGCTCATACCAAAAGCCTCCGTGGACTGGGCCGCGAGCGATCTGGCGGCGCCCGGCCGCAGCGCACCACTATAGAGGCGCCAGCAGCGCGATGCAACGGAAGATGGCTATCGGCTTTCGGCCATCGGCCAGAACGATGGACGCGTTCTGTCTGGCCGACAGCCGATGGCCGATAGCCGACAGCCTGCGCATCGCCTACCATGCGATTCCCCCCTTCGGAGCCCCGCATGGAACACGAGATCGAGATCGACGTTCGCTACTACGAGACGGACGGCCAGGGCGTGGTGCATCACGCCAACTACTTCCAGTATTTCGAGCTGGCCCGCGTCGAGATGCTCAAGGCGATGGGCCACGATTACGCGGACCTGGAGCGGGACGGCATCTTTCTGGTCGTTCACAGCATCGCGTGCAAGTACCACAAGTCGGCCAAGTTCGGCGACCGCGTGCGGATTCGCACCAAGGTGGCGCGGGCCACGCTGGCTCGCATCGACCACCAGTACAGCGTGTTCGTCGGCAACGACCTGATCGCCGAAGCCTCCAGCACCATCGCCTGCGTGGACGCGAACGGCCACGTGCGGCGGATGCCGGAGTGCTTGGTTAAAGAGTAGGATCACCACGGAGTCACGGAGGACACTGAGAGAGAAGTACAATTCAAGAAGCCTTTTTCGATTCATAAGTCTTCCTTGTCTTTTTGCTCCGTGTCCTCCGTGACTCCGTGGTAAGTCTTTCAGGAATAACAAATGAGCGCAAAAAAGATCCTGATGCTGGTGGGCGACTTCGTGGAAGACTACGAAGCGATGGTCCCGCTGCAAATCCTGCTGATGGTCGGACACGAGGTCGACGTGGCGTGTCCCGACAAGAAGCAAGGCGAGAGCGTCGCCACGGCGATCCACGATTTCGAAGGGCAGCAAACCTACAGCGAGAAGCGGGGGCATAACTTCGCGATCACGATCGACTGGGAGGCGGTGAACGCCGACGACTACGACGCGCTGGTGATTCCCGGCGGACGCTCGCCGGAGTATCTCCAGCTCGATGAGCGAGTGTTGGCTGTCGTGCGCCGCTTCTTCGACAAGGAGCTGCCGGTCGCGGCCACGTGCCATGGGCCGATGATCCTGGCCGCGGCTGGGGTGGTTCGAGGCCGCAAATGCCAGGCCTATCCTTCCGTGCGCCCGCAGGTGGTCGACGCCGGCGGCACGTGGGAAGCGCCGTCCGCAGGGCTCGACAGCGCGTGCGTCGACGGGGCGCTGGTCACCGCGCCGGCGTGGCCGGCCAACCCGGCATGGATGCGCGAGTTCCTGCGGGTATTGAGGATGAATATCTCCGCTTAAGGAGTGCGGGGGAAGCGCTCCGCTAGCGCGTCGCGGCTAAACCTCGCGGCGGCGTGAATCCAATCGTTTAGCCGCGACGCGGAGTCTTCGGAGCGGAGCGTTCGGCCCCCGATCTTGGCGTTCCCCCACTCCATCCACCGACGGTCGACAAAAAACCCGGCGTTTGGCTCTCCGTGCCAAACGCCGGGTTCGATAGCATCGAAGGGGGAGGACACCCCACGATAACAACCGCGGCCCTGCGGTTTAGGCAACCAGTCGCATGGCGCCGCGGCACTGCTCGACGCCCGCGATGAACTCCTCGAAGATTCGCATGTCGAGCGCCGAAGCCGTCGACGCTTCGGGGTGGAACTGTGTGCCGAACGCGAACCAGTCCGGCATCGTGCTCTCGATGGCCTCGACCACGCCGTCCGGGCAGCGGGCCGTCACCTCGAAACCCGGCGCCACTTCATCCACGGCCATGTGGTGCATGCTGTTGACGCGCAGCTCGCCGTCGCCGTAGACGCGATCCATGATCGAGCCGCTCACCAACTGCAGCGTGTGGCGGTGATCCGGATCGAGCGGGTCCTTGTGCGGCAGCGCGGCCGGCATGTCTTCGGGAAGATGCAGGAACAAGTTGCCGCCCTGCGATACGTTGATCAATTGCATGCCGGCGCCGATGCCGAAGATCGGCATCCGCCGCTCGGCGACGAGCCGCACAAGCATGCGATCGAACGTCTCACGGCGGGCGTCCTGCAGCCGCACGGTGGGGTGCAGCATCCAGCCGTCGCGGCGGGGATCGAGGTCGGCCCCGCCGATGAGCATGACGCCGTCGACGCGGTCAAGCATCTGCTCGACGTCGGCTTCGTTCTCGTAGGGCGGAACGAGCACCGGCAAGCCGCCGACCTCCAGAATCGCATCGAAGTATCCCGCGGCCGCGTAGGCGAAGGCCGGCGCGTCGTGCTTCGCGGACCGGTAATCGGTGTTGACGGCGATGATTGGCTTGGACATGACAAAAAATCCTTTCCGGCGCCATTCTTGGCGCGCCCAATGGTTCCCTACGACACAAGGGATTCGGGCTTCGCAGGATTGGGACGAACCCGTCCGACCGGTTCGCCGCCACGGTAGGCGGCGGAACCCCGCAGTCGTCGCTCAGACGACCGCCCCAGATCAAGAAGCGGCGATGCGAGGCGCCACGAGCACGCCTCAAGTCGCACGCGCGTCGGCCAGCCCCATCCGTGGGCGAACTGTGGCAAACGCATAATTTTGATACCGAGACGGCCACCGAGCTAGCTAACTCCGCCCCCCGTCGCATGACGAGCGGAAGGCACGCTAGCAGCCAGCGTCGGAAATGACTTCCCTATCCTCTTGGGCCTTGAACTCCTTGTGTGGGCGACCGTGTCACCGGTCCAGGAAGGAAGATGCAAGTCTGGGGAGCCAAGGTACGGCAAGCCAAAGATTCCGCAAGAAAAAACCCCATCTTGGGTTGAATTGGGGTTGCTGGCACACCATATCCTGCAAATGCCGCCGTGGCATGGTGCGCCAAATCCGGCCCGGCGTGCGCTCATGGAGTGCGAAATGGCACAAGTCGCTGCGGCCTACGGCTCGTGGCGATTCGAACGCTGGAGTGCAATCTCAAACGTCACACCCCAGCGAGCCGTAGGCTCGCGGCTATCCCAGCGTGTTGCGTACGAGGTCGTAGCCGATCGCGAAGATTGCCGCATCCACGAGCAAGTGGCTCAGCCAGGGGCCGATCAGCGACCCCGAGCGGTTGTACAACCACGCCCACACGGCGCCGCCCACGGCAATACACGCCGAGAGCAAATACGTGGCCGGATTGGCGAATCCGAAGAATTTGCCCAGCACCAGCACATGGTGGGCCATGAACCCCAGCGAAGACGCGACGATGGCCATCCGCAGCGTGGTGAGCGGTCGGAGCTGGCCGAACACGAACCAGCGCCAGTAGTACTCTTCCAAGAGCGAATGGCAGAGGCTGTAAAACAGGCCCAACGCGGCGTATTTCCAGACGCGGTCGATGCCAAAGTCGGCGACCTTATCGCGAATCTCCGGAAGCGCGCCGCCGATCAACTGCGAATCGCGCAACATTCCGTAGTACAACGCGAACATCGCGGCGGCGACAACGGCGCCAAACGCCAGGCCAAAGCCGATTCCTTGCCCCGAGCGCGGCCGCAGCGTTGCCCGGCCCCGTTGCACCGCCACGACCCACACGATGGGCAGCGCAAACTGCAGCACCTTCACCACGTTGTAGACGGTGAGCTGCGTGCTTGTCGCCGCCTCGTCGGCGCCGAAGAAGTACACCCAGGTGATCGCCGTTGGCAGCACCAGCGCGACGAGCACAGCGGCCCAATCGGCGAGATTTCGAGTGGGGCGGAGTTCGTCGGCCATGCGGGTTGTCCGGTTGGGGAGCACGAGGGCAACGCTCGAATAGGCGCCGCCCAGTGCAAAAGAGCCTGTTCTAGACCGCCGCGCGCGCAGAAAATAGGGCGCCCAGACGGCACAATTTGCAGCATTTCGCCCCGCCGAAGCGCGGCGGGCGCGGAGCAAGCTTCGCGGCCAAATTCAGCGGCGATTCCGGCGTCTTTACCATGTTTCGTCGCGGGGGTAGCCTGAACCGTTCAATTCACGCTGTTCCGCCCCGTTCCGCGTCCGCTCGATGATCTTCCAAAATGCCTGCCTGGAGTCGCTCGGCTACATCCTGCCCGACGAAGTGGTCGCCAGCGACGAGCTGGAACGGCGGCTCGCCCCGGCGTACGACCGCTTGCGATTGCCGCCCGGACGGCTGGAATTGATGACCGGCATTCGCGAGCGGCGGCTCTTCCCGCCGGGCGTTTCCCTGGGCAAGCTCAGCGCCGAGAGCGGTCGCCGCGCCTTGGCGGCCGCGGACATGCCGCCCGAGCACGTCGGCGCGCTCATTCACGGCTCCGTTTGCCGAGATTTTCTCGAACCCGCGACCGCATGCACCTCGCACCACGAGTTGGGCCTGCCGCCGGAGTGCCTGGTGTTCGACGCTTCGAACGCCTGCCTTGGCATCCTGACCGGGATGCTTCAAGTGGCGAACATGATCGAGCTGGGACAGATCCGCGCGGGGCTCGTCGTGGGCACGGAGTGCGCCCGGCCGGTCGTCGAGAACACGATCGCGCGGCTGAACGCTGATCCTAGCATCGACCGCCGCGCCGTGAAGCAGTTCTTCGCGACGCTCACGCTCGGTTCGGCCAGCGTGGCCGTCTTGCTCTGCGACCGCGAGCTCAGCCGCACACAGAATCGTCTGCTCGGCGCCGTCGTGCGAGCGCACACGCACGGTCACGGGCTCTGCCAAAGCGACGGACTGGAGAGCTTCATGCGCACCGACAGCGAACAGCTCTTGCACGCAGGCGTCGCGGCGGCCCGCGGGACGCTGCCGGCGTTTCTCGATCAGTTGCAGTGGTCGAAAGAGGACATCAGTCGCACGATTTGCCACCAGGTGGGCGTCGCGCACCGGCGGCTGATGTTCGAGGCGCTGGGGTTGGACGAAGCGCTCGACTTTCCCACGTTTGAAACGCTGGGGAACACCGGCGCCGTGGCCCTGCCGATCACGCTCGCGCGGGCCGCGGAGGCAGGCGCTCTCCAGCGGGATCAGAACGTGGCGCTGTTGGGCATCGGTTCGGGCATCAACTGTCAGATGCTGGGCGTGCGTTGGCAGCACAGCCTGGTTGGCGAGCGGCGGGACGCCCCCGGGGACGCGAGCCGGGACGTTGCCGCCAGCGCTCCGCTTGCGCGTCGCGGTTAAATTTGGACGTTCGCATGTTGATAACGGCGTTTCGCCGCGACGCGCGAGCGGAGCGCTCGGGCGTGGGATGCCTCGCGCTTACACGCCGCCCGCGACAATCGCCGCCACGAGCGCGATGAGCGCCACGACGCCCACGCCGACGGCGACGAACACCCAGGCCGGCGTCCCGTAGCTGGGGCCCGAGAAGCCCGGCGGTTGCAGCGGGTTGAACTCCCCTTCGCGGCGAACGCGGCGCGGCTCGGGGTTGAGCGCCCGGGCCGCTTCGAACTCTTCCTCGAATAGCGATTTCCGCGGGGCAGGCGGCGAGGGTGGCTTCGAGAGAACGCTCGAGTCGCTCGGCAGGCTGGTCGACGCGACCGGTGGAAGCGGCTTGGATTTCGGCCGCAGGGCCGGCTTCTCTTGAGACTCGTCCTCTTCGAGCGGTGCAAGGCCGATGTCCTCTTCCGGCTCGGCCGCGGTGGCGGCCGCGGCGCCGCCGGCGACCTTGCGTCCGACGCTTCCCTTGCCCCCGCGCTGGAGGTCGGCGCCGCTTTTCTGAATCGACGCGGCAAAACGCCGAAAAATGTCACTGCCGATGCCTCCGGAGCCGCCGCCGCTGAGCCCCGATTTCTTGCCGCTGTCCCCCACCCCGAGACCGCGGTCGCCGAGCCACTCGGCCAGCCGCTCCGCCACGTCGGCCGCCGTCTGATACCGCTCCTCCGGCTTCTTGGCCATCATCCGATTGCAGATGTTCACCAGCACCGACGGCGCATCGGGCCGATCCTTGAGGATGCTCGGCGCCTGCTCGACCTGATGCTTGATCAGACGTTCGGAAATCGTGCCGTCGGGAAACGGCGGGTGGCCGGTGAGCAGGAAGTACAGCGTGCAGCCTAGGCTGTAGATGTCGGCGCGCGCGTCCGCCTTGTGGCTGTTGAGCGCCTGCTCCGGCGCCAGATAGTCGGCCGTGCCGAGCACATTCTCGTTGTTGTCGAGCGTAAGCGACGCTTCGTCGTCGATGAGCCTGGCGAGGCCCATATCGAGCAGCTTCACGACATCGTGCTTGTCGAGCAAGCAGTTCGCCGGCTTGATATCGCGATGGATCAGCCCCATCTCGTGGGCGTGGCTCAACCCGCGCGCCACCTGGGCGATGTAGTCAGCCGCGTTCTCAAACGGCAGCGGGCCCTTGTCCCGCACCAGTTGGTGCAGGTCCTGGCCCTCGACATACTCCATGACGATGTAGTGGTTCTTGCCGTCCTGGTCGATGTCGTAGGCCCGCACGATGTTGGGGTCGTCGAGCTTGGCCGCGGCGCGGGCCTCGATGCGGAAGCGTTCGAGATACGTGGAGTCCTCCACGCGATTGGGCGGCAAGACCTTGATCGCCACCTTGCGCTTCATCAGCGTGTGTTCGGCGAGGTAGACCTGGCTCATGCCGCCCTTGCCCAGGTGGCGGAGCAGCTTGTATTTGCCAAGCATGAAGCCCTTGTGCTTGCCGGCTAGCAGCTTCTCGGCCTGCCACTCGGTGAGCAAGCCGCCGGCGACCATTTCCTCGGAGAGCTTCTCGGCCGTCTCGGGCAGCTTCCGCCCGTTGCGGGCCGACAGGGCGCCGAGAAACTTCGTCAACTGGTCCTCTTCGACCAGTTGGCTGCGCCGCACGAGATCGAGGAAATCACTGACGGTCATCTCGCATCCAAGCTACAGTCGCGGCACGCGCGGCGGGATCGACGCGCACCGCATCCACGGCAACGCGCACTTGCGCAGTAGCGGAGAGTGTTTGGCCCCGCGGCGGGGCCGCGTCGGTCGTAAGACAAGTTTTGCGTTCTCTGTTCATCGGCGCTTCCGCGGCGCGTCTGAGCTAGGGGCATGCGGGCGCGGCCTCGCCGCACGTGCGCTTACCTGGTCTTAGCTCCGCCTCGGAGGGGTCGCCTCATGCTTCAGGATACCATCGCCGGGGCCCCTCGGCCAGCATCGGCCGCCGTTAAGGACGGGCATAAGCTCCCGCTGAGGCTCGGGTTACGAGCTTTTGATGAAACGGCTCAGGACGGTCGATTCCAACGCCACGAAAGACTCAGTTCTCTGAACTTCCTGAACCCTCGGCCGCCTTGGACCCCGGCTCCGACGGTGCCAGGCCGTTGACGGCCGCCTCGACGATGCGGTGGTCGAAGTAGTTCACTTCCATCCCCGCATCCACGACGATCCGCTGGGCGTTGATGCCGCTGGAGCGGGGGCTGAGCAAGAATGCCACGGTCCCGGCCACTTCCTCGGTGGCGACGGCCCGGCCGCGGAGCGTCGCCGCCTGAGCGAAGAGGTAGGAATCTACGTAGTTCGGAATGCCCGCCGAGGCAGAGGTTTTCAGCAGCCCGGGGGAGACAGCGTTGAATCGGATTTCGGAGAATTGGCTGAACGACTTGGCGAGAAAGGCGAGGCTCGAGTCGAGCGCGGCCTTCACGGGGGCCATGAAGCCGTAGTTCTCGCTGGCCATGCGCGTGGTGGAAATCGAGATCGTCACGACAGAGGCGTCGCGTCGGAGCTGGTCCTTCAGCGCGTTGGCCAGGGCAATGAGCGAGAAGCAGGACACGTCGAACGTGCGCAGCAGTTGCTGGCGCGAGGTTTCGTGAAACGGCCGCATGCCGCGCTCGTCGTAGGCGGCAAAGGCGATCGAGTGGACCAGGCCGTCGAAGCCGTCGAAGTCCGCGGCAAGCTGCGCGGCCAAGGCGTCGATCTCAGCTTGGCGCTCGACGTCGCAGACGTAGACGGGCGCATCGCCCAGGAGCTTGGCAACGCTGGCCTTGCGCTCCGGCGAACGGACGACGTAGACCACTTCGGCGCCGGCCTCGGCGACGGCGCGGCCCACGTGGTAGGCGACGCTCTTGCGATTGGCGACGCCGAACACAAGAATTCGCCGGCCGTTGAGTTGGAGGAAATCAGACGCCATAAGTCCTCAATATTTCCCTCCGGCCCCCTCTCCCTGGTGGAGAGGGCTGGGGAGAGGGGAGGCCCTACGAGTTGACAATGCCCACTCCTCCGCAATCACCTCTCCCTAACCCTCTCCGTCAAGGAGAGGGGACCGGAGAGGGAGTGTTAGAAACCAGCGTGCACGCAAACTCGAGCCGGCACGCCACCTTGCCCCCCACCGTCACGCGGGCTTTCATAAAAAACGCCGTCGACACGCGCTCGACCAGCTCCGTCTCGATCTCGATCGTATCCCCCGGAAGTACCATCTGCTTGAACTGCGCGTTGTTCACTCGCGTCGCTACGGGCACGGCGCCAGCATGCTCTTCACTGCCGGTCGAAGCCGTGCTTGCCTCTTCACTTCGCAGCACCCTGGCCAGCAGCACCGCCCCCGCCTGCATCGCCGCCTCGCACAGCAGCACGCCCGGCGTAATCGGGACGTGCGGATAGTGCCCTCGATACCAGAACTCGTCGCCGGTGAACGTCTTGCGGCAGACAATCCGCAACTCGTTCTGCTCGACGATCTCGTCGAGCAGCAAAAACGGCTCGCGGTGCGGAATCGCGGCTTTGATGGCTTCGAGCGACATCTGCTTCCTCGCTGAAATGGGCCGCGGAGGAACGCGGATTTTGCGAATTTTCGCGGATCAGATGTTTGATGCAAACGCTTCTGATCCGCGCCGATCCGTCCAATCCGCGTTCATCCGCGTCCCATTCTCCGTCAAACAACCGCGGGACTCGCCTTCATCAAACATCCATCCACTTCGTTCGCCACAATGACCCCGTAGTTCATCGCCCCCAACCAGCCGCTCATGATGATGCCGACGCTGCCGGCGTGAAACAGGCCGTCGACCTGCTGCGGGATCGCCCGGCTGACCGCCAGGCCCTCGAACTTGGTGCCAAAACTCGCCCCGGCGACGTGCTTCGTGTAGTGCTGAAACGTGCGCGGCGTGCTGGCCTCGACGTGATCGACCCGCTCGCGGATGTTCGGCACGTACTTGTCGAGCGCCTCCAGCGTCGTTTCGCACAGGTCGCGCTTGCTCGCCTCGTACTCACCTTCGGGCAAATGCGCCCAATCCTCGTACCGAGCGTTCGTGCTCGACACGATAAGACACCGCGGCCGACCCTCGGGCCGCGTACGCGGATAGTAGAACGAGTACGTGCGGCTGGTGATGTCCCGCGACAGCAGCAAGTCCGTGCGGAACAGCGGCGCCGTGCTGCTGAAGAGCAAATCGCCCGTCGACTCGTCGATCTGATCGTCGGCCTTGAGCGCCATGTAAACCTGGGTGCTCGAATTGTTCAGCCGCACGGCCCGCGCGTCGTCGACGAACGACTTGTCGAAATACTCTTCGCCTACAAGATTGAAAATCGTCTGCTTGAGATTGGCGTTCGACATCACGGCGCGCGTCTTGATCGTGCGGCCGTTGATCGTCACGCCGTGCACTCGGCCGCCGCGGCAGTCGATCCTTTCAACGTCGCAGTTGATGCAGATGTCGACGTTGTTGCGCCGCAACTCTGCCTCCATCAGTTGAATGAGCCGGTCGGTGCCGCCTTCGAACGTGAACACGCCCTTCGACATGAAGTTCGAGAAGACGATGCCGTAGCTGATCGCCGGGTCCTCGAGCGTGCTGCCGTTGGCGTAGGTGATCGGCTCCATGAGCAGCCGGATGACGTCCTCGCGGCCGGGGAAGTAGCGATCGAACAGCTCGCGGGTCGTCATCTGCTGGTCGTCGTAGAAGTTCATGCCGCGGGCGGCGTCGAAGAAGTCGTGCACCGCCTGCGGGGCGACCTGGAACTGCTCGATCAGCAGCTTCGTGAAGTCGTCGCGGTTGAACGTGGTGGTCAGCGAGAACATCGGGTTGTCGAACCGGATGCCCGTCAACTGCACGATCGAGTCGGCAATTTCCGCGGTCCAGTACCGCCGGCAACTTTTGATCATGCCGATGGGAAAGCCGTGCAGCGAAATATCGAAGATGTGGCCGCCGGGCCGCTTGAACCACGTGGCCATGCCGCCAAGCTTGTAGTGCTGTTCGGCCAGCAGCACCGCATGGCCGGCGCGGCCCAAAATGTTGGCGGCCGTCAGACCCGCCAAGCCACTGCCAATCACCACGACGTCGTATTCGTCGCGGGCGCCTTTGAGAAAATCCTTGGGCATGAGCGGAGTCTATGCGAAACGAAGCGCTGGCAGCATCTGAAGGCGAGGCCGGGAAATCGCCCTGAAAGGGCGCCATGCGATAGCCAGGGCAACGCCCTGGGTCACACGCGCCCATTAGCGTACCAAGCCCTGTAAGGGCGGAATAGGCGTCGCCTCCGAAGCTCAATCCCACACGTAGCGCTCGTCGAATTCGACCTCGTACCGGGCCAACAACGCCCGCATCTCGTCCTGAAAAGAAGCCCGCCGATGGTGTTCGCGTTGATTGGCAATGTACCTCCGCAGGTCGTCCAGTTGCGACTGGCCGATCAAGAATGCGCCGTAGCCATTCTGCCAGGCAAACTCGGCGTACTCAACGCCCTTGGCCTTCATCCACTTGGACGAGCTCGTCTTGATCTCCTCGACGAGCTTGCTGATCGCCATGGTGCGCCCCAACGAACAAGCGATATGGATGTGATCGTCGCTCGCGCCGATCGCGTGGCTTGGGCAGCCCACGCCGCGGCAGGTCCCGGCAACGTACTTGAAGAGCTCCGTTTCGATTTCCTCGCCGATCCAGGGTCGCCGGCCCTTGGTGCTGAACACGATGTGCAACAAGACGTTGGAGAGGGCTTGGGCCATCATTCCGCCCTTTCATGTCTTGTGGATATTTTTGCCTCATTCACCCAGGGCTACGCCCTGGGCTGTCACATCATGCCCCCTTCAGGGCATGTGCGCATCGTCATTGCTCGCTCGCATGAATGCAAATCAATTGAACAAACAAACTCGCCCACAACATCGACAATTCGAGGACTGCTCGCCCTGAAAGGGCCAAATCCGAGAGCCCAGGGCAACGCCCTGGGTGACACGTCCGTGAGCCGTCTAAGCCCTGAAAGGGCGGCATCGAAACAGGCAAGGCCGATGGCGACGCATGCCCAGGGGCAACCGCTCAGCCCGATTGCCCGTCGGCCGACAGTTCCGCGGCCGAAATCGCCTGCGTGCCGCGCACGTGCGGGTCCGCCTCGGGCGACGGCGGCGTCGCCGGCAGGTCGAACGTAAAGCGGCTGCCCTGCCCTACCGTGCTCTCCACGTGAATCTGCCCGCCATGCTCTTCGAGAATTTTGCGGCTTACAGGCAGTCCCAAGCCCGTGCCGCGGCCGCCCTTGCGTGAGACGAAGACCGTGAATACCGCTTCGATGTCGTCCGGCGCAATGCCGGCGCCGTTGTCCTCGACGACGACCTGAGCCAGCTTCGCGGCCTCATCATAACGCGAGCTGACGACCACCCGGCCGTCCTCGCGCTCGTCGCACGCATCGATGGCGTTGGTGACGACGTTGAGAATCGCACGGTGCAACGCATCGGGATCGAACATCAGCGTCGGCATGTTGGGCGCGGGCCGCCAACTGAGATCCACCGACAACTCTTCAGCCCGGCTCTTCATCAGATCGACCACGTCGGCCGCCACCTGGTTGAGATCCGACGGCTGTGGGTCCGGCTCACGTTCCTTGCTGAAGGTAAGCATGTCCATCACGAGCGTTGAGATCCGCTCCTGATTCCGCTCGACGATGGCCCAGCCTTTGCGGATCGTCTCGACCGCTTTCGCGAGCGCCTCGGGATCACGCTCGTCTTCCGAGGTGGCGTCATGCTCGCCGAGTCCGAGCTCGATGAGGTAGCTGCCGCCTCGCACGCCCTGCAGGATATTCTTGATGTGGTGCGAGAGCGACGCGATCGTTTGCCCGATCGCCGCCAGGCGCTCCGCTTGAACAAGCGCTTTGTAGTACGACGTGTCCTCGACCGCCAGCGCCGCCTGATGGGCGATGGCGATCATCAGTCGCAGGTGCTCTTCGGTGAACTGATTGACGGCCTTCGCGCCGAGCATCTTTTGCGGCGAAACGGCCGTGTCGATGTAAATGACGCCGACCACGTCGTAGCGGCCCTGCATGGGGACGCAGATCGCTTCGCGAACGCCCATGCTCACGATACTTTGCGCCGGATCCCAGCGAGCGTCATCGCGGGCGTTGCTCGTGAGGACGCCTTCGCTCTTCTCCACGACATAGTCGAGGATCGTTTTGCTGATCGAGATCTTCTCATCGCTGCGCACGCCGCGGCGGTGGCGACGGACCTTGGGGGTGAGCCGTCCCGTCTCGAGGTCCTTCAGCATGATGCAGCCGCGGTCGGCGTCGACCCAGTCGAAGATCATCTCCATGATGCGGGCCAGCAGCTGGTCGATGTCCATCGTGTGGCTCACCGCCAGCGCCGTGCGATACATGATCTGCAGATTGCTGCGGGCGCGGCTCAACCACGGGTGCGAGGCGCCGCGGGCGTCGGGCATCAGCCATTCGCTGCCGCCGGTTTGGCTGAGCGACGCGACGATCCGCGATTCGTCGTCGACGCCTTGCCGTGGGACGATGTCGACCTTGCCGGCCAGATCCTCCAGCCGCTCTTCATTGAACCCGGTATACAACAGCGTCGAACGGCCGACCTGCACCTGGTCGCCAGTGACGAGCGGCTGTTCGGCGACGAGCCGCCCGTTGACAAATGTGCCGTTGGAGCTGCCCAGGTCGCGCACCAGGTAGGCGTCGCCGCGGCGCACCAGTTCGGCGTGATTGCGCGACACCTCGGTGTCGTGCAGCCGGATCGAGTGTGAATGGGTGCGGCCGATCGAGTGGACCGACTCTTCCAGTTGGAAGCGCGAACCCTGATCGCGACCCTGAATGACGAACAGCGACGCCACGCGAGGAGCTCTTCAATAAGACGAGGTGGGACTGGAAGCCGCTGGGCGCTGCGGCGTCGCGGCTGCGTCTTACAGCCCGGCGCCGTTGTTCCGGAAAGATGGGTCGATAGCTAAGTCGTGCCGCCCAAGGCTCGATTGCCCAAGTTCGGACGATTTTACGCCGGCGGCGCTTGTTGTGGTAGGTGCAGGCGACGAAATCCTTGGCGTGTTAAGGATTTACGTCTAGCGGGACATTGTCGCTGGCGCCGATTGCAGCGTTGCGGAAGACGATGTCGCGCGGCGCGACAGGGCGGCGCGTGTCGCCCCGAGATGAGATGGCGACGCCGGATGTGCGGTCGTTGGCGGGGGCGCCGTAGTTTAGCCTCGACGCGGTTGCGGAGCGCTCCGCTGCGGCGGACCTGCGCGTCGCGGCTAAACGGGGAACGCGGTTGGCGGCGGCGTAAACTGCTGCCATCGTTTGGCTTGCGGCGCCTGCGAACTGCTCTTTACGGCGGTTGGGCTCGTCGGCACAATACGCCCCGCATTTCACCGCCGCCCCTCCCCGCAGGCCGATCGTTGGGGCGCACCGAGCGCCCGTGGGCGGACCTACCTTTACGTTTGGTCATGGATGACCACAGCCAGCAAGGAGTGCTGACGTGAGAAAGCTGCTCGCCCGTCTTGTCGTCCCCGCGATCGCGTGTTCCGCCGCCTTGGCACAGGCCCAGCAAGCCGGCGTCCCCGCGGCCGCCGGCGCCGCAACGCCCCAGTACAGCGCCAACGCCGGCAAGTACGGCGTCGCCGTCATCGACATCAGCTACATCTTCAAGAACTACCCCGGCTTCACCGCCGAGATCGAGAAATTGAAGAAGGAAATGGAAGCGGCCGACGGCCAACTGAAGGCCGACAGCGAGCGGCTGGTGCAGATGCAACAGCAGCGCGACACGCTGAAGCCGGGCAGCGACGACTTCAAGAAAGTCGACGAGCAGCTGGCCCGCGAGAAAGCGGACTTCAGCATCAAGCAGGGCACAATTCGCCGCGACTTTCTGGAGCGCGAAGCCAAAATTTACTTCTCCACGTACAACCGCGTGTCGGAAGTCGTGAAGTACGTGGCTACGCAGCATGGCATCGGGTTGGTGCTGCGGTTTAACGGCGATCCGATCGATCCCCAGCAGCGCGAGGACGTGATGCGGGCGATCATGCAGCCGATCGTCTTCCAGAACAACGTCGACATCACGCCGGACGTGCTGACGCTGCTCACGCGCGGTCAGGCGGGCGCCGCGGCAGCCGCTGCCCCCGGCAACGCTCGTGCTCCGGGCGCCGCGCCGCGATAGTTCGCGATGGCTTTCACGGCGCAGCGTCGGCGCGCAACGAGGCGCGCCGATGCTGCCGGGATGTTTCTTTCGGATTGGCGCACAGTCCCTCCTCGCGCTTTGGCCTATTGCACCTATGAACCTGGTTCGTCCGCAGCAAACGATCGCCAGCCGCGCTTCGGTCGCTGGTTTCGGCTACTGGAGCGGGAAGGACGTGCGGATCGAATTTCGCCCGGCGCCGATCGGGGCGGGCGTCACGTTCGTGCGGAGCGATCTGGGGCCGGCGGCGCGGATCCCCGCGTCGATCGGGCATCGCGTCGATTGCCCGCGGCGGACGAATTTGCGGCGGGGCGATGCGTCGGTCGACATGGTGGAGCATGTGCTCGCCGCGCTTGCCGGACTGGAGATCGATAACTGCGACGTGTGGACGAATCAGCCCGAAATGCCGGGCGTCGACGGCTCGGCGGCGCCGTTCGTCGACGCGCTATTGCGAGCCCAGGTCGTCGCGCAAAGCGCTCCGGCGAACGTGCTGGAAGTGACCCGACCGATTCGCGTCGGCGACGACGACTGCTGGTTCGAGGCGCGGCCCGCTACGGACGGCCGCTGCCACGTGGAATTCCATCTCGAATACGACAATTGTCCGGCGATCGGCCGGCAGGTGGCCCGAGCCGCCGTGACGCCGGAGGTGTTTCGCCGCGAACTGGCGCCATGCCGCACGTTCGTGCTGGCCAGCGAAGCGGAGCAGATGCGGAGCCAGGGACTGGGCGAGCGGGTGACGTCGCGCGACCTGTTGGTGTTTGACGACGCCGGCCCGATCGACAACCGGTTGCGGTTTCCGAACGAATGCGCCCGGCACAAGGCACTGGACGTGCTGGGCGACCTGGCGCTGGCGGGCGTCCGGCTGGTCGGCCGATTCGTCGCGTGCCGCAGCGGGCATCGATTGCACGCCGAGCTGACTCGGCAGTTGGCCCAGCGAATTGCCGCGGCGCCGTTGAGGGCGACCGCTTAATGGCGCCACGCGGCGTCGATCGACAGGACACGTCCTATGGCTACAAGCATTGCCGCCAACGCTTGGGTGGACCCCCGCGCCGAGCTCGACGAGGAAGTTGAGATCGGTCCGTTCTGCATGATCGGGGCCGGGGCTCGGATCGGCCGCGGCACGCGGCTATTGAACAACGTGACGATCATGGGCGATGTCACGCTGGGGTGCGACAACGTGCTGTTTCCCAACGTGGTGATCGGCGCTGACCCGCAAGACGTGAGCTACCAGGGCACGGATACGCGGGTCGAGATCGGCGACGGCAACACATTTCGCGAGGGCGTGACGGTCAACCGCGCGAGCGAGAAAGAGGACGGCGTCACGCGGATCGGCAGCCACAACTTTCTGATGGGCAACTGCCACGTAGCCCACGACAGCAAGCTGGGCGATCACATCCTGATCGCCAACGGTTCGCTGCTCGCCGGGCACGTGCACGTGCACGATCATGCGGCGATCTCCGGCGGGTGCGCGATTCACCAGTTCGTGACGGTCGGTTGCTACGCGTTTGTCAGCGGGCTGAGCCGGGCGCTGCACGACGTGCCGCCGTACATGCTGGTCGAGGGCATTCCCGCGCGGCCGCGGTGCATCAACATCGTCGCGCTGAAGCGCAACAGCTTCACGCCGGAGCGCGTGGAACCGCTGGCGGCGGCTCACCGCCTGCTGTACCGATCGAAGGTGGGGCTGGCGCACGCCCGCGAGATTCTGACCGCGAACAATCAAATGTCGGACGACGTGCGGCATCTGCTGGCGTTCATCGAGGGCCAGCAGGAAGGCAAGCACGGCCGGGGCCGGGAAGTGAGGAAGGCCGCGTGACTCGCTTGCGTTTAGCGGTGGTGGGCGTGGGACACTTGGGCCGCATTCACGCGCGGCTGGCCGCGGGCGTGCCGGTGATCGAGCTGGTCGCCGTGGTCGACGCTCGACGCGAGGCCTGCCAGTCCGTCGCGCAAGACTTAGGCTGCCGTGCCGTGGAGCACGTCCGCGAGCTGATCGGCGATATCGACGCCGCGGTCGTGGCGACGCCGACGTTCACGCACGCGGAGATCGCCAGCGAGCTGATCCGCGGCGGCGTCCATGTACTGGTAGAGAAGCCGATCACCCCGACGGCCCGTGAGGCCGACGAGCTGGTGCAGCTCGCTCGCCGCCGGCACGTTGTGCTGCAAGTGGGGCACGTCGAACGATTCAACCCCGCGCTGGTGAGCGTCGAGCAGCGGCTCAGCGAACCTAAGTTCATCGAGGCCCGGCGGCAGAGCGGGTACACGTTCCGGTCGACCGACGTGGGAGTGGTGCTCGACCTGATGATCCACGACATCGACGTCGTGCTATCGCTGGTGAAGTCGCCGGTCGTGCACGTCGACGCGCTGGGCGTGTCGGTCATGGGCGATCACGAAGACATGGTGAGCGCCCGGCTGCGGTTCGCCAGCGGCGCCGTAGCGAACCTGACGGCTTCGCGGGCGAGCTATGCTCCGTCGCGGACGATGCAGGTGTTTACGCCGACGATGTTCGCATCGCTGGATTTTGGATCGCGGAAGGCGACGATTGTCGAGCCGCGCGAGGACGTGCTGCGGCGAGCGCTCGAGACGGCCAATTGGAGCGAGGACCAGCGGCAGCGGGTTCGTGAGCGGTTGTTCGAGGAACTGCTGGTGAAATCTGACGTTCAGGCCGCGGAAACGAATGCCATTGAGCAGGAGCTCGTCGATTTCGCGACGGCGATCGAGACGGGCCGGGCGCCGCGGGTGACGGGCGCCGACGGCCGCGACGCGGTCGCGGTGGCGGAGCTGGTGCTCAAGCGGGTGCGCGAGCATCGGTGGGATGGAGCGGACGGCAGGCGCAAGGGTCCGCTGGCGGCGCCGGTGCTGCCGTTTCCGGCTGCCGCGGTTGCCGCTGAAGAACCGTGGGCGACGGATGAGACGGTCGTCATTCGGCGCAAGGCGGGGTAGGTCGGCTCGCAGGCTCGCGGGCCGCTCAAGCCAGGTCGCGGTCTTCGAAGAAGATCAGGGCGACGAGCATCGCGGCGGCGCAGTAAAGGGCGCTGTAGAGCAGCGCGCTCCACAGGTAAATCGGCGGCACGCTGGTGGCGCCGGCGATGGCGCCCTCGATCTCGTAGTAGTCCAGCACGGGCAGCACCACGGAAAGTAGCTTGCCGACGAAGCGAACGAATACGATCTCCCCTGCGGACGACTTGACGATCAGCGCGGCGAGGTGGCCCAGCACGTAAATCGAGCCGCAGATGATCAGGTTCGGCAACATCGGCAGCCGCGTCGAGACGGCCACGCTGATCGCGGCCATGACCACCGCTTCGTAGAACGCCAGCACCAGGCCCGGCACGATGCGCACCACTTCGGCGAAGCACTCCTGCCACTCGGGCGTCACCTTCGACGATTCGCGGGCGTCGTACACTACTTTGAACGACACGGTGAGCAGAAACACGAGGCCCAGGATGATGAACATCAGCAGCACGGGCCACACGATGCCGAGGAACTTGCCGAGGATGAACTGCCGGCGGCTGACGGGTTTGGACAAGACCGTGAGCGCCGTGCGGCCTTCGATCTCGTCGGCGACGCTCGTGCTGGCGGTCCACAGGGCCATGATGATGGCGAGCACCTTGATCGTGGTCATCCCCGAGGTTTTGAGCATCTTCACGTCTTCGCCGAACGTGTTGTAGGGAATGAACACGTAGGCGAAGAGCGCGACGGCGCCCAGGGCGGTCAGCAGCACGAACATCGGCTGCGAGATCGTTTCCTTGGCGGTGGCGGTGGCGATCACCGACGCCCGCGGGGCGACGAACCGCACGGCGAGGTACAGCACGTACAGGGCGATCACGCTGATCGCGGACACGGGGATCGCGCGCACCTCGGGCATTTCGACGTCGAGCCGCATGTCGACGGTGACCTGGCTGGGCGAGCCGGTTTCGTTGGTCACGTAAAGGCCGTCGACGTCGCCTTCGAAGAGCCGCGGCCAGGCGCTGCCGGGCGTCCAGCGATAGGCCTCGCCGCCTTGCAGCGCCACGAGCGGATCGACGTATCCTTTGCCTTGCTCGACGTTGACGGCAAGGTCCTGCTCGCTTTGGATCGAGTACTCCTGCAGTTCGGAGGCGCGGAATGGCGCCGGGATGCGCATGTCCTTGGCGCCGGCTTCAACGGTGACGGTCGTCTCGATCGGCTGCACCTGCGGCAGGCGGCGCAGGGACGCGATGACGTCCCTCACCGGCATCGTGGGCGTGGCGAGCAGGGCCAGCGCGGCGACGGCGATCAGCACATAGGAAATGGGACGCAAAATGCCTTCGCCGACGGCGGCGGCAATGGCGCCGGCGGCGCGGCGATTGACGAGCCAGCACACGCCCCAGGCGGCCAGCAGGATAGCGCCGCCGATCATCATTCCCAGGGCGAGCACCCACAGGGGCGTCAGCCAAATCGCGAGCTTCGACATGTGCGGACCTTTTCGAGCTGTCGATGGCGCCTCAGTAGCGCACTTCAAAACCTGAAAACTCGCCCGTCGCGGGCCGGACGTCGACCTGCTTGTCGCGAATGTGCCCCGCCATGCGCTGGTCGATCGCCCCCAGGAACTGGTCGAGTTCCGGCGGCGCCGCTTCGGCGACCAACTGGACCCGGCCGTCCGCGAGGTTACGAACATAACCCGCGACGGAGAACCCGCCGGCGAGGCGCTGCACGCTGTACCGAAAGCCGACGCCCTGGACATGCCCGGCATAGTGCACCTCGCGACGTTCGTAGGAACTGTCGTGGGCGGCGCCTCTGCCTGCGGCCATGCTTGCACCGGGGAGTTGCGGCGGCGTACCGTGCCATCGGAACACATCGGAACCATCGAGTATATCGACGGCCCCGGGAGGCTTCCAGTCTTGACCCCCTTGCGCGCCGCTCCTACGCTCCGCCGCCATGGCGCAGCCGCGGCACACATGGGCGTACGCAGGGATGCTGCTCGCCGGGGTTCTGGCGACGACCGTGGGCGCGCGCTTGCGGGCCGCGGAACCGGCGATCGACGGCGTGCTGGTGCTCCGCAACGGCAACGTGCTGGCCGGGTCGATCGGACGGCACGGCGACGAGTACCAGATTCGCCAGGGGAATTCGACGCTGCGCGTGCCGACCGGGCAGGTTGAGCGATTCGCCGCGTCGCTCGTCGAGGTCTACGAAGCGCGGCGCGCCGCGATCGTCGGCGCAACGCCGGAGGCGCATCTCGCGCTGGCCGACTGGTGCCTGCGCGTCAATTTGCTGAACGAGGCGGCCCGCGAGCTGCTCGATGTGCGGACGCGGGATGCGGGTCATCCGGCGCTGGCGGATGCGGAGCTGCGGCTGCGGCAGATGCTGGCCCAGGAGTCGGCGTCGCCAGGGCCCGCCAAGCGATCCGCCGAGGTCTCGACGAACGAGGCGTCGCTCGAATCGCCCGCCCCTCCGCTGGCGATCTCGTCCGAAGCGCAGGTGCAATTCGTGCGCAGCATCCAGCCCATGTTGATCAACAACTGCACCAGCGGCGGCTGCCATCACGCCGATTTGGGACGACCCTTTCGGCTCGACCGGTGGGCGCTGCGCGGCAATGGCGACGCCGAGCTCGTGCGCCGCAATCTGACGTCGGTTCTCGGCCAGTTGAACGCGGGCGACCCTACGGCGAGCCCGCTCGTCGTGCATGGACGGCGGCCGCATGGCGCTGCGGCCCGCGGTCGGCCGCATGCGCTCACCGCGCGGCAGGCCACGTTACTGATTGCGTGGTTGAACGAAGTCGCGGGCGTGGAGGTGGTCGAAGGGCCGCCCAAGCCGCGGTGGATCGAACCCGGCGCGGCGACGGCCGCGAGCCCGGCTTACTCGCCGGACGTGTATCCCACAGACGAGATTCTCAATGGCATGTCGTTGGAAGAACTGCAGCTCGCGGCCCAGGCGGCCCAGCAGGACGACGACGCGACCGAGTCGTCTGAAAGGCAGTTTGTGCCGCGGGATGCATTTGACGCCGAGATCTTTAATCGGCGTGGCAAGCCCCGACTAGACTCGGCAGAGGTTTCCGGAATCGACTTCGACGCCGATTCCGGTGAAGCTAACGCGACGCCCGGCGACGAGCTTCCGGCGCTGGAGCCTTAGCGGACCATGGTCGTCGACGGCGGGGCGATCGACGGCGCGGCGCCCTGGGCCGCCACGGCGGCCGTCGCTACGGGCTGGCTGTAAACGCCGCCGCTGGAGTTCGAGCCCGAGCGCACCGGCCCGATGGGCGGTCCGCCGGGGACGACCGGCGAATAGTCGCACGAGTTGCTGCACATCCGGCAGCCGCCCGCGGCGCACAGCACGGCGAGAGCGAGGAGTTTCTTGCTCATGGCAGGCATTGAGAGCAGGACGAGCGCGGGCGAGCCGCGAAGGCGCGGCCACGTTCGGATTCAATCGGCCGTGCGCGCGGGCGACGTGCAGGTAAACTTCCGCGGTTGAAGCGGTTGTGCGACACCGCCGCTGGCGCTGCTAGCGAGCCGGGCCGCTCGTCGGCCCCGGGATGCCGAGCGCCTCGTAGATCCGTGCGTCGGCGAGCGTGTCGGCGACAAACTGCACGCTGGGGAACTTGTGCGTGCGACTTTGGCCGTGCGGCACGGCGACCGCGTAGGTTCCGGCGGCGACCGCGGCGGCGCAGCCGTTCTGGCTGTCTTCCAGCACGAGCATCTCGAGGGACGTCACGCCGTGGCGACGGGCGGCTTCCAGGTAGATGTCGGGCGCGGGTTTGCCGTGCTCGATGTCTTCGGCCGTGAGGATGAAGGCAAACCGCGGCTCGAGGTCGAACAGCGCCAGCGCGGAGCGCACAAACTCGCGACCGCTGCTGGTGCCGATGGCTTTGGGGATGCCGGCCCGTTCCAGGGACGCGAGCAGGTCGAGCAGGCCCGGCATGGGCTGAAGCCGCGCGGGCAGCAAGTCGACGAAGATTTCCGCGCATTCGGCGGCGAGCTGCTCGGGCGTCGCGTCGAGTTGATGCCAGTCGATCATGACGCCCAGGGCGATATGGGCTTGACGGCCCATCATCTGGTCGAGCAGTTCACTGGTGATCTTCTTGCCGCGCCGCGCGAGCAGCGTGGCGCCGACCTCCTGGTACAGCTCTTCGGAGTTGAACATCAGGCCGTCGAGGTCGAAGGTGACGGCGCGGAGCGGCGGGGTGGGCATGGGGGAAGGCGTCAGGAGTCAGGAGTCAGGAGGGAAATAGCCCCCGGCGCAAGCCGGGGGTTCGAGGGGTCAAGAGTCAGAATTGAGGGACGTCAGAGGTCGGGGTTGTTGGCGACGCGGGCGACGCGGGCGCGCAGTTCGCCGAGGAGAACGGCGGTGGCGCCCCAGACGGAGTGGTCGTCGACGACGAAGCGCGGCGCCGAGAACTGCAGCGGGCCGCGCTCGATGAGGATGGGAGCGACGAACGAGGGATTGAGCAGCTCGCGGACGCTCAGCCGGAGCACGCACTCGACCTCGGCGGGCTGGGGTTGCCACGCGGGCCAGCCGCTGATGCGGGCGACGCAGGGCGTGATGCAGGCGTTGGTGGCGTAGACCAACAGCGGCGCCAGCTCCCCGAGCCAGTCGAGCGGCGGCTCGAGGCCAAGTTCTTCGGCTAGTTCGCGTCGCGCGGCTTCGCGCACGGACTCGCCGACTTCGACCAGTCCGCCCGGCAGGCTCACCTGGCCGCCGTGGCGGGTGAGCGACGCACTGCGCACCGTCAGCGGCAGCGACCACTCGTGGCCGTCCCAGCAGAGGACGATCGCGACCGCGGCGAGTCGCGCATCGCCGCGCGGCGGGCCGTCGTGGCGGCCGTAGCTAAGCGCCGGCGCGAAAGCGCGGCGCCCGGCCCGTTCGATGGGATGCGCGGCGATATCGGCCGCGAGCAGGCGGTCGAGCTGCGGATCGTTCCACGCCTCGCTCATGGCGTCGCGGCCTCGCGGGGCGTGGGATCGGCGTGGGAATCGTCGGCGTCGTCCACGGCATACACCGAGTAGCCGGGCCGCAAGGGATCGCTCGTGGCGGCGAACACTTCGCGCAAACCCAGCGGCGGTTCGCTGCGGGCAACGATGTAATCGGCGCCATACTTGTGCGCGACTTGGAGCGCCCGCACCGCGCCCCATTGTTCCGGGGAGCTGAGAATGTACGTTTCGCCTTCGATGCCCACGGCAGGAAACACATCCTCGATTCGTGCGAACCACTGGATGACGCTTTTGGCATCCTGAGGAATGTCCTTCCAGTTCACCACGTCGGCCCGACTGGCGTACCAGTTGAACGATTGGGCGTGGCGCGGGATGAGGCACACGGCGCGGGGCGGCGCGTGACCGCGAATCCACTCGCATGCGGCGACCCACGCGACCGGATCGTGCATGCGCGCGATGCCGGGCGGAAACGGAGTGCGCCAGCGCTCGGCGGTGATTCGCATCAGGTGCGCCGCGCAGGCCAGCACGACGACCGCCGTCGCCAACTGGGCCGCCCGCGGCGCGTGGCGCCGCAGTTCGATCGCCACGCACACCAGCGCCAGGGCCACCGCGGCGGGCAAGATCGTGTCGGCCTGCCGGAACCAGTAGTAGCGCAGCAGCGCAGCGGCGCGCAGCGGCGCGCCGGCGAGGAACAGGTTGATCGACAGGCCGATGCAGTTGCCGACCAGCGCGACCAGCGCGAACCGCATCACTCGCCGCAGGGCGTCGGGGCGCCACTCGCCGGGTCGGGCGTCGCCCGCCCTCGCCAGCCAAACCGCGAGAGCAGCCAGCGCCGTAACGACGACGCCGAAACGCACGCTGCGCGCGGCGAGGTCGGAGGCCGGCTGCCCCAGGGGCGCCAGGTGATGCGGCAAGCGTTCGAAGACATAGATGCGCGCCGCCTCCGCGGCTTCTTCGGGCGTGGCGCCGCGGTCCAGCGCCAGCGCGGGCAGCAGTCCGGGAAGAGCAAGTATCGCCCCGGCCGCTAGTCCGGGAAGCAATTTCAGTGCCCTCGGCCGCGACGTGCGCGGTTCGCCAATCCATGCCCCCAACCCGGCCACGACGGCCCAGCCGCCCACGAGCGGGTGAAAGGCCGAGGCGGCGCCGAACCACAGCCAGCACGTTCGCCAGCGTCCCGCACTGATTGACGCGAGGCCAAACAGTACCAGCGGGTAGGCAAAGCACTTGCTTTCCACGCCGCCTTTGCCGCGGATGCCGCCGACGACCCACTCGCCAGCGAAGTCGCAGGCGTCGACTAGGACCAACCAGGCCAGGGCAGACAGGGCCGCCGCCCAGGGAATACATGTGATCGAGCGCGCCAGCCGCAGCCAACCCAGAGCCAGCAGCAGCCACGCGACAAGGCGACCAATCCACGCGACGGCCGACAGCGACAGCCACTTGGTGAGCCAGCCAACGGTCCAGTAGAATGTCAGGTGCGCGTCGGTCGAATCGAGGAACAGGTCGCCGGGGCAGTAGGCAGGGTCCCAGTAGTGTTTGGCTTTGGTGAGATAATGCGTTTCGTTGACATGCGGCGCGGGGGCGCCTCCGGCGATGAAGCAGACGAGCACAATGAGCGCAAACTCGAACCACCAGCGATCCGACGAGGTGGGGTCAAGCGTCGCTTTAGCTGCAGCCGAATCTGCCATTCCAAGAGCGTATGACGGCCGGCGAAATCTCGCTATGGGGTGTCGGCCGTCAGGCGACCGCGGCTGGCTCGTTCTGAATCGTCACCGTCGGATTCGCGTTGGGCATCGGCGGGAGGATTCCTTGGTCTGCCATCACCGCGAGATGGTCGCGCATTCCCCAACGGGCCTTGTACAAGCAATCTTCAATGGAATGGCCGATTCCGGAAAACCCTTCCAACTCCGGCGAAAAAAATCCGAAGAAGTCGGGCTCGGCGGTCGCTTCGATGACAAGCGAATAGGGCAGATCGATCACGTCAGCTTCCTTTGCGATTGATGCCGGCGGCCTTCAGAATCGCATTGCAGGTTCCGGTCGGTACTTCCTTTGATCCATGATAGTCAATTCGTATGAGACGATCGACGCCTGACTTGCGATAGTATCGGATGGATCCTTTCTCCTTCGCGAGCGCGAAGCCGTTCGACTCCAGCAGTCTTACAAGCTCGCTGAACTTCATAGCAGTGACGCGTCTCGTGGATGCGATGGTCAATCCGTCCTGGCATCCCCGTACACCGACAGAGGCTACTCAGCCAACTTCGGGAATTGGTCGCGAAGTGCGCCGTACAGTTCCTGAAACACAGGAAACTGCCGATCGTACGCCTTCCGCGCCTTCGCCTCCGGCTTCACGCCGTCGACGGTGCGGACGGTCGCCTCGCACGCCTCGGTGATGTTCTTGTAGTGGCCGGCGCCCACCGCGGCGAGCAGGGCCACGCCGTAGGCGGCGCCCTCGTCGGCGGCCATCGCGGCCACCTGCTTGCCGAACACGTCGGCCTGCATCTGCCGCCAGAACGGGTTCTTGGCGCCGCCGCCGCTGGTGCGGATTTGCTTCACCGGCACGCCAAGGTCCTCGATCAGCGCGAGGCTGTCGCGGAGAGCGAACGTGACGCCTTCCATGATCGACCGCACCACGTGGCCGCGGCCGTGGGCGAGGGTCAGGCCGATCATCGCGCCGCGGGCGTGGGGGTCGAGGTGCGGCGTGCGTTCGCCCGCGAGATACGGCAGGAAGTACAGCCCCTCGGCGCCCGTGGGCGTGGCGGCGGCTTCGGCGGCGAGCGTGTCGAACGGCACGGTCGCCTTGCGGACGCCGCCTTGGCCGGCGGTCGAGTAGAACGCGTCCTGAAACCACTGCAGCGACCCGCCGGCCGACAGGATGACGCCCATCATGTGCCACTTGCCGCGCACGGCGTGGCAGAACGTGTGGAGCCGGCCCTGCGGGTCGAACTGCGGCTGGTCGCTGTGGACGAACACGACGCCGCTGGTGCCGATCGACGTGTTGAGCAGCCCCGGCTTGACGATGCCATTGCCGACGGCGCCGGCCGCGCAGTCGCCGGCGCCGCCGACGACCTTGCAGTTGGTCGTCAGGCCGAGCAGCTTGGCCGTTGCTGCGGTGAGCGTGCCGGTGACTTCTTCCGATTCGTAGCATTCGGGCAGCAGGCTGGCGTCGAGTTCCAGCTTGTCGAGCAGCGGTTGCGACCAGCGGCGGTTGACCACGTCCAAGAGCAGCGTGCCGCTGGCGTCGCTCACCTCGGTGGCGAACTCGCCGGTGAGGCGGCGGCGGATTTCGTCCTTGGGCAGCAGCACCTTCACGCAGCGGGCGAAATTGCGCGGCTCCTTGTTGCGGAGCCAGAGGATTTTGGGCGCCGTGAAACCGGTGAGCGCGGGGTTGGCGACCATCTCGATGAGCCGCTTGCGGCCGCCGGCGCGGCGTTCGATCTCTTCGCACTCGGCGGCGGTGCGCTGGTCGTTCCAGAGCAGCGCGGGACGGATGACCTGCCCCGCCTTGTCGAGAAACACCGAGCCGTGCATCTGGCCCGAGAGGCCGATGGCGGCGACATCGGCGGGCTTCAGCTTGGCCTGCTTCACGACGGCGCGGATCACCTTGACGGTGGCGGTCCACCAGTCATCGGGGTTCTGCTCACTCCACAGCGGCTTGGGGTGGGCGCAGCCGTAGGTGCTGGTGGCCGCGGCGAGCACGCGACCGTCGGGCGCGATGGCCAGGCATTTGGTTCCGGAGGTGCCGACGTCGATGCCGAGGCAGGTGGACATGGGGCTGGAGACTTGAGGCTGGAGGCTGTCGGGATGAGATTGCCGCGTGGGTTGCGAGTATAGTCGGCGGCGCGCGGGGCCACTACTTCTGATGGAACAACCACGGACGACACGGATTTCACGGATCGGAAGTGGAAGGCGCAATTGGCCGCTGACCGCGAGTCCCGGCGGCGGCTCACGACGCGGGCTCGGCGTCCGGCTCGGCCAGGAGTTGGTCGATGCGCTGGCGCATGAGCTTATGGCCGCCGGCGCCTTGCCAGTCGAGTTCACCATACCACCAGTACCGCAGTCGGCCGCGTTTGTCGACGAGATAGACGCTGGGCCAGACGCCGTTGTGCCACGCGGCCCAGGTGCGTTTTGATTTGTCGACCGCAACGGGAAACTTCAATCCGTGTTCGGCGAGCGACGCTTCGAGCCGGTCGTTGTCCTCTTCAAGCGAGGTCTCGGGGGTGTGGATGCCGATGATCGCAACGGGTTGTCCGGCCAGTTCATCGAACCACGCGCGGTACCACGGGTAGTTGTGGATACAGTTGATGCAGTTGAACGCGAAGAAGTGGAGGACCACGACCTGGCCGCGCAGGTCGGCGAGCTTGTGCGGCGGGGAGTTGATCCAGGTTTCGACGTCGACGAACTCGGGCGCCGCGGCCGGGCTCGTGCGGAGCTTGGAGAAGTCGAACGGGGCGCCGAGAATCTCGCCCCAGAGTTGGATTTGGCGCTCGTCGAGCTCGGCGGTGATGCGGCGGTGGCGTCCGGCTTGGAGGTTGTCGAGTTCGGCCTGCAATTCGTCAGGTGAACGCTGCTGGGCGTCGCTCTGAAGCTGCTGTGAAGCTGTCCAAAAGTCGTCCATGATCGCGACGAGATTAGAGCGCTGAGAGGGTGTGAGATTGAGCTGCTCGGCAATATCCTCGCGCGTCAGGGCCTCGTACCCTTGCGCTTAGAGTACCAGGCCGGTGAGCTGCGATTGCTGCGGCGCGGTGAGCTGACGCTTGAGCTTGGCGCGCAATTCGTCGATCTGCGGCTGCAGCGCGTCTGGGGCGCCGGCGGCGCCCGTGTCGCGAATGGCAAGGAGGACGTCGTTGTACTCTAACAGCAGCGACTTGAGGGCCGCGGCTTCGGCGGGGTTGAGTCCGAGCTCGGCGTGGATGGCTGGGTCGTTGAGCAGGAGAAGGGAGGGATCTCTCAGCGGCGGTCGAACGGCTTCGCCGCCGGTTTGAGCGGCGGTCGAGGCCGCACTAAGTGCGACGACGAAAATGGCCAAGCGCGGCCGGCGGATGCCAAACACGAAGGACATCAGTAATGTTCCTTTGCGGAGAACCGCGAAAGGGCGAGTTGGTGGACACTTCGTGGGTTATTTGATTGCGCGGCGTGGACAGGACATGGGGACACGTGCGTTGGAAATGTATGGCAGGAAAGAGGTTGGGGGTTCGGGGTGTGGTCTGCCATGTCCACTTTGTCCACTTTGATGCCGTTTCGGATGCGCGCGGCGGTCAAGGGGTTGGGGACGAAGGCGGGTTAGGAAGGGGTTGGACGCCCCACCGATTACCAGGATTGTGCAACTACCTATCAACGATTGTCACCGCGGAGGTCGCGGAGTCCGCAGAGCAAGATCAGGAACGCGCGTCCTCTGCGGTGAAATCCCTGCCCGCTAAGCGGTTGCATTCCTGTTACACGGGGGGACCGAAGCGATAGCGAATGGCTCACTGGGGCTGCGTGCAGCGCGCCCCCTCGCCGAGGCATGTTCGATCGCGCTGGCGATTGACCCCACGAATCGACCCTACCATAGAGCGCGGCCTAATTTATAGACGTCATCTTGGCAGAAATCTTTTTCGGTGTAACGCCCGCCATCAGCGTATGTCGTGTGCCACTGGCCTCTTGTCAGTGCGATGTGCCGAGCGAGAATGCCATCGCAGGCAATGAAAGCGTGGCCTGGCCCTTGAGCGAATTCGGTACAGGCTACTTTGCGAGTGGCTGGCGTGGACCGACTCGTACAGCTCAGTGGCCAAGCGGCAGCCGGCGCTCAATCTTCCAGCCACTCGAAATCCTTGTCTAACTGGACGTATGACACAGAGAAGTCAAAACCCGAATACTCTGGATCTTTTCGAAACTTGGCATCGATCAAAGACAATTCCAGTTCCCCATATCGCTCGGGAACGAGACGACAGTGCGTCGACTCTGACGGAACAGGTTCGTAGTCCAGCCAAATGACTTCTCCTTGCGGAATGGCGCGTTGTTCGATTTGAATGGGGAGGAGCACGCCGTCCTCACCGCTCCGCAAGTATGTCACAACGTCGACAACCGCATCACAAACAGCGCGAAAGCGGTAGCCCTTGCGAGGCAGGCGCAGATTCACCGGTCGACTGGCAATTTCCTCCTTTAACCGACGGTCGACGCTCTCGAAATATAAATTCAGTTCTTTCTTGTCCGGAAATAGGCTAGGATGCTGCTCGTGCATGACGTACCCTTCCCGATGACTTTTCCTGCAGGCCGCGAGGAATGCCTTGGTCTCTGTCAGGATCGACGTCGTCTCGCGCGTCGGCGGCGGTGCTATCCTCGTCCATTCCGACAGTATACCCGATTCATTGCAAGGACACCTTCTTCTGAAGACGCATCAATTCTGAAGAGATTGTTTCCTACAGCCCAGGGTTGCTCGCGCCAGCGATCTCCCCTGGGAATTCGACCGCCAAGGATGACCGCAACGCTGAAGGCGTTGAATCAGAAGTTCGTCGTTCTGATGCAACTCTTTCAGAGTTGCCAATCCGTCGGATCCAGCGCCCCAGGGTAGATCGTTGCGCGATCAACCCTGGGCTGCACGACGGAATCCCGATTGGGATTCCCGCAGGCTCAGAAATCCTTACCAGACTCGGCTGAACCCGCCGCTTGTCAGCCCGCGGCGGCGGCAGTAGCTTGAAGGATTCCGTTCTGTTTACGCAGCCGCATCCGATGGCTGTGCCCTGCCCTGCCCTGCCCCACGCCTCATGCCACGCGACCTGCCTGACGAGCGACGCATCGTGCTGACCGGCATCGGGCTGACGGCGCCGAACGGCGATTCGCTGGCCGACTATCGCGCCGCCCTGCTGGAAGGCCGCAGCGGGGTGGAGAAGTATCACATTCGCTATGTGGGCGACACGCTCGCCGGGGTGTGCCACTTCGACGAGCTGCGCTACCAGGGCCGCAAGGACGTGCGGCGGGGGACGCGGGCCGGCAGCGTGGGGATTTACTGTGCGCGGGAGGCGGTGGCCGATTCGGGCGCGGCGTGGGACGCACTCGATCGCGATCGCGTGGGCGTGTACGTCGGCGTGACCGAGCATGGCAACGTCGAAACCGAGAACGAGATCTACGAGATCACGCAGTTCAACTACGACACCAAGGTGTGGTCGCACCACCACAACCCGCGGACGGTGGCGAACAATCCGGCCGGCGAGATCTCGCTGAACATGGGGATCACCGGGCCGCACTACACGATCGGGGCGGCGTGTGCGGCAGGCAATGCGGGGCTCATCCAGGCGGCCCAGATGCTGCTGCTCGACGAGTGCGACTTCGCGATCGCCGGCGGGGTGAGCGAGAGCATCCGCACGTTCGGCATTTTCGCGGGGTTCGCCAGCCAGGGGGCGCTCGCGGCAAACGAGGATCCGACCAAAGCGTCGCGGCCGTTCGATAAGGGACGCAACGGGATCGTCGTGTCCGAGGGCGGGTGCCTTTACACGATGGAGCGGCTCAGCGACGCGAAGCGCCGCGGGGCGAAGATTTACGGCGAGCTGGTCGGGCATGCGATGACGAGCGACGCGACCGACTTCGTGCTGCCGGATTCGGCAGGCCAGGCGCGGTGCATGCAGCTCGCACTGAAGCGCGCCGGCCTCAACGCCGAAGACATCGACCTGGTGAGCACGCATGCCACGGCCACGCCGAGCGGCGATGTGCAGGAGTGCGACGCCATCCGCCGCGTCTTCTGCAACGGTTCAGGCAACGGTTCGCCGCGGTTGCGGGTGAACAACACCAAGAGCTTCATCGGCCACGCGATGGGCGCCGCGGGGGCGCTGGAACTGGCGGGCAACCTGCCGGCATTTGACGACGGCGTCGTGCATGCGACGATTAACGTCGACGAGCTCGATCCTGAGTGCGCCCTGCCGGGGCTGGTGCTCAACGAGCCGCGGAAGACCGACGGCGTTCGTTACATTCTGAACAACTCGTTCGGGATGTTGGGGATCAACTCGGCGGTGATTATTGGGAAGGTTTAAGGAGCCGGAGGGGAGGAACCGCCAAGGACGCCAAGAGCGCCAAGGTCGGAGGGAGTTCCAGAGGCGCGACGCCACGAAGGAGATAAAACCGAAAACATGGTCAATTAACGAAACCGCGAATCACGTGAATCTACGCAACTCAGGCCTTTCCTATTCGCGCCGATTCGCGTGATTCGCGGTTAGAAAATCTCTACTTTTCCGACCTTGGCGTCCTTGGCGTCCTTGGCGGTTAAAAAAGGAACTTGAAAGACGATGACGCCAGCGGAAATTCGCGAGGAAGTGCTCGACATCCTGTCCGACATTGCTCCCGACGAGGATTTGTCCAACCTGAAGGACGACGTGCGATTCCGGGAGCAGATGGAGCTGGACAGCATGGACTTCCTCGACATCGTGATGGAGTTGCGCAAGCGGCACCGCATCCAGATTCCCGAGGACGATTACCTCAACCTCGCGAGCATGGAGACGACGGTGGCGTATCTGGAGCCGCTGCTGAAGGATGTGGAGCGGATGAAGAAGTAGGGGACTTGGGGCCTGGCGAGGGGGACAATAGGACCGTGGGACAAGAGGACCATGGGACTAACGGATACAAAGCGACGCCCTCCGTTAGTCCTACAGTCCCATGGTCCCATTGTCCTACCGTCCCCCGCGCAAAGCTCGCCGCCCACTGCCCACTTCTCCCCCGCCATGTACGACACCATCATCATCGGCGCCGGCATGTCCGGCCTGGCGGCGGGGATTCGGCTGGCGTATTACGACCAGAAGGTGTGCATTCTGGAGCGGCACACCACGATCGGCGGACTCAACGGCTTCTATCGCCTGCGAGGGCGCGACTACGACGTCGGGCTGCACGCGGTCACGAACGTGACGCCTAAGGGCGCCAAGCGCGGACCGCTGGCGCGGTTGCTCCGCCAACTTCGCTTGTCCTGGGATGATCTGGCCCTGGCGCCCCAGGTTGGCTCCGAAGTGGTCTTTCCCGGCGCGCGGCTGGCGTTCGACAACGATTTCGATCTCTTGCGATCCGAGGTCGCGCGGGCGTTTCCTGCGGAGCGCGACAATTTTGAACGGCTCGTGGCGGCCATCGTCGATTACGACGACCTCGACGAGTCGCACGCCGCCATCTCTGCGCGGCAGCGCGTGGCGGAGTTGATCCAGGATCCGCTGCTGGCCGAGATGCTGTTCTGCCCGCTGATGTTCTACGGCTCGGCCCGCGAGCACGACATGGACTGGGGCCAGTTCTCGATCATGTTCCGCAGCATTTTCATGGAGGGGCTGGGCCGGCCCCATGCGGGCGTGCGGCTGATTCTCAAGCAACTCGTGCGGAAATTCCGCTCGCTGGGCGGCGAACTGAAGCTGCGCAGCGGCGTGAGCCGGCTGGTCGTCGAGGATGAACGCGTGGCGGGCGTCGTGCTGGAGGGCGGCGAGACGCTCGCCGGGCGAAACGTGCTGTCGAGCGCCGGGTGGTGCGAAACGATGCGGATGTGTAACGACGGCGAGCCGGTGGTCAGCCGGGCGCCGGGCCGGCTCAGTTTCTGCGAAACGATCGCGACGCTCGACGTGGAGCCGTGCCGTCTGGGCCATGACCGCACAATTACGTTCTTCAACGACTCGGAAAAGTTCGACTGGCGCGCCGCCGCCGAGCCGTGCGACGTGCGCAGCGGGGTGATCTGTTCGCCGAACAATTTCGACTATGGCCAGCCGCTCGACGAAGGCGGCGCCGGCGTGATGCGGATCACGGCGCTGGCCAACTACGACTACTGGCGCGGGCTGGACGAGTCCGCTTACGGGCGCGAAAAGCAGCGGTGGTACGAGCGCATTACCGACAGCGCCATGCGGTTTGTGCCCGACTACCGCGGCCGCGTGGTCGACACGGACATGTTTACGCCGACGACGATCGTGCGCTTTACGGGCCACGACAACGGCGCCATCTACGGCGCGCCGGACAAACAGCTCGACGGACGCACGCCTCTGAAGAATCTCTTCGTGTGCGGCACGGACCAGGGCTTCGTCGGGATCATCGGCAGCATCACCAGCGGCATCGGGATGGCGAACATGCATTGCTTGAAGGAATGAAATCCGAAAACGCGGGGGCGCCTTCCCGCACGCTTTGTTAGGAGCCGGGGCGACGTTCGGAGTATCGTGGATGAGGAGGACCAAGCCGTGGCAATCTGACGCTAAGACCGAAATGACCGAGGCGGAACTTCTCCATTTCTACTTGGAGCTGCGATTCGGCAAGGGCCAGCACAACGGATCGTTGGACGACGTCATGGCGGGATTCGCGGAGTACCGCCGCCAGTTGGCGAAGGTCCGCGAGTTGATCGCTGAGGGGCTTGAATCCAGCGCACGAGAGGGGGCTCGCTGCCCCTTGATCATGAGGCTTTTTGGGCCGAGCTGGACGCCGAGATGGACGCACGAGGGATACCCAAGTAGATGACCGATTGACGAAGGAATCGAGATCATCCGCGTCTTTGACGGCAGCCAGGATTGGGAACAGTTGGTCTAAATCGAGTCGATCGATGCTGTGCCGCAGGGCTTTGCGTTTGCGTCACTGTTCGATGACGGCAGGAAGGACGCCGACGTGGGTTTTCGACCGCGAGTCTCGCTGCTGACCGTCATGCTCCTGCTGACGATTGCCGGGTTGGGCGTCGGCCTCTGGCAGGCTGGGCGCGAAGTCGCCCCCCTGCGGGCCGAAGTACGGCGGCTGCGCGCCGAGGTCGGAGAATTGTCGATCGACGACCCTGAGCGCATCTATGTGCTGCCTCTGGACGACGACGCCTTGGAACGGCATACGTGGAAATGGCGCATCTTCTTGCCACAGGTGCAGGTCTATGCGGTCCATGTCGCGACGATGCGAATTCCGGAGATCGGCGACGTGGCGCCGAACTGCAGCTCGACGATCCGCGGCGGCGAGTACGTGCTGACGATCGGCCTAAGGAAGCAGCGCGACGGACGATGGGCGGTCGTGACCCGTTGGAAAGAAACGAAAGGCGGCAGTCCACAAGGGACTTTCGGATCGATATGCGGCATAAATCCTACGAGCGACTGGCTGGACAAGGAAAGGGGCGTGCAAACATCCGGCGTGATCGGCGCTGGCCAAGACAGTTTCGATGCCGGTCGACCTGTCGAGTTGCTCCGTTTGCGGGCGATGGATTTCACGCCCCAGTATCCCCAGAGCGACGATCCGATCTACGAACACGTCGGCACGTCGAGACCTTCCGTTGGTCCCGCGGACGGATTCCTCCTTTGGATCGAAGAACATCAGCCAGACGCGCCGCCATGACCTGGCAATCCGGCAGGGCGACCATTCGGCCCGCCGGACTGATCCTGGCCGACGCGGCTCGACGGGCGCATCTCAAGAACCTGTTCGTCTGCGGCGCCGACCAGGGCTTCGTCGGCATCATCGGCAGCATGACCAGCGGCATCGGGATGGCGAATCTCCATTGCTTGCGATCGTGAAGGGCACTCCGAAATGGCAAAATCCAGCGGGCGAGATAGAATGGGGAGTTCACTATCCCCTCAGCCCGGAGCCACTCTATGGAGTCTGACGAACTGAAAGAGCTGATTCATCAATGCCCGCTGCTCATTCGCATGAACGACGGGCGCGAGTATTTTGTCGAGAAGCCAGAATTCATCATTGTCGGCGACTACACGGCCGGCGTGCTGGTCGACGTCGACGGCGTTAAGCGCAACGCCGTTCTGACGCTGATGAACATCACGACTGTCTTGCCCAACGCCAGTGTCAACAGATGACGGCTCAAGCCACCGACGTTGACGCAGTTGCGAGTCGTGCGTCGCCGCGTCGCGGGCTTCGCTTCTCGCTGCTCAATCTCGCCCTGGTTCTCACCATCGCCGCACTCGGCATCGGGCTGTACCGTGCAGGGCAAGAGGTCGTGCCGCTGCGCGAGGCCCTGCGACGGTTGCGTGAGGAGATGGGCTATTTCCAGGTCGACGACGACTCTCGCATCCACGTGAAGCAGGTTTCGACGAAGCTGCCTAGTGCGTGGAAGTGGCGCCTGCTTCTGCCCGAGGGCCGAACGTACAACGTGCGGTACTTCTGCGGGTCGGCGCCGGCGCCAGAAAGTGTGGGACGCGAGGAGTGGTTCCAAGTGCTGCGCGAAGCAACGCGCGACACGGGCGGCGCCCTGCATGCCGGCGAGTTCGGTTTCGAAGCGCTGCTCACCGAGTACGACGGCAACTGGTTCCTGCGGTGGGGTCGGGTTCAGGACGACGGCGTGACGCTCGCGCTGCCGGAGAGAGCAAGCTGGCTGAACGACGAAACGGTCTGGGTCGTTTCCAGCGATGCGAGCATTGAACGGGCGGAGTCGTTCGACGGGGGGTCGAGCGTCGTTCTCTTGCACCTGGAGCCGAAAGCCAGCGGCGACAACAATCCGTCGCACACCGGCGTGGACGCCGACGGGGGTTGGCCGCGGATTGTCATCTGGATCGAATCCGCGTACGAATACGCCGGGGCGTCGCCGCCGGCGCCTTAGTCGGCGAATTCAACGACCTGATTGGCTGCGAACATCAGGTCCGGATCGCCGCGCTCGGCGAGCGACCTGGCCATCGCGCCGATCGTGCGGGGAACGACGCCGCGGAAGACTTCGTTCTCGCCGTGCGTGATGATCACCGGCTCGTCGAGATTGACCAAGGAATCGTTCAGCCGCACGATAACCTCGGTCACATCATCGGTTTCGATGCGAACCTGTTGGCCGTCGACAATCGCGACGATCTCGTCGCCCGCCTCGGCCTGCTCCGCCGGCACGCCGAGCCAGTAAGACCGCGTGTGAGTGACGTCGTCTTGCTTCCACACGACGCGCTTCGGCCAGGGAATGCGCGTGAACTCGGCCATCCAGGGAACGGCCTTGGCGTCTTCGCGGTCCATCCAGTGGCCTTTGCCGGCGTGGAGCTCGAAGTAGTGCTCGTAACCTTCGGGATCTTGCTCGCGCAGCGCGGCGAGCTTTTCGCCCCACTCGCGGGCGACCTTGTTGCGGTCGTAGGGGGCGTCGAGCTCGCCGACTTGCAGGGCGAACGGCAGATTACGCAGTCCCAGCGGGGAGGTTTCATTGGGATGGCCCGCCATCATCGCGGCGGCGGCCCAGCGGTCGGCCATCCGCGGCGCCAGTTGATACACGCCGTCGCCGCCGGCCGAGTAGCCCATGATGTACACGCGATTGGGATTCACGTCTTCGCACAGGACCATGTCTTCGATGAGGCGATCGAACAGGCCGTCGATGTGCTCTTCGTGCCACAGGTTCCAGGTGTTGGTCGGCGCCCGCGGGGCGACGTAGACGCCCTCCTCGAGTTCATAGAGCCCCTGCTGGTTGCGCCACTGCCGATCGTTGACGCGCGGCGGCGCGTTGCCGCCGCCGTGCATGGAGATGAACAAGCTGCGGCCGCCCTCGGGCCGCTCGCCGAACGTTTTGTAGAAGATCGGCATCGTGTGCTCGCCGAGGGTGATCTCGCCGCTGTCGAGTTCGGCGCGCCGCTCCTGATGCAAACGCTCGCGCCAGTCGGCGATGAGCAGTTCGCGGGCGGCCTTGGCCGCTTCGCGGGACAGCGGCGCGGCGGCGAATGCTTGTTCCTCTAACGGCCGTCGATCCGTTGACGCAGTTGCAAGATAATGCTTGAGTCCTTCAACGGCCGCGGGCTCGCTCGCCGCGGCGAGCGAGCCACTGGCCGTCATCGCGAAGAACGTGATTGATACGAGCGTTAGGCGGCGTTTTAGAGAGAGCATCATGTTTTCTCGAAATAAAATGAGTCGGCGTGCGGCCGCCGCCATAGAATACCGGATCGACGAGGCCGTTGCAGGCGCCGCGCTCGACTTTCGAGAATCCAAAGTCATTGGTAGGCTTGAATTGGCTACTCTCCGCAGGGCGTCCCGTGCGGTCGCCAACCTGCCCCGAAATCGCTGCTGCTAGTAGGCCATGCGATGACGCGACTACGCCGCCTGTTACCGCGATTCTCGATCTTGAATCTGCTCATGGCAATGATGATCGTCGCGCTGGCGATCACCGCCTCCGGCCTCTACCGCGAGGTTGGCCCACTCCGCGCCGAGAACAAGCAGCTCAACGAAGAGCGCGGGACGCTCGTGATCGACGATCCCGCGCGGATGTGCGCCATCAAGATTCCAGGGCGATTTGCAGGTGCGAATCGAGATGCGTTTCGCGTGTACGTTCCGCCGAACCAGCAATACACGGCGTACGTGCGGATCAACCACATTCCCAAGGACGGTTTTCCGCCAATTGACGCACTACCAAGCCACGCGGGGATTCTGGGGTCGTTTAAGAAGACTCTCTTCGCGAGGCTGGAGCCGGGCGAGAACACCGTCGTGCTCATGACGCGAGAGCGCGGCGACCGGCGCGACATCGTCCTAATACAAGCCTTTGACGTCTCGGCCAACACGCCCGCAGACGAATGGCCTTCCGTCACGCCGGAGACGTACTCTGTCTTTGGCGGCGGGGTCCAGCGGGAGAGGACGTATGCCGATGCGTCGGACCGCCTTGTGTTGCTTCGCCGCCGCATCCAGGCCGCGGCGCGTAGCCGCATCTACATGAGTTACGTTCCTCCGGAGCCCGCTGGCGAACTTGACGGCGTGATGATGTGGTTGGAGCGAACGAAGTAAGGGCAGGCGGGCCGGACACGTGAACCAGCCTTCGCTACCGTCGCTCATGCTGCGCCCGCGGTTGCATGGAGTTCTGTTTGTACGTCGAGGCGTTTGGCACGGCTGTTGCATCGCTCACGGGAGACGCGGCCGCCACGGAGCCGTTCACCGCACCATCTTTCGGAGCAATTCCACCATGAAAGTTAAAGAGCTGTTCGCCGCGTTCACGCTGCCGTTGGGGCTGCTGGCCCTGTGTGCGGCGATCACGACCGGCTGCGACAACAAGGAAAAGCTCCTCGACATCGAAGGCCCCCGCGGCGGCGGGGTCGAAGTCGAGCGAGATCGCGATACGGGCGAAGTCGACGTGGACGTGAACCGCGGGGAAGACAAGGTGCTCGACATCGATACGCCGGGCGCCGACGTTGAGGTCAAGCGTGGCGACGGGGGCGTGGACGTCGACGTTGATTAGGTCCACGGTCCACCGGGCTACGAGGACCTTGGGACTCTAGGACCGCGGACGAACTCCTTCTGCGTCAGTCCTATGGTCCCATGGTCCCGCATGAATTCGTCGCACCTCCCCTTGGATGGAACGATGCTGAATTAGCGCAGCGCCGTCGTGGGCGCCGCATCGTCGGTGATGCGGTAGAGATGCGTGTCCGTGCGCAGCACGAAGTCGCCTGCGATGGCAACCGGGGACGCCATCAATTTGCCGTCCAGTTCGTTCTTCGCCAGCACCTCGTATGCTGCGCTGGCGGCGATGACTGTTGTGCGTCCTTCGTGGCTGCAGAAGTACACCCGGCCCGCCCCCAGCAGCGGCGAGGCCGAATATTGGCCGCCGACGCGCTCGCGCCACACGACCTTGCCGGTGTCGGCTTCGAGGCAGCTCGCCACGCCGCCGTCGCTGATGGTGTAAACCAATCCGCCGGCCACCACCGGCGAAGGCATCGTCGGCATCTGCTGCCTGTGCCGCCAATCGACGTGCGTTTCGGTGACGTCGCCGGCGCCGTCGACGCGCACCGCCCAAAGCTGCGCCTTGTTGAAACCCGTGTCGAGATACACCCGCGCACCGTCGAACACCGGTCGCGGGACGTTCGAGTAGCCATCGCCGTGATCAATGCGCCATAGCTCTTCGCCCGTGCGCGGGTCGTAGGATACGAACCACTGGGCGCCAGGGATGACCAATTGCTCCCGGCCCGCAAACTCGATCACGAGCGGCGTGCTGTATGCCTTGCGCATGTCGGGATCCTCGATGCGCAACGGCGGGCGGTCCTGGCGCCACCTTTCGTCACCCGTCTTGACATCGACGGCAACAATGAACTGCTTATCGCCCCCGTCGCAGGTGAAAATCGCCAGTCCATCATGAACGACCGGCGAGCTGCCCGGGCCGACGATGTGGTCAATCTCAAACCGCTTTTCCCACAACAGTTCGCCGGTCGCCGCGTCGAGGCACGCGCTGCCCATCGTGCCGAAATGACAGATCACGCGCCCGTCATCGATCACCGGGGAGGGCGAGGCGTAGCTGTTGAGCTGATGAATCGACGGCGGCGCATCGATCGTGAACAGCTTCTTCGTCTTGAGAACCTGCCCCGTGGCCAGGTCGATTTGGATGGCCGACAGGTGCAAGCTCGTGACCTTCGTGGGCGCGACGCCGCCCAGCTTGGGCGTTGATTCGTCAATCGGCGCGGCAGGTCCCTCCTCGGCTGTCGTCAACCAGATTCGCCCGTCGGAAACCGCCGGAGACGACCAGCCCCGGCCGACGATGGGCGTTTTCCAAACGACGCCTTCAGTTTCGCTCCAGGTGAGTGGGAGCGCGGCGTCGCTTGCGAGGCCTTGACCGCTGGGCCCGCGGAACTGCGGCCAGGAGTCGTCCGCCCGGACCGGCGCGACCGCGATGGCGGCGGTGACAGCGACGACGGCTCCCAGGGCGAAAGATGCTATCAGATCTCGAATCATCGAATCGAGCCTCGCGAACTCGAGCGGTGAAGAAACGTTGCCTGAGCCGAGGGGGTGCTCGAGGACTGGTTATAGCACAGCCCGGCGCCGCGGGCTGCTACCGCCCCAAACTATCCAGGAGAACGGCAAATTCATGGAGCGAAGGATGCCTGTCAAAGCGAGCCGCTTCGGCCACATAGGCGAAGCGGCTCGCTGCGACGGCCATGGCAATCAAGATGACTTGGCCGTTCTCCTGCCAGCATACCAACCCAGAGACAAGACGCAGCGGGCGCCGAACTTGCGATGCGCATGAAAGAGCCGCCCTCATGACGAGGGCGGCTCTTTTGCGCGTCCATTCAACGAGGCCGGCGATCCGTCGGTGGACCGAGACGCCGCCAACAGGCTATCAACGCGATCGGATGGTGCGCGTCATCCGCTAAAGTCTCCCGGGGAGGCCGTCTAGATCCGTGCCTGGACCGGCTTGAACGGCGCCGGCGTTTGGGGCTGGTACGACTGCCCGTAGCTCGAACCGGCGACGCCGACCGTCGACTGCGGCGTCCGCGTGAAGGTCGACGAAGGCGCCGGCGAGCTGGTCCCCGGTGAAATCCGCGGGGCCGAGCTCGTCGACTCGGCGCCGTTGCGTTCGTTGGGAATCATGTCCTCGCCAATCACCTGCAGCAGCTTGGAGATGCACAGTTTGTTCATGCTGGTCCGCAGGTCGTGGGCCTCGGTCCGCAGGTACTCGTGCATGCTCTTGGGCAGGCGCACGGTGATGACGCGGGTGGGCTCGGTCTCCACGTCGACGCTCGTGCGTTTTTCGCGGAGGCGGACCAGCAGCTTTTGAATCTTGTCAAACTGCGGGCTTTGCTCGAAGGCGGTCAATTCGTCGAACGTGGGGAAGGCCTTGCGGACGGTCCCTTCGACGCCGAGGACTTCGCGGAAAAAGGTGACCCAATCGGGGCTTTGGCGATAAAGGGTGTCGGCGACCTCCAAAACTTCCTGATACTTCTCTTGGCTTTGAGTGAGCACGGCTGACGTCTCCTTCCGATTCAGCTAGGGAACGGGCGGCGAAAACTCGGCGAAGGTCGCCCGTGGGGACCTCCTTGTCGCGACCAGTATTTGCCAGCAGGCAAGCGATTCACCCAGGTCCTTGCATTGCTTGCACTTACGCCGCTGGCGCGGACGTGCCTATCTTTGGGCAGGGCGTGCTGAAGAGTGCCGCACGACCTCGTGCCTAGTTTGCGGGCACGGGGTCGATTCCCGCCAGCGGGCTCTGTCCACCGAAGCGCGCTAAATCCGGAATCCGGCAGATTGGCCTCAAGTCGTTGCCAGCCTTAGGGAACGGCCACGCGCCCGATGGGTCCGGACGATTTCTTCGCGTTTGTTTTCGCACTGGACACTTCGACGGTCCGGTTGAAGAGGTTTGATTGGCCGGGAAGTCCCGAACAGGCAGCGAACTGCCACATTGGCAGTATTGTCTGTTGCAGGGGGGCGTTGAGATTCCCTCGCTGACGCTTCGGGTTGGTAAGCGAACACACCGAAAGAAGTCTGTCGCGATACTGCGACACAGCGCCAGTCTCAATAAGGCGGGTGGGCAGGTAGGGTGCGTGAAACGCACCATCCCTCTGGTTACCTGAGTTTGGTGCGTTTCACGCACCCTACCAACGCAATAAGAGTCAGGCGTCGATCATGTCGATCCGCCGCTGATGGCGGCCGCCCTCGAAGGGCGTGGCCAGCCAGACGTCGAGGATGGCCACCGCGTCGGCTTCGCTGATTGTCCGCTCGCCGAGCGAGAGGACGTTGGCGTTGTTGTGGGCGCGGCCGAGCCGGGCCGTTTCCGTGTTCCAGCAGAGGGTGCAGCGGACGCCAGCAACGGCGAGGCGATCGTCGCCAACCGCGTTGCTGG
>CAYSFP010000004.1:0-32042 GCA_964430075.1 uncultured Planctomycetaceae bacterium | reverse complement strand
CGCCGTTGCCGGAGCCGCCCAGGACGATGCCGCGTTCGAACTCCCCGCGAGCGACCGCCTCGGCGACGGGCCGGATGAACACGGGGTAATCGCACGGCTCGGTGGAGTGCGTACCGAAGTCGTGCACCGTGTGGCCGCGCTCGGCGAGATGGGCCTTGAGCTGTTCTTTGTAGCGATAGCCTGCGTGGTCGGAGCCGATGGCGATGTTCATGGATCGCTGGATCGTGGCACGGCCCGTGCTGGTGGCGGTTGCTGTTGGCGGCGCTCATGGTAGCGTGCCGACGACGTGCTGGCGACGGTCCTGACGGCGCCAATGACCGCGGAATGCCAGCGGCGCCGGCTAAAGGATTGGGGGGCGGACATTGACCGTCATGGGCTGTGGTGATACGGTTGCCGCCCCGACAATCGGCTTCAGGCGGCGACAATCGATGATTTCCGGGCGTCGTTCACGGCGGTCTCTCTGCGGCGCCGCGGCGTTGGCTGCGCTGGGCGGGCGGTCGTGCGGCGAGTGCGCCGCCCAAGGCGCGTACGACGAGTTGCCTGCCCCCGCGGCGACCGTTTCGCTCAACGAGTACAATGGGCTGCCGCCGCTGACGCTGGGCGACGTTCCCGACGATTCTGCGGCGGTGGAACTATTGCCCGAAGAGTTCCTGCCGGAACTTCTGCCCGCAGAGCTTCCGCCGCTCGAATCCTGCGAACTTCCGCTGGCGTCCGCGGATGCCGCGCCCGTCGTGAACTTTGGCTACGACGCGTCCTGCGGGCACACCTCCTGGATCATCGGGCACGGCGATCGCATGGGCATCGTGAGCTGGGAGACGCGCGCGACGATCAAACCGGGCGAGCACCGCGGCGTGACGGCGGGGTTCGGCGTGCACTTTCTCGACGGCCCGGTCGTGACCGACATGCCGCCGCGGCTGTTCGAGTTCACGCTCGGCTATCAGCGGCGCGAGTGGTTGGTCGAGGACATCGGGTACGACGTCGTCGTGCGGATCGGCGCGTTCAGCGACTTCGAAGGCAGCGCCCGCGACGGCGTGCGTTTTCCGGGCCATGCCGTCGTATTTGCTCGCACCTCGCCGGAGTGGGATTGGCTGCTGGGCGTCGATTACTTCGATCGCGACGACATCAGTCTGCTGCCGGTCTTTGGCGCGGTGTGGGCGCCGCACGAGCGGGTGCGGATCGACGCGGTGTTTCCTCGCCCCGCCGCGGCGATTCGGCTGGCCGAGACGACGCAGTGGGCGTACGCGCGCGGGCAGCTTGGCGGCGGCACGTGGGCCATCGTGCGCGAGCCGGCGTATGTGAACGACAATGCCACGTACCGCGATCTGCGGCTGGCCTTCGGAATCGAGACACGGGACAATAACTTCTTCTGGTCGGCGGTCGAGGTGGGCTACGTCTTCGCGCGCGAGCTGAGCTATCGCTCCACGCCGATAGATCTCGAGCTGCGCGACACGGTGATGATCAGCCTCACCGGCACGTATTGAATGCGATGCGCGGCCCATCGGCGCTGCTTGCTGATGCGGCGTTGAATGCGCGGCATTGGCGGCGCCGGCTCCCCTTGGAGTTTCAACGGGAATGGGTCGCGGATGAACGCGGATTCGGCGGATTTCCGCGGATCTGATTCGAACCGGAGAGGGGAGGAACGCTAATAACCGCTAATAACCACTCATCCGGATGAGCGTTGATAAGCGTTTATTAGCGTTCCTCCCCTCTCCTTCCGATCCGCGGCCATCCGCGTGCCATTTCCGTATCGACCCCCGCGACGGGGTTGCAACATCGAAGCAACCGCGGCTGGGCGCACTTTTTCGCTCTCTCTTGGAAAAAGCTTGACACGACGCCTCGCCCTGATAAATTCACCTAAACTATTAGGTTAGTTATTCGCCTGGCGGAGGAGCACCTGAGCCGTGAATCCCACCGATCGTGAAATTGAAATCCTGAAAGTCCTGTGGGACCTCGGCGAAGGGTCCGTACGAGACGTCCATGCGAGACTCCTGGACGAATCGGGCCTGCACTTCAATACCATCCAGACCCAACTGCGGATCATGGATGACAAGCGGTTGGTCTCGCACCGCCTCGAAGGACGGACGTTTATCTACAAGCCGCTCTGCACGCGAGAACAAGTCTCGTCACGCTTTCTTCATCAAGTCTTCGACGGCGCACTCGATCAACTCATGCTGAGCATGCTCAGCGCGGAGAAAATTAGCGCAGCGGAATTGACCGAGCTGGAACAGCTCCTCGCGGACGCCCGGAAACAAAGACGGTCAAACCCTACGAAGCGGGGGAAGTAGCATGTTCGCTTTCGATGCGTTGTGGTCATGGTTGATTCGGGCGGCGGTCCTGAGCAGTCTTGTCCTCACCGTCGGGGGACTCGCGATCAGCCGCATACGTCAACCTGCCGAACGGCTGCGGGTGATCCAATGGGTGCTCGTCGCTTGCCTGATCGCCCCCTGCCTGCCGGCGTCGTCTATCTGGCGGACGGTCTCCGTGAACCTCATCGGCAGCGCGAAACCTTCTGCCGAACCCGCTTCATTCCCCGTTGCGCCGAGCTCCGCCATTCTCGCAGAGACGATCTCGATCCATAACTCGACCATGATGCAGGAGGCGCCTGCCGCCGTCGCGTCCTCCGGCGAAGGCGTGGAGACGGCGAAGGCGCCAAACGCAACCTCCCCCGAGGCGTCCGCAGCGGAACAAGCACCGAGAACGACGCTGAAGCCAGACGCAGGCCGCTCATTCAGCCTGGCCAAGACACTTGCCGCCGTGTGGGCCCTGGCAGTGCTCGCCATGATCCTCTGGGGGGTGGCGGGATTGTGCTTACGCTCCTCGTTGCAGCGCCGAGGTCGCGCGCCGTCGACGGCCTTGCAGCAGGCTTTTCAGCGTCTGGCTGGACCGGACGGAAATCGGGTGCGACTGATCGTGAGCGATGCGATCGACAGCCCCATGACGTGGGGCACGCTGCAGCCCGTCATTGTCGTGCCGCGAAAACTCGCGGAGGACGCAACAGCGGACGAGTTGAGCTGGGGGCTGGCCCATGAATGGTCGCATGTGAAACAACGCGACATGGCCTCGTTGTGGCTGGCGTTGGCCGTGCAGTTCGTCTGCTTCTACCAGCCGCTGTACTGGATGTTGCGACGTCGCATGCTCCTGTGCCAGGACTACATCGCGGATGCATTCGCCGCCCGGTACGCCGAGTCGGCGGAAGACTATGCGGCCTTCTTGATTCGGCTGGCCAAGTCCCGGCTCCAACCGGCGACTTGCCTGGCACTCGGCATCGTTGACGGCAAATCGCGACTCTCTCAACGCGTCAGGATGCTGGTCGACTCACGGGCCGACGTCCGGCCAAATTGTGGAAAGCGCATCGCCGTGCTGTCAGCCTGCGGCGCGCTCATCGGCATCCTATTGTTGACCACCATTCAACTGGACGCGAGCGAACCACCGGTTCGACCGTCTGGCGGCCCCGCGACCGCCACGGGCGTCGCGGCGGAATCGACTTCGACGCCCGGAGCAACCGACGCCGGCGCCACTGATGAAGACTCCCTGGAAACAGGCGTCGTGTCCGGCGCCCTGATCGATGCTGCCGACGGCCAACCGGTCGCGGGCGCACGAGTGCTCTTGCGCAGCGGAGGTTTGGTCACGACCGAATCGGACGAGGCGGGGCGGTTCCGATTCGAGAACGTCAAGGCCTACCCGATGGGATATGAAGTGTGGGCCTACCGGGACAACTTGATCACGGAAAAGACCACGGTGAAGCAACTGGCGCTGGCCGACGCGGCAACGATCAAGTTCCAACCCCTCCGCCTGGAGATGACGCCGGGCAGGCAGGTGCGCTTCGTCGTCACGTCCCAAGACACGGGGCAGCCCATCTCCGGAGCGGCGGTAAGATTTGGCTACCCCGATCGGCGCCAGGGATCGACCGACGACGATGGCGTGGTCACGGTGAACGGCTTAGGTCCCGAGCACTACGACGTGACGGTCGAAGCGCCCCAGTACGCGCGAGACGCCTCGCAACTCGATCTCACGCAGGGAGACGCCGTGACGCAATACGCCGTCGCCCTGGTTCCAGGCGGGGAAGTGCGCGGAGTCGTCGTCGACGATCAAGGACAGCCCGTGTCAGACGCTGAGGTCGTGTACCGGGAGCCAGGAGGCATTGGCTTTCATGGCGATGCGTTCCGCACGGATTCCAGCGGACGCTTCCGTCACCAGTTTCTTCCATTGAACGTTCCCTTGGCAGTCTCCGTCGACAAGCAAGACTTCATCCGCACGGGACAAGACATTTCGCTCACGACCAGCCAGCGAGTACGCGAAGTGCGCATGACGCTGCTTCGCCGACCCGTGGGCGGTTCGGTGGCAGGAATCGTTCGGGATCAGGAGGGAAAGCCGCTGGCCGACGCGCAGATTGCCAACGACGGCCATGCGTCGTCGCAGGAGCGATTGACGACGACCGACGCCGAAGGCCGGTTCGTGTTGCATGATCTCTTCGAAGGTCCTGAAGGGATCGATGTACGAATCTCGGCAACAGGATTCGCTCCTCAGCGTGTGCCGGTCGCGCACGGAACTCCTCAGACGCCCGCCTGGTTGTCGGTGAGGCTCGAGCCGGGACACGCGCTACGGGGGCGCATTGTCGACGAAGCGGGCAAGCCCGTTAGCGGGGCCTATGTGATGGCGCGTCATCCCGTTTTTCGTTGGGGCATGGCGTCGGTCCGTGCTGATGACGAGGGCCAGTTCGCGTTCGACTCGCTTCCAGCGTATGTTCACTTCCAGTTTTCGCACTCGGACTTTGCCAGCACGGGCAATATGCCGCTGCAACTCGATGGATCCGAACCGGTGACGATCACGCTCGAGGATCCCGGCGTGATTCAGGGGCAGGTCTTCGATGCCACGACCAGGCAGCCGCTGCGGCAATTCCGAATTCGCGTGGGATTCAGCCGTAACCGCCAACCGGGCGATGCCACCGGCTCCTATAGCGGATCATGGAGTAATCCTGGCCTCACGTTTCAGGACGGCGACGGCCGTTTCAAAATCCAGCCGCTTGTGGCGGGAATGCCGCTGGAGTTGATCGTCGAAGCAGATGGTTACGAGCGGTTGGCGGTCCCCCGCGCCGTAGCGAACAAACGGGCGTCGGCCGAAGACCTCTCAATCTTCCTGACTCCCAAGGTGCAGGCCGAGCCCTATTCGCTGGCCGTGCAGTTCCTGAACGATGCGGGCCAGCCGCTGCCCAACGTCCAACTGCGGCTGATCGTATCGACGGACCAACCGACCGGCAGCGACGACAACGCGTTCAACTGGGTGCTGATCGATACCGGACAACTGGGGGACAAGTCGTATGTTGAACAATTCCTGCCCGGCGCCACTGACGGTGAAGGCAAATGCGAATTCAAGGACATTCTTCCTGGCAAGTTTCTGCAACTTGCGTACTGGGACGACGGCGTTCCGAAAGGGCGCTCGCTCGCCTTCGATGAAACGCGCTCCGGGCAATCTGACAACGTGGTCATCGACGTGCCGCGCCCGGCCATCGTGCGCGGGTCCGTGGAGCGATCCAAGTTTCCCGACGCCGGTCGAGTGCGGATTTCGGGCGCTGCCGAAAGCTTCTTGAGCTTCGAAACGAAATTGGCGGCCGACCAGTCGACGTTCGAACTGCGGGACCTTCCGCCCGGCGCCTACTGGATCAGCGTCGACAGCAAGCCTGTGCGTTTTACGGAGAATGGGCACGAGATGTCCCGGATCTCGCCGCTTGCGTCCCAACGCCTCGTACTGAAGCCAGGAGACGTGAAGGAGGTGCGGTTCGATTCGCCCGACCCGCCGCGTTAGCAGACGCGGCCTGCACCCCAAGGAAATTCGTGCCCGGGAATCGATTCAAGGAGCTGACGATGTATCGACGATCGTGGTTGACTGGGCTTGTCTTGGCGATGGCCGCGATGGCGCATGCCGCCGAACCGGGCGTCGATCTCACGACGATCGATCGCACGATCCGAAAGGAGCCGGCGTACGAGGCCGAGCCGTACTATGCCCTGCTCGTGGCGGGACAGCGTGCCGAACACCGTGTCTGGCTCGTGATCGATGGCGACGAGGTCTCCTACCTGGATCGCAACGGCAACGGAGATCTGACCGACGAAGGCGAGCGCATCGATCTCGACCGTGAAGCGACCGACAAGTTGAACGTGACGAGTTCCGGCGGCGTCGTGGCGATGCACGTATTCACTTTAGGCGAGGTAGCCGGTTCCGAACTGAACTTTCAACTCTGGATTCGCGATCCCACGTACGATATTTCAAAAGACGAATCGCTCCGAGACCACCCGGAGTTTCGAAAGGCTCACCAAGACATGCGCGATCTGCACTTGCGGAACGGCTCACTCCTTCGCACTGCGGTCGGAGGCGTGCAGGCGCAGATCCCGCTGGCGTTGACTCTCCGGCCGGAAGACGCGCAGGTCTGCCATCTGCTGGGGCCGCTGACCTTCGCCCTGAAGTGGGGCGACCGCCAACGGCTGGAGCCCTGGCCGAAGCAAACAGTCTTGGACGTCTACATTGGGTCGCGCAACCTCCCGCCGCGAGGGTGGACGCATGACGGTTTCGACTTTGCCCGGCTGACCACGTCCGAAGTTCCGGAAAACCTGCATCCTGTCGCCACGATCGAATACGCTGCGGGCCCCGATGGGAAGCCGGCGCGCCAGGAACTGACCCTCAATCAGCGCTGCTGCGGCGACACGTTCTATGCCACGTTCGGCCTTCCCAAAGGAGCGACCGCCGGCGACGCGAAGATCTCGTTGCGTTTCCCCCTCTGGCTCGGTCACTCGGTCGAGCCGATTCAATTCGACGTGCCAATCAACCAGGAACCATCGAAGACCGGCGAAGTCGCCTATGTCATGTTTCACGATCCGCGGATCGAACTGAAGCACGCCGTGAATGCGCTCCGCAAGGAGAAGCTGGACGTTACGATTCGTCCGGACGTCTTGGTGGTCAGGAGCGACGGAGACCGACAAGTTGCCATCCGGCTGAACCACGATCCGGAAGTGCAGGACGTCGCCCGAGGACTGGCCGAAGGGACGGATTTCGCCAACGATCTCGGCCGCTGCGACTCCCGGTTCGAGATTGGCCCCTACGAAGCTGATAACGGCGATGCGCTCCGTCGGGTCGTGACGCTGCTCCAGGAATTGACTGCCGGGTTCGTCTATCAGAGTTGGGACCAACAACTCTCTGGGCCAAGATAAGACAGTCCTTGCCTTCGGACTGGTCGCTTAAGCGACCAGTCCGCCCCAGGAGGGGTTTCCAAGCCGCGGCGCGGGGTTCGGGGCTTTGGCGAGCGGCTGTTGGAGCACGCGAACGGCGCGCTCATGATGCTGTTGCCGCGCCAAAGCGAAAATCGTGTGCATCAAATGCAAACCCGGGGCTTGCGCCCCGGGCTATTTGCGTTTGATCGATTGAGAGTGTGGACTGGCGCGCGAACCCTTGCTTCATTACGCGAGGACGCGATGCAAATCTCTTACGCCTCGCTCATTTCATCCCGCACGCGCTCCAGCAGGCGCTTCGTAAGCAGGATGCCTTCCTTCTCGTCAGGCTGGCCGCCTTCCCACTCGATGCCAATGTAACCGTGGTAGCCCGCGTCCATCACGATCTTGAGCATCTTGCGATAGTCCGTGCGAACCTCGTTGCCCTCGGCGTCGAACTCGTGGCTCTTGGCGCTCACGCCCTTGGCGAACGGCATCAGTTCCTCGACGCCCTGGTAACGGTCGTACCACATGCCGTTGCTCGTCTGGAAGTTGCCGAAGTCCGGCAGCGTGCCGCAATTGGGCAGGTCGACGGTCTTCATCACCTCGGCCAGCCAGGCGCCGTTGCTCGACCAGCCTCCGTGGTTCTCGACGATCACGTTGATGTCGTGCTTCGCGCCGTATTCGGAGAGCCGCCGCAGGCCGTCGGCCGCGAGCTTCACCTGCTCGTCGCGCTCGCCGCCGCTCTGGGCGTTGACGCGAATCGAGTGGCAGCCAAGGAACTTCGCGGCCTCGACCCACTTGTGATGGTTCTCGACGGCTTCGGCGCGCTTCGCCTCATCGGGGTCGCCCAGGGCGCCCTCGCCGTCGCACATGATCAGCACGCTCGTGACGCCTTCGCCGTCGCACCGCTTCTTCAGCTCGGCGAGATACGTTTCGTCGCGGGCCTTATCCTTGAAGAACTGGTTGACGAACTCGACGGCGTCGATGCCGCACTCGTTCTTCGCGAACGCCGGGAAGTCGAGGTTGTCGATCTTCTTGTCGAACAGCGCTTTGTGCAGCGACCATTGGGCGAGCGAGATCTCGAACAACGGCTCGGCCGCGTCGGCGGCGAACATGCGTGGCAACCCGGCGGCGCCCAAGGCCAGGCCGGCGCCGGCGGCAGCGCTGAGACGGAGGAAGTCACGACGATCGGTAGCGGAGGTCTGGAAGTTCATCGGAAGCGCTGGCTCCAGAGGGACAAGGATGCGGCGCAACCGCCGCGGAACGCTACGAGTATAAGGAAGCCGGCGAAGGTTCACAATTTGCGGCCCGAGCCGACGCCGATCCGGGAGAAACGGGCGTTTCTGGCCGATCTCGCCGTTTGCAGCCGCAATCGCCGACGGCTACCTTACGGCTTTGCAAGACGAGCGATTGCTATTTCTGAACCCAGCATTCGCTGGACGCGGTCTCCGGGAGGCGAAGCGTGAACATGCCGAAGACGCACAAGCTTTGGGCGACGTTGATGTCCTTGGCGGCAGCGGCCATGCTCGCACCGCCCGTGGTATGTGTGGCCCAAACTCCTGCGGTCGCCAATCAGGCGTCAGGGCCCCGTTTCGAGTCGGCGGCGACGGCGACGCCGCGCACGGACGCCAACTCCAGAATCGCGCACGAACAACTTGTGGCCAAGGCCAAGACCGGCGGCATCGACGTGTACTTTCTCGGCGACTCGATCACCCGCCGCTGGGGATGCACCGATCCGCAATGGGCCGAGCTGCTCGCCAATTGGCATGAAAACTTCTTCGGCTGGAATGCCGGAAACTTTGGTTGGGGCGCCGACGGCATTCAGCACATGTTGTGGCGCATCCAGAACGGCGAGCTCGAGGGCGTCGCTCCCAAGGTGATCGTCATTCTGGCTGGAACGAACAATGTCGGGACGCGGCCGAGCGGCGACGCCAAAGTGGCCGACGTCGTCGCCGGCGTTCGCGCTCTGATTGCAACCTGCCGCGAGAAAGCTCCGCGCGCAAGAATCGTCCTTACGGCGATCTTCCCGCGCAACGATGCGCTCGCGGTCCTGCCGGAAATCCGCCAGATCAACGAGCAACTCGCAACGCTTGCCGACGGGGAGACGGTGCTTTTCCTCGATGTGAATCACAAGCTTGCCGACGCCGACGGCATGCTCTTCGAGGGGATGACGATCGACAAGCTTCACTTGTCGGTGCAGGGTTATCAGGTCTGGGCGGATGGATTACGGCCGCTTCTGACCGATTTCTTAGGACCGCCGGCCGACGCCGATCACGCACCGCCGGCGACGGGCGATCCTTCCGTAACGCGCGCTCGTCGCTAGAGCTCTGTCACGTTCTTTTGTCGAACAAAACGAAAAGGCGGCGAGAGCCCGTGCTGCTCGCCGCCTCTTCTTGAGGATGCACTGCGAATAATTCTAGCGGGTCCGCCGACGGAGCCGCCCGAGTCCGGCCAAACCGACGATCAGCAAGCCCGCCGACGACGGCTCAGGCACGACGCCGACCTGGAAGCCGCTGAGCAGCGAGGCCCCCTGGACGCCCGTGAACGAGTTCGGGTCGGCCCAGGTGTAGAGCGTGAGCGCGCCGCTGGCGCTTGCCGTGGACACGAACGTCGCGGCATAGGCGTACTGGTCCGCGGAGTCGGCGCCGGTGACAGGAGTCCGGGCCAGCTTCGGGATCGGATTGTCGGCGCCGTCGACGGCGGGCTGATAGGAGGCGCCGGCGCCGACGTTCGCGTCCAACCAGGGGCCAGGACCGTCGACCCCTCCCAGAGCATTGATGTCGGTCCATGACTGGAAGCTGTCCGTGCCGCCATTGAACGTATCCCGGCCGTAAGCAGTCACCTCATAAGCCTGACCAGGAGTCAATCCGGAGAGCGCGAGCCGGATGTAGTTCTGGCCGAAGCCGATCGCGTTATCCCGTTGGGCAAAGACGAAATCCCTCAGCAGGTCGCCCTGGGCGCCGGCGTTTGGGCCGCGTTCGCGTGCACCGAGACTCGAGTTGGGGGCCACGCCAACGATGTTGACCGTGACATTGCCCTGCGAGGTGGCAAAGATCTTGGTGAGACCGGCGGCGCCGCTGTTGCCCCAATCAATGGCGGGGTCCAGGAACAGGCCTTCGGCGGCCTCAAACCCTTGAAATCCCGCGGCTGTCGGGCCGATGACCTGGCCGCCGCCGGCATTGTAGGCGTCGAGATCCACGGCCAGAAAGGGCGTCGTCGTGGGCGCCGCCGATGCGGGCGAAACGATCGCCAGCGCGCAGAGTGCAAGGCAAACCGTCAGCATCAACCTCATGAGACTCCTCCACCTCAGCACGACGGCTGAAATACAAAGACAAGGGTGCAGTACGCAAGGAACGCCAGCAGAAAAGTCAACTTGACCGGTGCAGTTGGTTATAGACGCGGGAAAGGTCGCGTCAACGTCGATGCGCAATCGCGACATTTTTTTGACGCCATCGCGTAGTTTTTTTGGACCGCCTTTTCCGGCCGCGAGGAGGCGTCGCCGCCGCCTGTCACTTCAGGACGGCCGCATCCTGAACACGAAGGGGGTGTCGCGAACGCGTAATTTTTTTGCGTATTTACGCGCAGAGCGAACGAGGCGGAGAAGTACAATCGACGGCGTTGGACACTCGTCGAGCCACTCATCGCAACGCAGAATCTGAGCGGACTTTGGGGACATGGCTTGAATGTTGGCGCGGCCGGCGCTGCAGGCTATGACCGAGGACGCCGGCGGCGTGGAGTCGAACGGGAGCGGCGCTGTTCAGTAACGCCGCAGCACTTATGAGACTGCTGAAGCGGGCGAGCGCCTTGGCGACGCCTCTCGTCCCAGTCGCTCCCGCGCCATTCCTCCTCGGTTGGACATGACGGCACGGCGGAATCGATTCGGCACACGAACAAACAGCTAGATGGGAGAGTCCCGATGACCTGCACATGGCGCGCGCTTGTATGCTCCGGTCTTGCTTGCCTGGCCATTAGCGTTGGCAGCCAGGCTCCGCCAGCTTGTGCCCTCGATACGCCCAACGTGCTGATGGGCGTCGATGCGATGGTGATGAATCACCAGGGATTGTTTCGTAATGCAACGCCCGCGGACGGGTTCAACACGTTTCAGTTCGGCCCAGTGCAAGCGGCAGCCGGGTCGCTGGGGCGGTACGAGTCGTTCGTGTTCGTCGGCCTCGGCACCGGCGAAGGCGGCGGCATCAGCCACAACGCGCGGATGAACACCAACACGCCGAACCATTGGAATGGCAGCGAATACCAAACCGTTGCCCCGCTGGATATCACGTCCACCTATTTTCCGGTGATCGATCGCGTGGCGTTCGGGCAGGTGTTCGACCCCGCAGAGTACCAGATCGAGGTGAAGTTCAAGCCGAATCTCGGGGCGCCGTTTCCGCCGGCACAGCAGAATGCGGCGGATCAATTTACAGTCGGGCTCGATCAGCAGTTCGGCTATGTTTGGGACGCCGAGGCCAACACGTATAAGAGGGCCGCGGAGCAGAACATCTACAATATCGGCGCGGCGGCAAACCCCATCAACACGTGGTACGCCACAGCGGACAAGGACGCGGACGGTTTTGCCACCTTCACCGTGCCCGTGTCGACGCCCGATTTCACGCAGCGCAGCTACTATCACAACTTTGGCGACAATCAGTTTCGCCTCGACAACGTGGCGACGGGCGGGGGCCGCGTTCAGAACGAGGATTTAACGTGGGCCGACGGCCTCATCGGCTACGGGGAAAACTTCACGCCGTTTGGCGGCGGCCCCGAGGATCCCGCCCGACCGGGATCGAAGTTGAACGTTCCCAACGGCGTGCCGCTCATCTCGTTCGGCAAGGGCGGCGACTTGAATCAGGTGCTCAGCGTCGAAATCAAGAGCATCGCGCTGACGCGAATCAATCCCGGATCCCTCGTTGCGCGGCTCGACGCCAACAGCGGCATCACGTATCGCTTCGGCAGCGGCCTGACGCGAGGCAACACGGCGACGCCGATTCCGATTGCCAACGACCCCTTCGGGCTGGGCTATCTGCCGGCGGCCACCGACCAGATCAGCCGCTTCGATCAAAACGGCATGACCAACCTGAAGATCAACATGCGCACCCCGGACGATCCGAACGAGACGCACCGCTTCCTGCTCCGCGGGGCGCCGACGCCCACGACGTTCGACGGCTCGACGGCCACGCTGAATGTGCGCGCCAAGCTGCTCGAGCCGCTGTCGAATCCAGACGTCGCCCAGTCGCTCACAATTGTGGCCAAAGATCTCGACGGCAGCGATACCACGTCGCCGACGCCGCCGTTCAATCCTCCCGCCGATCCGGTTGGCGCCGACGAGTACACCTACGTTCTGGACCTGAGTCAATTCAATACGACGACGTTTACGACCGTCTCCGTCCCGCTGTCGGCCTTCACGTTGTCGCCGTTTGTGGCGGGGCCGCCGTCGACCGGGCCGTTCGGCTTCGAGAACCCCGGCGACGGACTGCTGACGGATTTCAATTTGTACGAGTTCGGCGGCCTGATTCCGCCCGGCGGCGGGCTGCTGAAGCTCGAACTCGAATACATGGAGATTCGCTTGCCCGAAGCGGGCCTGACGGGCGACTTCGACGACGACGGCGACGTCGACGGCAACGACTTTCTGGTTTGGCAGCAAGGCGGGTCGCCCACGCCCATGAGCGCCGGCGACCTGGCCGACTGGCGTGCGAACTATGGGTCGAGCGGCGGCTCGGTCGCTACGATCGGCGCCGTGCCGGAGCCGGGCACGCTCGTTCTGGCGGCGGTCTGCGGGCTGGCGCTGGCGCCGCGTCGCCGGCGCGCGATCACCGCGAATTTGTCCACCCCATTTCAGATCCCACGGTAAGGATTCGGAGCATGAACGGGGACAGGCCATCGAAATCCCGCGGCTTCACGCTGGTCGAGCTGCTGGTGGTCATTGCGATCATCGGCGTGCTGGTCGCGCTGCTGCTGCCAGCCATCCAGGCGGCGCGGGAAGCGGCGCGGCGGGCGCAGTGCATCAATCACGAGAAGCAAATCGGCCTCGCGCTGATCACCTACGCCGACGCGAAGAAAACCTTGCCGGCCGCGACGCAATTCCGGCCCGGAAAAGCGTTCCCGAATCCCGAGAATGGGCCCGGCGGCACGTGGGTGCTCGAGATCCTGCCGTTCATCGAACAGCAGGCGCTCTACGCACGGTTCGACCGCACGCGGCCTTGTAGCGACGCGCGGAACTTCCCTGTCCTCGAAACGCCCTTGCCGTTCCTAGTGTGCCCGAGCGACGGCGACGCGCCGGCCGGCGGCGTATACGACGCGGGGATTAAAGTCGACGGCAGCGGCGCGATCAATCCGCCGACCGCTCGCCAAATGGGCCTGTGGTATCCCGTTTCGTCGGGACCGACGGATTTCGACGGCTGCCCGTTCTGCACGAACGACCCCAATCGGCCCAACTTCTGCTGTCAGGGGAAGAGCTTCGGGTCGCGTCCGATCACGGCCAACAACGATCCACTGGGCCCGGCGGGGACGGCGGCGCCGACCTTTGCCGGTCTGTTCGGGCGGTGGGAGAAGGGAATCAGCCTCAGGGAGGTGGCGGACGGACTGACGAACGTCATCATGGCGGGCGAGCAGATCAGCGGTCACTGCCGGTACACCTGCGCCCATTGCCCGAACTTTCCGTTCTCGGCAACCAACATTCCGATCAACACGATGTTGCGGCATCCCGACGGCCCGATCAGCTCCGGCCAGGGCGTCATCCCGGGCAGCGATCCGGAGATCGGCGGCTATGCCCAGGTGTGCGGTTACAAGAGCCGGCACCCCGCCGGCGCCAACATGCTGATGGCGGATCAAAGCGTCCAATTCCTCAATGAAGCGATCGACTTCACGGTTTACAACTTGCTTGGCTCGCGGAATAGCGGCGAAGTGAAGCAGTGGCAATAGGGCGGCGCGACCCAAGGCACGAACTTGCGAGCGAAGAATGGAGGGACGATTGATCTGGTTGGGCGTTCGGATGGCGGCGCTGGCGGTGGGCGTGGCGGCACTGGTTGGATGCGGCGGCAATGGCCGGCCGAAGACGGTCCCGATCAGCGGGCGAGTGACCATCGACGGGCAGCCGCCCGGCGAGAGTGGAAAGTTGTTCTTCACGTGCACGCAACCCGCCGAGGGATATGCCAATCGGCCTGCCAGCGGCAGTTTCGACGTCGACGGCAATTACCGAGTGATGAGCTGGGAGCCCGACGACGGCTTGGTTCCCGGCCACTACACGGTCAACCTGATGCCCGCGGACATGTCCGCCACGAAAATCCCGACGAAGTATCACCAAAGCGGCACGAGCGGCCTCGAAGTTGACGTGCCGATCGACGACGGGCCGATCACGTTCGATATCCCTGTACTTACGAAATAACCGCCAGGGGAAGCGCTTCCGCACAGCGCTTGCCGAGGCCGACGCCGAGCTTGGTTGGGGCAGATGCGGTCGGCGGATGACGTGACCTCAACGCGTCCGCCGGCCGCACCCAGTCCAATCGATGCCGGCGTTGCGCAAGAATTAATTCTCGGAACGAACTTGCAAGAGGTTTTGGCTCATGCTGCCCGAGCATTGGGACATTTTCAAACGCGCCGCCCGGCTCGAGCCGCTCGACAAGATTCCGCTGGCGCTGATCGTCGATAGCCCGTGGATTCCGGGCTACCTGGGGCTGAACCACCTGGATTACTATCTCGACCCGGAGCTGTGGTTCCAGTCGAACTTGAAGATCATGCGGGAGTATCCCGACATCATCTTCGTGCCGTCGTGGTGGATGGAGTACGGCATGGCGGCCGAGCCGAGCGTGCTGGGGGCCAAGATCAAGTTCTGGCAAGACAATACGCCGAGCGAGTACCACACGCTGTACCGTCTGGACGACATCGACAAGTTTCCCGAATACGAAGTCGAGGCCGACGGGTTCGCGGCGCTCACACTGCATCGCATCGGCATGCACAAGCAGCGGATTCTCGACCTGGGTTACACGCTGCCGCTGATCACGTCGCGCGGGCCACTGTGCACGGCGGGATTCGTGCGGGGCACGACCGACTTCATGATCGACCTGGTCGAGAATCCCGCGGGGGCTCACCGGTTGATCGACCTGTGCACGCGCGTGGTGATCGACTGGCTGAAGGCCCAGCAGCGCGTGATCGGCGACACGGTCGAGGGCATCTTCATCCTGGACGACATCGTCGGCTTCATCAACGAGGTGCACTACGAGGAGTTCGCCCATCCGTACCTGAAGCGCATCTGCGACGCGTTTCCAGACGACTGGGTCAAGATTTACCATAACGACGCGGAGGTCGACGCCTGTCTGGACCATTTGCCTGACGCCGGGTTCAACGTGCTGAACTGGGGCAAGCAGAAGGACATCCGCGAGGTCAAAGCGCGGGTGGGCGACCGGATGTGCCTGATGGGCAACGTCAACCCACTGGAGATTGGCGTTCGCGGCACGCCGGACGAGGTGAGAGACGCGACGCTGGACGTGCTGGAGGGCGCCGGCGGCGAGGGAATCATCCTCAGCGTCGGCGGCGGCACGAGTCCCGGCATGCCGCGGGCCAACATCCTGGCCATGCAAGAGGCGCTCGCCGAGTTCAATGCCAGAGGCGCGCCGCAAGGGGCGCCCGCCCGTGGTTGACTACGCCCTCATGAACCAGTGCCTGTACGAAGGCAATGCCCAGGCCGTCGCCGATATGACGACCGAGGCGCTGGCCGAGGGCCGCACCGCGCAGGAAGTGCTCACCGACGGGCTCATCGCGGGCATGAGCGTCGTCGGCGAGGATTTCAAGCACAACATCCTGTACGTGCCCGAGGTGTTGATCGCCGCCCGGGCGATGAAGGCCGGCATGGCCGTGCTCAAACCGCTGCTCAGCGCCCAGGACGCGGCAACCAAGCCGGCCGGCGTGCTGCTGATGGGCACCGTGCGCGGCGATTTGCACGACATCGGCAAGAATCTCGTGTGCATGATGGCCGAGGGCGCGGGCTTCGAGGTGCACGACATCGGCGTCGATCAGAGCGTGGAGAAGTTTCTCGCCGCCGCGGATCAGTGCCGGCCGACAATCATCGGCATGAGCGCGCTGCTGACCACGACCATGACCTACATGAAGACGGTGATCGACGGCTTTCAGGCGGCCGGGCGCGGCGAGATCAAGATGGCCGTGGGCGGGGCGCCGATCAGCCAGATGTTCGCCGACGAGATCGGCGCCGACGGCTACGGCGCCGACGCGTCCGCGGCGGTCGACTTGTTTCTGAAACTGGCGGCGGAGGGCTGAGCGGCGATGGCTGCGCTGGTCACCATCAACGGGCAGTCGATCGCGACGGAGGCGGGTCCGACGCTGTTTGACCTCGCGGCGCAGGCGGGCGTGGCGGTTCCCACTTCCTGCCGCAGCCAAGGCAAGTGCAAGGAATGCATCGTCGAGGTGGAAACGGGGGCTGAATCGCTGTCGGCGCCGAGCGACGCGGAGCGGCACCTGCGCGGGTCGTTTCGCCTGGCGTGCCAGTGCCGCGTGATCGAGGGCGCCGGCGCCATCAAGTGCCACACGATGCGCCGCGGCCGCATGCGCATCGAGCGGGACGCCGCGGGGATCGCGGCGCTGGCGCCGGGGGACATCGCCCCGGCCGTCACGCGCGCCGGCCATCGCGTGCTGCTCGACGGCGAGGAAGTCGACGTTTGCCCGCCGTCGACCGGCCTCTACGGGCTCGCGATGGACTTGGGCACGACGACGATCGTGCTGCGGCTGTACGACTTGGAATCGGGCCGCTTGGTCGCCGACTCGTGCTTCGAGAATCCGCAGCGCTTCGGCGGTTCCGACGTGATGGCCCGCATCGAGTACGACGCGCGTCACGGCAAAAAGCTCTTGCGGCGCACGCTCGCCGGCTACCTCACGCGCGCGATCGAGGAATTCCCCGTCGATCCGCGCTCGATCTACGAGATGGTCGTGGTCGGCAACTCGACGATGCGCGACTTGTTCTTTGGACTGAACGTGCACTCGATTGGTCAGAGTCCTTACCAGTCGATTACCGAAATCGAAATGGCCGCCGGCCGGCGCGCCAACACGAGCCTGTCGGCGACCGGCCAGGAATGTTTGCGGCCCATTCATCCTCGCGGCCGCGTGTACGGTGGGCCCATCATCAGCGGCCACATCGGCGCCGACGCGGCGGCGTGCATGCTGGCGGTCGACCTGGCCGGCTCCGAGCGGCTGGTCGCGGTGATGGACATCGGCACGAACACGGAACTGATCCTGGGCAACTGCGAGCGGATCCTCGCCGCGTCGTGCCCGGCGGGCCCGGCGTTCGAAGGCGGCGCCATCGCGTGCGGCATGCCGGGGCTCGATGGGGCGATCGAGTCGGTGGGCCGCCGTGCCGACGGTTCGCTGCAATTGGGCGTGATCGGCGACGGCCCCGCGGCCGGCATCTGCGGCTCGGGGCTCGTGGAATTGCTCAGCGAGCTCGTTCGCGCGGAGTTGATGAACGACCTGGGCCGGTTTGCGGAGTCGACGCGGATCGTGCTTGACGAGCAGGCCGGCCTCTACCTCCTCGAAAGCGACGCCAGCGAGCTGGCTCAGGCCAAGGGCGCCAACGTGGCCGGGCTGCATACGCTGTTTCACGCCTACGGCGCCGCGTTCGACGACGTGGAGCGGTTCTATCTGGCTGGCGGCTTCGGACGGCGGCTGAACATCGCCGCCGCCAAACGCATCGGGTTGATCCCAAATATCCCCGATGACCGGATCGTGCAGGTCGGCAACGCGGCGATCGAGGGGGCGAGCCTCGCCCTGCTGTCGACCCGCAAGCGGGCCGAGCTCGAGCAGCTTGTGAAGCGCGTCGAGCACTGCCGCCTGGAAACGCATCCGCAGTTCTTCGACTTCTTCGTCGAGGGCTGCCAGTTCAAGCCCCTGGACCACGCCGCGGCTGCGGCACTCTCACGATGACACAGTGACGATGGAATTGTTCGACGCGCTGCCCGACGTGAACGTCCCCGCCGCCGAGTACGTGCGGCTGTTGGGCTATCCGCGCGGCTGGCAACTCGAAGGACGGGCCCGCGAACTGGCCGAGCTCGCACGGGCCTGGTACGCGCGGCACGGGCGACCTTGGATCGCCATTCGTCGCGTTGGCGCGTTTGCCGTCGTCGATGGCGTCATCGAGCTGGAAGGCGAGCGGTTCGCGGCGCCCCCGCTCGCGGCCACCTTAGGGGAGGGCGCGGCCGACGGCGTCGCGCTGGCGGCCGTGAGCGCGGGCCCCGAGATCGAGGCCGCCGCTCAGCAAGCGTGGCGCGACGCGAAGCCGGACGAGTACTTTTTTCTGGAGACGTTTGGCTCGGCCGTGGTCGAGCACCTCGTCACGCTTGCCGGGGCGCGGCTGTGCGCGTGGGCCGAGAGCCGGGGCGGCGCCGTGACGCCGCACTACAGTCCCGGTTACCCTGCGTGGGACGTCGGGGAACAGCCGCGGCTCTTGGCGCTCTTGGCGCGCGGCGCGGGTCCGTCGTGGCGCGTGCCGCTGGAGGCGCTCGCATCGGGCATGCTGCGACCGAAGAAATCCCTGGTGGCGGCGTTCGGCCTGACGCAACACGCCGAGCGCGCTGGCGGCGTTGCGGGGCTCGTACCCTGCGCGCGATGCTCCCTGGCCGCCTGCCAATACCGGCGCCTTCCCTATGCGGCGCCGCTGGAGCTCGCGCCGGCCGAGACGCTGGCGCCACGGGCAAATCAGGCGGCTGCGCGGCGGGGTTCAATCGCCGCGACGGCGCCCGCACCCATCTACTCGATCAACGCGAAGGCCCTGCGTCGCTGGAGCCAGGAGCGGCTGATGCTCGAGCCGCGCGGCGACGGCTCGATCGACGCCCGGTTCCGGTACGACGGGACGACGTGCACCAATCTGGGCCAACCACTGGCGTTCGACTACGAAGTGCGGCTCGCGCCGCAGCGCGAGGTGTTTCGCTTGTTGCGGCGCTCGTGCCGGCCGGCGGCGGGCGACGTCGGCCACCGCTCGATGTGCCAGTATGCCAAGGAGGGCGACGCCCTGTTGGCGACGATCGCCGAGGAGGCGCCGCCGGTCGGGGCGTCGCTCATCGACGCCATGGCCTGGCCGCGGGCATCGAGCGCTGCGGGATGCTACTGCGACGAGCCAAGTCGCCGTCACAAGTGGGGACTTGTGCTCGAGACCATTCATTATGCCCTGGAGCGTCGCGCGGATCCGACGGCCGGCGAGCTCACTCGCACGGAGGTTGCACCATGAGCTTGCGACTCCTGGAGACACTGCGTTTAGGCCCGCTCGTGGGCGACGGCGCCATGGGCACGCAGCTCATGCACGCCGGGCTGGAGCAAGGCGGCTGCGGCGAGGCATGGAACCTTTCGCACCCGGAGCGCGTGCTGGCCATCCAGCGCCGCTACGTCGAGGCCGGCGCCGACTGCCTGATCACCAACACCTTCGGCGGGTCGCGGATCATGCTCAACCGTCACGGCCATGCCGGCGACGCGGCGGCCGTCAATCGCGCGGCCGTCGCGATTGCGCGCGACGCGTTTGGCGGACGACCGGGTTTTGTGCTGGGCGACGTTGGTCCGTTCGGCGGACTCCTGGAGCCGTACGGCGACTTCACGGCCACGGAGGTTCGGGCGGCGTTCGACGAGCAGTGCCAAGCTCTCGTTGAGGCCGGAGCGGACGCGATCATCGTGGAAACGCAGACGTCGCTCGAAGAGCTCGGCCTGGCGCTGCAGGCGGCCCGCGACGCGGGGACGGCCTGCGTGATCGGCTCGATGGCGTTCGACGTAACGCTCGACGGCAGCACGTTCCGCACGATGATGGGCGTCGACCCGGAGCGGGCCGCGGAGTTCATGCAGGACGCGGGGGCCGACGTGATCGCCCTCAACTGCGGCACCGGCATGGACATGGGCCGGGCGCGCGACGCCGTGCAGCGGTTCCGCAGCGTCTGCGATCTGCCGCTGATGGCCCAGCCCAACGCCGGCCAGCCGCGATTGGTCAATATGCAAGTCGTTTACGACGAGTCGCCGGCCGCGATGGCCGCGGGCGTCGAACCGCTGTTGGACGCCGGCGCCGGCATCGTCGGCGCGTGCTGCGGCAGCACGCCCGAGCACATTCGCGCTTTTCGCGTCGTGGTCGACGAGCACCGCCGGCGGCGATCGTCCTGCGTCGCCGCCCGAGATATGGAGTAACCGATGAGCATCTGCGATACTGCATTCTCGAAAGGTCGCCCCCGGTGTGCCGAGTTTTCCATGACCATCAAGCTCTGCGACGTGAACGCGGCGGCCGTCGACAAGCTGCCGCAACGCACCGGCGATAAATCGGGCATCGGCGTGCACTACGTGGACGCGTATCTTAAGCCGATGAACGTTAAGCTGGAAGACGGCACGCGCGTGAAGTGCAAGCGCCGCGGGCTCAAAATCACTCTCGCCGTGGGCGAGCATCAGGGCCACGGGCTCATGCGGCGATTGAAAATCGGCCCCGACCCACAGGCGATGCTCGCCGCGGCGCTTGAGGAGGCCGCCGCCGAGGCGGGCGTGGCGCTGTCTTTCGACAACGGCGCCGTTCTGCTGAGTTATGGCCGCCCTTAACGCCACGTGCGGCCGCTTCGCCCGTCAGGAACACGGGCGTTGGGGTCGGGTGGACGAATCGCTCGCGGCTGTTTAGGATCGGTCGCGACTGGAGGCCGCCAAGCTCGCCAATTCTCAAGGAATCGAAGGGATCGCTATGCACTCGCCGGAGCCGTTGATGTGGCCGCTTGTCGACTCGCTCTTACTCGCGGCGGGTGCACCGACGATGGATGGCCCGACGATCGCCCGCATAGTGAGCCGGGCGTTGCATTTGCTGTGCGCGATGATCCTGGGGGGCGGGGTGTTTTACATCCGTTCGGTGCTGGCGGACGCGGGGCCCGAGGCGTGTTTCGCCGGACGTCGGCAGGTGTGGGCGCGGTGGATCGCCGTGGCGTCGACCGTGCTGATCGCGACGGGACTATTCAACTACATCACGTATGTTCGCGACGCAAAGGCGCCCGGCGCCACGGCGCTGCCGCAGGCGTACCACATGCTGTTCGGCGTCAAGTTTCTGCTGGCGATTGGCTTGATGGGCGTCGCGTCGATCGTCGCCGGCAAGACGGCGGCCGCCGAGCGCCTGCGCGCGAACATGCCGCGGTGGCTCAACGTCTCCTGGACGCTGGTGATGGCGATCGTCGTGATTGGGGCGATGATGCGGTTCTTTCACTGAGCGAGCGCAACCCCCAATCAAGGCGACCTTCGGCCGCTAGAGAAAGTCGGACCATGGACAAAAAGGCAAAGAAGCGGATCGAAGTGATCCAGAAGAAACTGCCGGCCCTGCAGCAGCAATTGGCCGGCGCCAAGCAGCAGCCGGACGACCCCAACGAGCCGGCGCGCCTACAGGCCGAGATCGACAAGCTGCAAGCCGAGCTGGCGAAACTTAAGGCGAGTTAATTCTCACTGAGTTAATCGCAAAAACAGCATAGCTCTTCAGCGGTTTCTTTTTTTCCAGATTCACTGTCTGCGGTCAGTGATTGAACAAGAAGGCCGGGCTATTGATTAAAGCCCAGGCCAGATCTTGCACGGCGGCGAGACGCGGGTTGGCGAGCATATCGTCGGCGCGCTTCAGTTCCCGGAACTCGGGATCGAGCGACAGGTAGTACTGGTGCAGCCGCTCGCGGTCCGCGTCGCTGAGATCCTCGGGCGCCGCCGCCAGCAGCGGGCGCCACTCTTCGGGATGCTCAGGTCGCATCAGCGGTCCCTCGGCGTCGGTCGCGGACAATCGGAAGCGGCCAAGAAGATGATTGTCGTCGTAGAACTGGTCCAGTTCGAGAATCAGCCGGGCGTCGGGCGGACACTCGATCGGCCGCGACAGCGTGAACAGGGCTGCGTGGTTCCGCCCCGTGCCGCCGTCGATCGCCCAACCGGTCTCGCTCTTTCCGTCGATGGCGCCGCTGGCTTCGTAGCCCCCCTGGTTGTAGTCCGCCTCCGCGGTGCGGAATTTTAGACGCCGCGGCTGGCCGTCGTCATCCGGGACGAGGAGGTACGCGCGAATTTGGTTGACGACGAAGTTGCCGTTGTGCGCGCGGCCCGGCCCGCGGGCAGGCAGCCGCTCGTCGGCGAGCACCTCAAGTCGCAAGGCGCGAATCGTTTCGATCGGCGCCTCGGCCACCACCTGGTATGTGCCGCGCCCCTCGGCGCCGCTGGCGAGCACCGAGCCGTCGTCCTGCGGTTCAAGAAGCGACCCTTGCGTGGCCGACGCGGTCGCGGGAGCCATCGTGGTCCAGGCGACCGGCCGATTGTCGCGACGCCATGCCTCGTACCCCTCGTCGAGCGCGGCAACGCGCGCCGCCAGCGCCTCGGCCACAACGGCTCGGTCCTCGCGCGGATCGACAAGCAGGGCCGTCGCGGCGGCTACTTCTTCCTCCGTCGGCTGGCGGCCCAACACGCGCAGAAAGACTTCGCTCGCCAGCTCGGCATCATCGGCGAGCGACGCCTCCAGTTTGGCGAGCGCGCTGTTTGGATCGTCGATCGCATCGGCGAACGTCGGCCCGTTGAGCAGCGCCATCACGGGCCCGAGCTGTAAATCGCTCGATTTCTCGCACTCGCAACCGCTTTCGCGCGGCGAGCGGCCCAATTGCGAGAGGAGCCCGCTTTCCAGATCGATCAGCGAGTCCGGCAGGGCCGCGGCCCGCGTGCCCGGGGGCATTCCGGGCAGGTGCGTCGTCGACCCGACAACGCTGTGCACCGCGTCGTAGAGCGCCTCGGCGGGCAGGCGACGCGGCAGCGCGTGCGAGTAATTCCGCCGGTCGTCCTGGTTCCACTCGTTCGTCGCGGGAGACAATTGGTAGGTGCGCGACGAGCAGATCGTGCGGATGAGATGTTGCACATCGAATCCGTGCGCCACGAAGTCTTCCGTGAGCCACTGGAGCAACTGGGGATTCGTCGGCGGATTGCCGGCCCGGATATCGTCCACGGGCTCGATGAGACCCACGCCCGTCAGTTGCGCCCACACACGGTTGACGAAGCTCGTGGCGAAATAACGATTGTCGGCGGACGTGAGCCACTGGGCGGCTTGCTGCCGCAGCGTCTCCTCATCGGCGCCGTCGGCGTCACCGGGGAACGGAAACCGCGGATCGGCCGGCTTGCCGGTGCGGAGGTGAATCATCTCGCCGCCGGGGAGGTCCTCGACCATCTCGAACAGCGGCTGCGACTCCTCGACGGCCGACCCGCCGATGCGACGATCGCCGCTCTCGGGATCCGGCGCCAGCTTGACGTTTGCGAAGAACGCCGCCCAGCCGTAGTAGTCGTTCTGCGTCCAGCGTTCGAAGGGATGGTCGTGGCACTTGTTGCAGTTGAACCGCACGCCCAGGAACACTTGCGACGTCGTCTCGGCGATGAGATCGGGCTCGCGCAGCACCTTGAAGTAGGAGCCGCCCGGATGCTCGCGGTTCGAGCCGGTCGACGTGAACAACTCGTGAACGAACTGGTCGTAGGGCCAGTTTTCGGCGACCGCCGTGCGAATCCAGTTGCGGTAGATCTCGGCGCCCTCGCGGCCGAGAAACTTGCCGTTGACCATCAGCAGGTCGGCCCAGCGATTGGTCCAGTGCTCAACATACTCGGCGCTGCCAATTAATTCGTTGACAACGGCCTGCCGCTTGGCGCGCGACGCGCGCGGGTCGGCCAGAAACGATCGCACGTCGTCGGCCGACGGCGGCAGCCCGGTGAGATCAAGGTAAGCGCGGCGCAAGAACTCTTCGTCGGTGCAAAGTCCGCTGGCGGCGATCCTCATGCGGCGCAGCTTCTCGTCGACCAGCTCGTCGATGCGGTTGTAAATCGGCGCCTCGGCCCACTGGAAGGCTTCGCGATCACCCATCACGGTGAGCGTCGTCGCTGCGTACGAACCCTCGTAGCGTGCGAGCACCGCGGCCTCGCCGCGGCGTACGGCCGTGAGCGCGCCCGCTGCGTCGGCCGTCGCCACTTCCGTGTCGCCGCTTTCGACGAAGGCATCCTCGGTGACGTCCCGCTCGCTGCCGTCGGAGTAGCGGGCCGTCACGTGCACGGCAAGCGACTCGCCGGGCATTTGGACCACGGGATTTTGCGGCGTTAGTTCGATGCTGACGACGCGCGGCGCGAGAGCGTCGTACCGAGCGCCCTCGGCAATCCACTGGCGAACGACGTCGTAGCGGCGCGTCCCGGGGTTCAAGACGGCGCCGCCGCCATGCGGCACGGCGCCGGCCGCCTTGAGCAGCATCAGGCTCGACTCGGGTCGCGAGCGATTGATGCGGCGCCCGGCAAGGTCGTCGGTCAACAAACGGAAGTCGGACTGCGGATCGTAGCCGCGCAGCGACAACAGGAAGCCGTTCTGTCCATTGCGCGCCCCGTGGCAGGTCCCCGCGTTGCAGCCGACCTTGGCCAGCACGGGCATCACGTCGGTAAGGAACTGAACTTGTGGATGACCGGCCGCGGCGATCGTCTCGTCGAGCTGACCATTCGGCGCAGGTTCAGCGTTGAGCGCCGTCGGCACGCGCTCGATGTCCTCCACATCCTCATCGTCTGTCGCATCGACAATCGAGTCCGACAAGTCTGCGGCAGGCGGCTCAAGCGGAAACGGCCCGATGTGCGCTGTCGCGGTTCCATGCTCGGCGCTATGGAACCGCAGGACGCCATCCGCGCCGCCGCTGACCAGCGTCTTGCCGTCGGGCATGAAAGCCAGCGCGTAGACCGGCCCCATCGCCGTGGACGCGTAGGCCAGCCGCACCGCGCCCTCGCGATGATACGCGGCCAGGCGTGCCGATTCCTCCGCACTGCGTTCGGTGGAAACCTTGCCTTGGATCAGCTTGATGTCGTCGGGAGGCTCCATCGTCTCGGGGACGGCAAAGACATCGACGCGGCCGTGATGCCCGTCGCTGCTCGCGGCAGCGAGCCGGCGACCGTCGGGGCTGAACGCCACGGCGAATACGCGGCCTGGCATGGCGGGATAGGCCCGCACCAGGTTGTTGTCGTCGCCAATTTTGCGCTCCACGAGCCGATGGACCATGTAGGTGCGCGGAATTCCCTCGCTGCCGCCGACGGCCATCATCTCCAGCCGCGGATGCCGCGCTACGGCGAACACCATCCCGCCCGGCACGTTCGGCGACACGGCGGTGATGTTTTCCACGAGCCGGCCGGAGGCGGTCTCGGTGAGTTTGAGCGTCTGATCGCGCGAGCCGGACACCAGATACTTGCCATCGGACGAGAACGCCGCGGCGAGCACCCAGTCGGAGTGGGCGCCCTGCTCCATGATTTGTTCGCCCGTCTCGGCGTCGAGCACGTACAGATTCGTGTCGGCCCCGCCGACCGCCACGTGCGTTCCGTCCGGCGACCACGCCACGCCGCGCAGCGTGTCGGCCGTTACGCTGTGCGAGACCAGCAGCGCGCGGGCCGCAACGTCCCAAATCTGCAGTTCGCCCATTTCGCCTGGCAAACCGCCGGCGACGGCGAGCCGGGCCCCATCGGGCGAGAACCGCACGGATTCGATTCGTTCCGACATTCCGATGAGGCGGCCAGCGATGACCCGCTCGCCGCGCTGCGCCGCCGCGGCATCCAGTAGCAATGTTTCGTTCACGCCGGAGAGGGCGATGAGCGAACCGTCCGGCGACGCATCCAGCGCGCTGATCGTCGCGGGCATCGCGTACACCGGCGGATTGTTTTGACTGAACTGCGGCCGCGACTGACTTGCATCGATGACCGCGCCTTCGGCAATCCACCGGCGCAACAGGGCAATCTCGTCGGCCGACAGCGGCTCGCCCTGTTGCGGCATGAGCGCGGCGCCGGACTCGTCCGGCGTGACCTGGGCGAGCAGCTCGCTCGCTTCTGGATCGCCGGCGACGACCGCGATCAATCCGCTGTCGTTCTCGCCGAACATGCCCGCGGCGGTCGTGAGGTCGAGTCCGCCCTCGGCCCGCGCGGGTTGATGGCATCCCTGGCACCGCGCACGGAGCAGCGGCAGCACGTCACGCTGGTAGCTGATCGCCTCGGCGGCCGGCGCCGAGGCGCCGCTGGGCGGTGCGTCGCCTGCCTGAGCGACGAGCGCGGAGCAAGCGAGCGCCGCGAGTGCGGCCCAATGCACGAGTTGCGAAATTCGCCGCATAGTCAGGTTCCATCGAAAAGTGGCGCCGCCATGCCAACCTCTAGTATAACCGCCGCGTCCAACCGCCGAAGCCCCCGCGCAGCAGCCGCTTGCGGCTTAGCGCGAGCCCCCGTGCGGCCGAAAGCCCCCCCGTCACCCAACCACAACCGCTCCAACCCCAACGGCGCCGCACGACTTCACCACCAACCCAACCACTTCCAATACGGCAGGCCAATTCCAAGCCACACCGCCAGGTGGAACAGCCCAACGGCGAGCCCGATCGCACACCACCGCGCCGCCGTCACATATCCCAAACCGAAATAAATCACGACCGGCCCGGTCGAATAGTTCGTCAGGCACCCGCACAAGTTGGAAAAATACGACATGAGCGCCACGATCAGCAGCGGCGGCGCCCCGGCCGCATCGGCGACGACAAAGAACACGCCGCCCATGGCCATGATGTGACCGGTAAGCATCGAGAAGCCGTACATCGAAAAAAAGTACACCAGCGCGAGCATCACCGCGGCCGTCGCTCCCGTGAACCCAGCGAGGTTGTCCGCCACGCGGCCCGCGAACCAGTCGACGACGCCCTCGGTCCGCAATCGCTCGGCCATCGTCACCAGTCCGCCGAGCCAGACGAGCGCGTCCCATGCGCCGCGGTCGCCGGCCATGTCGCTCCAGCGGTCGATGTCGAGGACCAGAATCGCCGCCAGGCCGACGAGCGCGACGCCCGTGCTATGCATGCCGTGCCAGGGTTCTGCCGCCCAGGCGGCCACCATGCCGACGAGCACCGCCGCCAGCCCCAGTTGCCGCGCGGTCCATGGCCCCATGGCGCGCAGCTCGTCGACCGCCTCCCTCTGCGCCAGGCGCCCGTCGGTCACCTCGGGCGGGCACAGCCGGTAGAGAAGCCACGGCAGAGCAGCCAGGCTCACGAGCGCGGGCAGCCAGCTTCCCTGCAGCCAGGTGAGCCAATCCCAACGAATGTCGAATTGCTCTCGCGCCATGCGGCCCAACTCGGGATTGGCCGCCATGCCGGTGAGGTACATGGCAGCCGCCACGAGATTGGCGTGCGCGCCGCACAAGACGAGAAAGGCGCCGGCGCGGCGCCGCGGCCCGTCGGGCGTCGCCCCCATGGCCAGGGCCAGTGCGTTGACGATCGGCGCCATGACGCCGCCGCCGCGGGCGGTGTTCGAGGGAATCACCGGCCCGAGACACAACTCGGCGCCCATGAGTGAATAGCCCAGCCCGAGGGTCGTGCCGCCAAAGCGCCTGATGATGCCCAGCGCGACGCGCTTGCCGAAGCCCGTGCGGACCACGGCGCCGGAGAGCAGAAACGCCGCGGCAACGAGCCACACGGTCGCGTCGCCAAACCCAGCCAGAAGGGCTGTCACCGCGTCTTTGCCTGTGCCGAGCGCGCCCACGAGCAAGAGCACGACCAACCCGACCAGCACCATGGGGCCCATGGCGACGGGCCGCGTGATGAACCCGATAATCGTCGCCGCGAAGACGGCGGCGGTCCACCAGCCTTGCTCGGCGATGCCCTCGGGCGGGCCGCTCGCCAGCACGGCGGCGCCCGCGGCAACGACGGGCGTCCAACGCCACAGCGCCGATTGCCAAGCCGGGGGACGGCGCGTCGTCGTGTCCACTCGCGTCCTCCCTACCGGCGGCGGACTCGCGCTCACTTATCCAGCATGTGCGCCGGATTGATCAGCGGCTCGCCGACCTCAACCGTCTCGCGACCCTGATGCTTGTTGAGGGCCTCTTCGTAGGTCCCATCGTCATTGACCTCGACGATAAACCAGAGCGGGAACCGCTCTGCCACTTCGGGATCCGCCAGACTCAGATCGAGCTGCTCGAGCACGGCATTGTAGTCGTCGACGAATTCCATCAGATCGTCGCCGAACGTGGAGTCGGGCGCCATGTTGGGATGCTTGTCGAAGGCCTGCGCCCAGGCGTCGAAGCTACGCTCATAGAGTCTACGGGCCGATTCGAGATCGGCCTTATTGAATGCGCTTTTGGCCTCGTGCGCCAGTTCCCGCGCCTCGAGGGCCTCGGTCGATTGTTCGATCTCGCAGCGGGCGCCCCAGTACTCGTAATTTGCCACGTCGCGGTTGATGCTGATCGTATTGATCCGCTCTTGTGCGTCGCTGATTTGCGAGGCGAGCCGCCGGGCTTCGATCGCCAGCTCGGGCTGGTCCTTGGCGATGCGCGACGCAATTTTCTCCGGGGTGATGTGCAACGCATCGTTCGCTTGGGCCTGCAGGTCCAGTTGCTCAGGCGTGGGCTCCAAGGGCGGCGACTGGAGAATCTGCCGCTGCTCAGGCGTGAGCGACTCGCCGGCTTCCTCCTCCATCTTCTGTTTCAGGCCTGGGCTGAGCTGCTCAAGCTCCTCGCGGTACTTCTCGATGTCGGCCTCGTATTTCTCCATATCCGCCAGACGATAGAGAAAACCGTCGGTCGAGCGCAAATCCCGATTCGCGTAGGCGCGCCACAACCGATCGCCTTCCTCCCACGCCGTGCGCCACCGCGATTGCAGCACGCCTTCGTCCTCGATCGCCTCGGCATAGCTCATCTGCGAGCGCGCCGGCGAATCGAAGAACGTGACGGGGTTCTTCGTACCGATCGGCATCTTCTTATCGTCGATGGCGCTGATGGCCAGCTCGTACCATTTGCGCGAGACGAGCCAGTTGTCGCGTTCGAGGGTGGGCGTATCGGGAGAATGCAGGTCTTCGTCCAGTTTGAACAGCCGGCGGTAAAACACGTGCTCGTCGGCGCGGCCGACTTTGTTGCCGGTGAACCAGCCCAGGTCGTCGAGCAGCGTGGGGTTGTCGCGCAGATACTCGATGCCGTCTTTGAGGTAGTTGATGCCTTGCTTCACGTAGTAAAAGCGGTCGCGGAAATCGTCCAGCTCGACCGACACGTTGTAGGTGAGATTCCACGCCTGGTATTGCCACACCTTGACGAAATAGGGCTGCAGGCGGGCAAGCTGCTCGAGCGTGGCGCGGAAGGCCGTCCAGTCGCCGACTTTCTTGTACTCGTTGGCCTTGTTCCAGAGCATGGTCACCGCCATGCCGCGCAACCCGAGCGTGGCCATGCGGATGGTTTCGCTCGCCGGATCGATGGCGCCGAGATCGTACTGACCGAGTTTCGCTTCGCTGCGGAGCTGGGCGAGCTTGCCGCCCGCGTCGGTGCGCGTGGAAGGAGTTCCCAGCCACGCCATGGGAAACAGCAGCAGGACAAGGACGACGAGGTACACAATCTTGCGGGTGAAGCTTTGATTCATTTCGCCACCTCGCGGGTCCGCAGCAGGAAGAAGCCCAGCACCGACAGCGCCACGACAAAACCCAGGCAGGCCGTCACGTCCTGGGCCACGCGGTCCCACGGCACATTGTACCCGTCGGCCGCATAGGAGACCGTGCTGAGGGCCGAGAAGTCCGGCAGGCATTGCCCCACGCACCACATGATGGGACGGGCGATGAAGCGGTCGAAACTTGTCACCAGCGTCGTCAGCACAGTCTTGTCCAGTTCCACCATGACGTTCGACTGGTTGGCGATCCGCACGATCGACTCCGCCGGGCCGCCGCCGTAGGACTCGCCCAGGGCAATCTCGAGGAACTTCTCGCGATAAAAGCCTAGGATGACGAACCCGGCGGTAAAGAGCATCGCCACTGGTCCGCTGACCAGCGTGCTGATCGTCACGCCGACGGCGATGACGATGACGGCTTGCACCCAGATGCTCGCGTACACCTTGACGTAGCTGGCAATGGGCGAGCCCTCGGGCCGTCGCAGGTAGCAGTCGGCCTGGGCGAATCCGTAGTACTGCCCGCGGTCGATGCACCTGACCAGTACTTCGATGCGCCCGTCATCGGAGACGAGGTCGTCGAAGACGTCGATCGGCTGCCCGGTTTGCGTCGTGAGCGCTCGCTGGAAGTCGATCTCGTCGACCTGTCCTTCAAGGGCTTCGAACGGCAGGGCCTGGCTCACGCGGCCGTCCTGCGGATTGCGGAGCTGGATCGTGCCGTTGATCGGCTTGTCGATAATGCCTTTGTGCGTACGGAACACGTCCACGACCAGCGCAAGCGGTAGTCTCGACTTCTCACTTTCATCGTACGTGTGCGGGTCCAGCGACTCGTCCACGTTGTCGAACGCCCAGATCGCCGTAGCCTGCGTTCCGCCATCAATGAAGCTGCGGTAGGTCCACTCGTTGCCGACGCTGATGCCCGAGTCCTTGGCCTGCCCCGATCGGTCGATGAACCGCAATTTGCCGTACTGGGGCACGCGCGCCTGCAGGTAGCCGATGGGGCCGGACACGCGATATCCGTCGCCGACCTTCTCGATATTGTGCGTATGCCCGTTCATTGTCACGGCATACCCCTTGCCATCCTCGTCGTCGATCTCGACGTCGTGCCGGTGTCCCGCGTCGAGCGACGTTCTGCCCTCTTTGCCGATGACTTCGCCACGGTCGACGACGTTTTCCAGGTCGGCCGCTTCGATGCGGTGGGTGTGGTCGAGCGAACGCACCACGAAGATGTAGCTGCACACGCCCATGACGGCGAGCAGCGCCGTGGCAACGATCGTGAATCCCAGGATGCGACCGAGAATGATCTCGCTAGCGTGCACGGGCTTGGTAACGACCGTGTAAACCGTTTTCGTTTTAAAGTCGTGCGGCAGACTAAACGCACTGAGCACCAGTGCGATGCCCAGCACGAGATAAGTCGTGGCCGTGAGAACGAAGCTCAGGTACAGCCGCGCCGGCTTCTGGGTGTTGGCATCCAGAAACCAGTTGGCAAAGAGCAGAATGATGAGAAAGACGGCCAGGGCCACCACGACGCGGCGCCGCCACGCTTCCTTCACGGCCAGCCGCGCCAGCGCCCAGACGCGCCGCGGCGAGGTATGAAACAATTCGCCCACGCCGCTGGCGACCGTACGATAGACGTAATCGCCGCCGCGCAGGAGGCCCCGTCGCGAGGCCGCGACGGCGTACCCCAGCGCCAGCGCCATGAGCATCAGCCCGGCAAAGACGAGCAGAAACCGCGGCAAGGCGCCTAATGCCGCATCGCCGCCGCCCTGCAGCAGCCATTGGAGATACGGCAGAACTTCTTGTTCAACAACCATCGCGGGGGGAAGGGTCAGGGGTCAGGAATCAGGGGTCAGGGAAACACCCCCGCCAACGAGGTTTAACACGAGACAACCTTAGCCCCCGGCGCGAGCCGGGGGTTGAACCTCCGGCTTGCGCCGGAGGCGATTTTCCAACACGGAGTTCATCATTTCACGCCCGCACGCCGACCCGGCCGCGCCTCGCTGTCGCTCACAATCTCCAAAAACAGCTCTTCGAGCGTCGTCGTCGGATTGCCAAGCGTAAGGAGTTCGCCGTGGTGCCGGGAGATCACGTCGCGGATTTCGTTCTGGCAGTCAGCCGACAAGTTGCGGGCCTTGATCTGCGTCACATCGGCTACGCGCAACAACTCGTCGACGCGGCCCAGCTCCTTCAGTTCGCCTTGATGCAGGATGGCGATCCGGTCGCACACGTCCTGCACGTCGGCCAGCAGGTGGCTGCACATGACGATGGTTTTCCCCTCGCCCTTGAGCCGCAGGATCATGTCCTTCATTTCGCGGGTGCCGATCGGGTCGAGGCCGCTGGTGGGCTCGTCGAGCAGGATCAGCTCGGGATCGTTAATGAGGGCCTGCGCCAATCCAATGCGGCGGGTCATGCCCTTGGAATACTCTTGCAATTGGCGTTTGCGCGCCCGGTCGAGACC
>CAYSFP010000003.1:54524-96516 GCA_964430075.1 uncultured Planctomycetaceae bacterium | reverse complement strand
AACCCTGAACCCTGAACCCTGAACCCTGAACCCTGAACCCTGAACCCTGAACCCTCTCCCACTGCCCACGGCCCACTGCCATGCTCCCACCCAACGACATCGACGCCCCCTTCGATCCGGCCCCCAATCCCGCCGACCCCTTCGGCGACGACCTCCGCCAGGGCAAGTTCCTCAACTTTCTGCGCCGCACCCAGGCCATCCAGCTCGCCCAGACCGGTCTCTCGCTCAAGGCCATCGCCTCCTGCCTCGGCTGCAGTTTCAAGACCCTCGCCCGCGAGCGGGACCGCGACCCCTACTTTCGCGATGCGCTGGACCGCGCCCAGGCCGACGCCGCGGCCGACCCGCTCGATCGCGTCCGCCGCCACGCCGCCAGCGACTGGCGGGCCGCCGCCTGGCTGCTCGAGCGCACCCGGCCCGAGGAGTTCGCCCCGCGCCGCACCGTGCGGCTGCGCAGCGACGAGCTCGACGCGGTTTGTGAGCGGCTGATCGAAGCCGCAATGGAAACGCAACCCGACTTTGCCGCGCGCGAGCAACTCCATGCACGCCTTCGCGACGTCGCCGGCCAGTTGCAGCGCGACCTTCAATCGGACGCCCGCCGCCCGCGCATCGCGCGGCGACAGTCCCGCCAACCACCGCTGGTCCCCGTCGAGGCCGATCGCCAGCACGACGAATTGCCCTTCACCCCTTGACCGCCGCGCGCACCGTCAACAGTAAAAAGTGGACAAAGTGGACGCCTCGTCGAGAATCCGAATTTCCGAACCTGTTGCCACACTTGCACTTCCAACTTGCGTGTCCACTTGTCCTGTCCCACGCACGAAATCATAACGCCCCGAAGTGTCCAGCACCCTAACTCTCCCAGCTTCGTCCCCCGTTTCCCATCCGCCTGCCCTTCCACCCAGATTCCTGGTTCCTGCCCACTGCCCACTAGTTCCTCCCCATGACCAGCTTCGAACCCCAGGCAGCCTTCTTTCCTGGCGGTTCCTCCGAATTGCCAAATCTTCTGCGCATCGTTTCATTGCGAGAAGCATCGACGCCAGAAACACTGAACCTACCCCCGGCACGCGACCGCCCACGCGGCGACAGGATTATGCAAACGCTAGCAACGCGGGCGGTAGCGAATTCTGATCCCGGAGGGATCGAAGCCATTAGCCGGTGATGGGTCGAACAGGGCGCTCCCAACCTGGAGGGTTGGCAGCGCCTCTGCGAACCTTCCAGGTTCGACCGACTCGAACCGTCCGTTTCCGGCGGTCGACGGGCGCTCGACCGCCGGCTAATGGCTGTGAACCCTCCGGGTTCGACTGCTTGCACTTGCATAATCCTGGCGATGCCGGGACGAACACGGAACAGCACAGCGGTGGATCGGCCATGCCCCGGTTATTTCGGTTGGCGGTCATTGCAGCAACGACGTTCGCGTTTGCGCACCCGGCGCTGGCCGCCGTCAGCACGCTGAAGGTGATGACCTTCAACGTCTGGAGCGCCGAAGGCACGGCCGAGGGCCGCAACAAACTCGCGGAGATCATCGCCGCCACCGGCGCCGACGTCGTCGGCGTCCAGGAGCTGGGCGATGCGGCGGGCCGCTCGATCGCCGCCAGCCTGGGCTTTCACTACCACCAGCAGTCCGGCGGCGACATCCAGGTCCTCAGCCGCTATCCCATCGTCGGGCAGTCGCCGGGCAATCTGGGCGCCCTTATCGAGATCTCGCCCGGGCAGGACATCTGGCTGTTCAACGCCCATTTGTCGGCCTACCCGTACCAGCCCTACGACCTGCGGGACGGCATCCTGCCGATGAGCGAAGCCGCGGTCATCTCGGCCGCAAATGCGGCCCGCGGCGGGGAAGTCACGTCGTTTCTCAACGACATGGCCGGCGCCCGCGCGTCCGGACTGCCGTTGTTCTTCACGGGGGACTTCAACGAGCCGTCGCATCTCGATTGGACGGCCGCCGCGGCGGCGGCGACGGCGCGTCCGTTCGATCTTGAAGTCGAGTATCCGACGTCCAAGCGAATCGTCGATGCCGGCTTCGTGGATTCGTTTCGCGCTGTTCGTCCCGACGTGATCAACGATCGGGGCTACACGTGGACGCCGGGCGCCCCGCCGCCGCAACTTGACCCCAATGAAGTGTTCGACCGCATCGACATCGTCTATCACGCGGGGATCGGAGTCGTCCCCACAAGCGCCCGCACCGTCGGGTATCCCGACGGCAGCGCGGACACCGACCTGGCTGTCCCCGGCTACAACGCGGACCACCGGGCCGTGGTCGTCGACTACTCGATCACGGCGCGCGTGTTTGGCGACTTCAATGCCGACAGCTTCGTTGATGCGGTCGACTGGAACATCCTGCGCTCAAACCAGCTCGCCGATCTGTCGGGGCTCTCGATTGACGATGCCTACCTGCAGGGCGACCTCAATGGCGACCGCCGCAACGACCACGCCGACTTCCTCGCGTTCAAGCAGCTTTTCGACGGCCGGCACGGCGCCGGCGCGTTCGCCGCGATGCTCGCGGGCGTGCCCGAGCCGGCCGCGAGGACGCTGATGGCCATCGCTCTGGCCGCCGCGTTCAGACGTCGTCGCCCAACGCAGTCACGAGCGACAGTGTAGGCAGAAACGACATAGGGCTTGCGCAGAAAAACATGGAGCCTGGCTTCGACTCAAGACATAGTAGCCACAGAACCAGGACTCGGCACGCAACCTCGGCGGCGCTTCGCAACATTTGTCGCACTCTACCAACACGCGGGAGGACAGCTCATGAAGATCACAAATTGGCGTCGCAGCGTCGCTGCGGCCTTGGCCGCCGGCGGCTTGCTCGCGCCCAGCGCCGCCCACGCCGCCGACCTTGCCGTCAATCTGGCCGTCAACGGCGGATTTGAGAACGTCGATCTGGACACGGTTGGCAACTACAACGGGCCCCGGATTCTCGATTGGTCCGGGGCCAACATGTTCGCCTACTCGCACAACGGCAGCTCGAGCAGCGCGGGCGTCGTCCCCGACTACGCCGACGGAGACGACCCGCCGGGCGCAGGGAACTGGTACTTCTCCTCGAACAACACGGGCGTCGACGATCCCACGGATGTCCGCGCCGCAGACGTGTTCTATCAGGACATCGACGTCTCGACAGGCCCGACGTCGATCGCTATTGCCGCGGGCAACGCGACATACGCCCTGTCGGCTTACTTCTCCAGCTACCTGAACGACAACGACGTCGGCAACGTCCAGGCGGACTTTCTGAACGCCGGCGGAAGCCTGGGCAATGCCGTGATTACCGACGACGATGGAGGCCCGAATAACATTTGGAACCTGGCGTCGACCAACGGCATCGTCCCCGTGGGCACGACCACCGTGCGCCTCTCGCTGTACGGAACGCCAATCAACGCCGGGGCAGACGGCTATATTGATAACGTGGAGTTTGTCATTCGCGGCATCCCCGAGCCCTCGAGCGCGATGATCGCCGGGTTGGGCTTCGCCCTGAGCGGGCTGTCGCTCCGCCGCCGGCGGGAATGCGAATGAAATGATTTGCGCTAAGCTGGCGTTTTCTTAGCGGGCTCCCGGGGTTTCTCGGGGGCCCGCCTTTTTTTGCGCGACGAGTTTGTCAGCTACACTGGAGCCGAGCTCCTCCACTTCGCGCACGACGCCGATCGCCGGCGCCAATTCCATGGCGAAACGCCGAAAAATATCCAAGCCATCGAGCGGCCCGCCCGCCCGCGCGGGCGAGATCGTCGACGCCCCCTCGCGGCGCGTCCAGGCGGCACACCGTCTGTGGAACCAAGGCCGACGGCGCGACGCGCTCGCGCTCTTCGGCGAAGCCGTGCGGCAAGAGCCGAACAACGTGCGGACCTACGTCATGGCGGCGCGGGCTCACGCCGAAGCGTACGATTTCGCTCGGATGGACGACGTCCACGAGCGGCTCGTCCGCCGCGCCCCGCGGCATCCGGGCGTGCACCACTACATCGGCGAGACCTACGCCCTGCTCAAGCTGCCGCACCGCGCGATGGCAAGCTTTCGCAAGGCGGCGAACCTGCCCGGCGGCGGGCCGCCCACGTGGATGGAGCTGGCGTCGCTGTGCGAGCGGGCCCACCAGCTCGACGAAGCCCAGGAGTTGATCGAGCGCACGGCCAGCAGCGCGTTCGACCTGCCGCTCGTGGGGCTTGTGCGAGGGCGCGTCCAGCGGCGCCGCGGCCGGCTCGACGAGGCCGAAGCGACGTTCCGCAAGCTGATCGACCGTCTGCCGGCCGATTCCGAATATGCAGCCCAGGCCTGGGGGGAGTTGGCCCTGATGCAGGACGGCGCCGGCGACGTCGCCGGCGCCGTCGCATCGATCGAGCGCTGCAAACAAATCCAGCGACTGCGAGAGAAGCCCTACTTCGACGCCTCGGAGCGGCTGCATGAGTCGATGCAAACCCTGATCGACGCGATCACGGCCGACGATTTTCGCCGCTGGCGCGACGAGGCGGCCGCGCTGCCGCCGCTGCGAACGGCGCTGCTCACCGGCTTTCCTCGCTCGGGCACGACGCTGCTGGAACAAGTGCTCGACGCGCATCCCGACCTGGTCAGCTCCGAAGAGCGGGATTTCGTGGGCTCGCACCTGGTCCACACGATGACAGGAGAGCGACGCGGCACGCCGCTGTTGGAGCTGATAAACGACTTCTCGCGGGAAAAGATCGAGCAGCAGCGCCCCAACTATGTTCACGCGATGGAATATCTGCTGGGCGAGCGCATCGGCGCCCGGATGCACCTCGACAAGAATCCGGCCTACAACCTCACGATTCCGATCATGCTCCGCGTCTTCCCCGAAACGCGGCTGATCGTCGCCCTACGCGATCCACGCGACGTCGTGCTCAGTTGCTACCTGCGCTATCTGCCGCTGAATGCCGTAAGCGTGCGGTATCTCGAGGTGCGGCGGACCGCGGAACGCTACGCGCTGGATATGTCCGCGTGGCTCAAATTCCGCGAGCTGATCGAAGTCCCGTGGCGCCAAGTGCGGTACGAAGACACGGTCGCGGACCTCGCCGTCCAGGCGCGGCGGGCGCTCGAGACGCTCGGCCTGCCGTGGGACGAGTCGGTGCTCGGCTACCGCGAGCGGCTGAGCGCCGACAAGCGCGTGACGAGTCCCAGCTACGAGGCCGTGGCGAAGCCGATCTACACGGGCGCCATCGGCCGCTGGCGGAATTACGCCGAGCTGCTCGAGCCGGCGCTGGACGTGCTGGCGCCGTTTGTGCGCGAGTTTGGCTACGACTGAATCACGTAGCGCGGATCCGCCGTCCGCGGCGAACCCACGAACGCCTCTTCCCTATCGCCAATGTCAGTACAGATGCATTGCGGTAGGCGAGGTTCATTGTTGCATGAGATGGTTTATGAAAATTCACTGGTTGCGTGGAATTCTCGGAATGTGCTGCGTAATGAGCGCTGCTCTTCGGCTGGACGGAGCGAACGTCGGCTATCTTCCCGGAGACGCCTACTTCCGGTTTGCTATGAACGAAGAGCTTCTCAAGTCGTTTGAGAACGACGGCGAGCCGGAGCAGCTTTGCGTCAGTTACGTATATCCGGTGGAACACGCGAACTTCGGCGGCTATGTGGGATTCGACAAGTTGAGGATTGCGTTGATCAACGAAGAGAATACGATCGACTTGCTTCGACAGGCCCACGACCTGATTCGACGCTATGAGCCGAAAACAATTCAGGAGTTCATCCGAGAAGATGGCACAAGAAAAGTTGATGAACTCAATGGCCTGGACGTGTTTGTGTATAATCGGGGAACTGACTGGAATGCAGTGCGCGTCGCAGTGCGCTACAACGATGTCTGGCGACAAGTTCCCGCGTCGGCGTATGACGATCAACGTACGGAGCCTGCAAGTTTTCTTGGAAAGAAAACGCCGGCAGAGATCGCAACGAACCTGCGTTCCCTGAACCGCGGCCTGCCTTATCATCCGCTGGTCAAAGGCACAGCGTTTGTCGTCGAAGACTGGAAGAATCACGACAAAGTTCCTCCACTTAGCATTGTCGTGCCGCCCGACGTCGCGTGGGCCATTCCCGGACCAGAAGCTGAGGAGCCATTAACAGCTTCCGTGGGGGATTTGGAATTCCTGGTGTTGCCCCATGGGCGCATCAAGGAGCACTTTAATCGACGTGAGGATCATGAATTCTATATGGTTCGCGACAGTGTGCTAAGGTGCCGCTGGAAGCAGGGGAAACTGGTGACGGAGAGCCTCGACGAGTCGCCTCTCGATATCAACAAGGAAAGCCGATAGCCTCGTTCGCGCGGCTCATTGGCGGCGCAGTTCTCAATAGTCGTGTAGCGTGGGTCCGCCGTCCGCGGCGAACCCACGGATATTCCCTCGACCACCCGCCTGATGGGTTGGCGGCAGACCGCCGACCCATCCTACAAACTCGTCGGTCACGACTTGCCCCAAGCTCACGCGGTTGGCCGTCGCATGAGGCGCTGACCATGTGGATCGCCGCCTTGCTGCTGGCCGCGTCAAAGCTGCCGCGCAACGTCTTGCCGTCGATGGCGATCACCTGCCCGTCAGTGATCTTGTGAACCGCCGTGATCCAGCTCAAGAGGCACTTCTCAAACTCCGTCGGCTTGAGCGCTCCCAGCACGGCGCCCGACCGGTCGTGCGACGGTACGCCGGCGCTCATGTCCAAAAACGTCGCCAGCCACTCCTTCTTCTTCTCGGCCCAGCGGGCGATCGACACGAAGTCGTCCGCTCCGCTCAGCACGGTGCACAGCGCCATCACCACCATGTTGACCAGCGGATACATGACCTCGCAGCGACGAGGAGCGGTCAACTCCTGAAAATGCTCCGCGATCCGAACGCTCAACTCGCGCGACATGCCACCGTCTCCCAGCAACGACGATCACGCCGCCCGCCACGCTGGACGCCACGCGCGAGCGACTTGCCAAAAGCGTGGCAGATTGCCTATTTTGGCGCAATCGCCCTGCCTGATCCCTGCCCCCTGACTCCTGCCCCCTCCCGCCGTCTGCTAGCCCCCCCCGCGGCGCTCTGGGGCAACATTGCCGGTCGTGCGGGTGGTGATTTGGCCGAATTCCAAAGTCCGGCGCAACTGCCGCGCAGAACTATTCTCAGACCGTTTCCCCCTTGATAGAGTCGAGGTTGCCAGGCGGCGCTGCGAAAAGTCCACCGGCGTGCGCACACGCGTGCGTCCGCCGCTCGACGAGCGTGCAGCCGCTGCCCGGCAAATCTCCCCAAACGACTGATCTCGTTGCACGTGGCCGCTGCGATGCCGTTTTCTCACTCCCCACGCTCCGATGAAGTCGAACATCTGATGCGGAACGCGCAACTCCGCGACGCCCTGGAGCCCCTGCTGGACGAGTCGATCGGCCGCGTCAACGTCGAGCTGATGACGACGGGCGCGGAGAACGAGTTCCTGCAGTCGATGCTCGAGTGGGAGCGGGCGCCGATTCTGCCGATTTGCGAGTGGTTTCAGCCGACGCTCGAGTTGCCGCACCCCGACGATCTCACCGACGACCAGATTCGCGACCGGCTGTACCAGACGATCGGGCGGATGTTCGAGAAGCGGATTGTGCTGGACTTCACCGATCATCTCACCGATCGGCAGCTCTACTGCCTGATCTACCGCGACATCCTGCCGTCGCACGAGAAGATGATCCAGCGCAACAACAACTACCTGCACTGGGATTGCGCGAACACCGACGGCGATCCGGATGTCTGGCTCCGCTACTACGCGAGCGACGAGGATCGCCAGGCGTGGCTCGAAGAAGCCGACGGGGAGCTGCCGCCGCTTGAAGATCCGCCCTATCCCCGCGACCTGCCGCGGGCGCCGCTGTGAAGCGGCGTATCTGCGGTCCTCACGTCAACGGGATGCAAGTGTGCCACTGGCGTGTCGCCAGTGAAAAGTGGGTACTCGCTCGGCACTTCAACACTGGCGGGACGCCAGTGGCACACAAAACGGAGAAGCGGTCTAAAGCAACTCGGGCCACAACGCGTCGCTGACGAACAGTCCCTCGCGCGTCAGCCGCACGTTGTGCTCATCGTCGGCGAGCAGGCCGAGCGCTGCGAACCTCGCAATCGTGGCGCCGGCCAGCTCGTCGACGTCGAAACCGGCGGCAGCGGCGAAAGCCTGCTTGTCGACGCCGCGCATCCGCCGCAGTCCGAGGACGAGCCGCTCCCGCGCGCGTCGCTCCGGCGAGAGTTGCTCCCGCTCCGCCACGGGCGACTGGCCCGCTTCGATGCGGGCGAGATAGCCGATCGTGCTGCGGATGTTGGTCTCGCGCACGCCGGCGACGTAGCGCGCCGCGCCGGGGCCGGCGGCGAAGTATTCGTCGCCGGCCCAGTACACCTCGTTGTGCCGGCTGCGGCGCCCCGGCCGGGCGAAGTTCGAGACCTCGTAGTGTTCGTATCCCGCGGCGGCGAGTTGGTCGATCGCCTCGGCATACATCGTTCGCTGCAATTCCTCGTCGGCTTCGCGAACCGCCCCTCGCGCAAGGCCGACGCCGAAGGCGGTCGCCGGCTCGAACGTCAGTCCGTAAGTGGAAATATGGTCCGGCGCGAGCGCGATGGCTTCGGCCAACTCGCGCCGCCAGCGGTCGAGCGTCTCGCCCGGCGCCGCGAAGATTAAATCGATGGACACGCTGAGCCCGGCGGCTCGTGCGCGGTCGATCGCCGCGATGGCCATGGTTCGGTCGTGTTGCCGATCGAGGGACCGCAATTTGGCGTCGTCCAGCGCCTGGACGCCCAGGCTCAGACGTGTGACGCCTCGCGACGCGAGCCGCTGGATCGATCGCCCCGCCAGGTCGTCCGGGTTGGCTTCGACCGTCCATTCATATCCCACATTAAGGGGGTGTTCCTCCAAGACCACCGTGCAAAGGGCGTCCAGGGCATCGTCCGCCAGATGCGTTGGCGTCCCGCCGCCGAAATACAGCGTGTCGACCGGATGCGGCCCAGCGCGGCCCTGCAGTTCCCGGGCGACGGCGCCCAGATACCGGGGGATTAAATCGTCCCGCCCGGCGATGACGGCAAAGTCGCAGTACCCGCAGCGATGGCGGCAAAAGGGGACGTGAATGTAGGCCGATCGGGGGCCCGGCCGGTTATCCCCGGGTGCTAGCGGCCAGGCGCCCGTTTGGGAAGTCTGCAGGCCGGTTTCAGGGGAGGTTGCGGTTTTGTAATTTGCCATGCGCCATTTTGTTGGCAAGGTCGGAGGGCCGCTCATATAATCGCCCCTGGGTCGCAACTTTCTCCTGACGCACCGAGGCAGGGCGGAGCGGTCACGATTCGGCGTTTTGGTTTTCCGGCTCCATGTGAATCTAACGGCTCGCTCCCGGGCGAGCGAGGCAGACGGCAAATCGACGTGCACTTGTTCCGTCCCTTGAATTGACTTGCGAATCGGAATCGGCGGTCGCCCGCCAAGTCCGATTAAGTTGCTCGACCGTCGCTCGTCGGGCTGCCACCAGAGAGTCTTCCCCCCCAAAGAAGTTCCCCGCTGCGCAGAGACGCGCTCTGCGACGATTGAGATATGCAGTTCGTCGCCCTTCGGTGTGTTGCGGCCGCCGTCGCCCTTGCCGCGCTTACAACGGCGTCTGTTCGCTGCGCCGCCAGTCCGAACATCGTGTTCATTCTGGCCGATGATCTGGGCATCGGCGACACGGGGGTGACCAATCAGAACGCCCGCGCGGCCCAGGGTCTGCCGTCGTTTGCCACGCCCAACATCGACTCGATCGCGCTGAACGGCGTGCGCTTCAACAATATGTACACCGGCGCCGGCAACTGCTCGCCGTCGCGCAATGTGCTGCTGACGGGCTTCCATCAGCGGCACAATTTGTTCGAGCAGGCCAATCTCGACGCCGATCTTCGCCCCGGCGAGCAAGACAAGACGTGGGCCCAAGTGCTGCAGGAGGGCGGCTACGCTACAGGCATGTTCGGCAAGTGGCACCTCGGCGGCGTGAACACAAGCGCCACGGCCATCCGCACGCCGTCCGCCATGCCCTCGGCGCAAGGATTCACCACGGCCTACGGGCCGATGCAGTTCGATTTTCGCATGGCGTTTCATTGGGCGACGGACGGCTCGGGCGGCATGGTGAAAGTCCCCACGCCGCCGGAGCCCACCTGGCCGGGTCCGGGCTTGCCGCACGTGTTTGGAGATGCGCTGGTCGCCAATCATGCGGTGGATTTCATCCGCGCCAACGCGGCGACGGGCCAGCCGTTCGCCGCGTACGTGCCGTTCATGGCGCCGCATATTCCGGTTGATCAGGTTCCCCAGGATCATCCGTATGCGAACATGCCCGATTGGCCGCAGGTCCAGCGGAATTACGCGGGCATGATGTACTACCTCGACCAGCACGTCGGGCAGATCCTCAACGCCATCAACGATCCCAACAACGACGGCGACCCGTCCGACAGCATCGCCGAGAATACGATCGTGATGTTCGGCAGCGACAACGGTGCGCTGATTTACGGCACGCTCAACGGGTTCGATACGTTCTTCTTCCGCAGCAATCAGGACTACTACGGCTATAAGAATATGACCACCGAAGGCGGCATTCGCACGCCGTTCTTCGTGCAGTGGAAGGGCACGATTGCCCCGGGCACGCAAAACAACGTCGTGGGAAGCTGGGCCGATATCCTGCCCACGTTGGCTGAGCTCACCGGCCAGGACGTGCCTCTGGGAATCGACGGCGTGTCGTTCGCGTCGGAGCTCACCGGCGCGGGACCAAGCGAGCGGCCCGATTCCTACTCGTGGAGCATGGTCCGCGAAATCGGACCAGGAAATCCCGCGGGCTGGACCATCCGCGTTGGCGATTGGAAGCTCGCCAAATTGCAACCCACCGCCACCATCCCCACGGTGACGTACCGGTTGTTCAACCTGGCCGTCGATCCCGGCGAAACGATTAACCGCGCTGGCCAGCGCCCCGACATCGTCGCGGCGCTCGAGGCGATTGGCATCGCGGAAGGCTCGGAGTTGGAGACCTACGGACCCTCGCCGGACGCCCCCTCGATTTCCGAGCGCTACAACACATACTTCACCCAGTATAAAAACTGGCAACCGCAAAACGGCTCGCAAGACTTCGCGAGCGCCGCCAATTGGGCCGGCGGCACGCAGCGCGATCGCCCCACGAGCCCCGAGGCCAACTTCTGGAACACCGGCCCCGCCCCCAATTGGCTGGCTACGATGGTCAATACGACGCCGGTCGTCCAGGAGGTGACGTTGCAGGCCAACGCGGACGTGCTGGCTTTGGGCGTGGCGGGCCAGCTTGCCGAAATGCAGCTCAATGTGCCCGCCGGTCGAATCCTGTCGGCCCGCAATGGCATCCGCATCTCCGACGGCGGCGTCATTCACGTCACGGGCGGCGAGCTTAACACAATTCGCGAGGTGGAGGTCCGCCCCGGCGGGCGGCTCGACGCGCACGGCACGATCAATGGCCAACAGCAGGTGATTGCGAACATTCCGGAGTTCGCGGGCCAGCACCTTTTCGAGCCGCGCGTCGTCAACGAGGGCGAGGTCAACGTCGGCGCTGCCGCCGACGTCGCGGGCGTGCTGCAAATCAAGGGCGAATACGAACAGGCGGGCAGCGGCGTTCTGCACTTCGACCTGTTCGGCAGCGGCGGCGTCGCGGGCGTCGACTTCGATCGCCTTGCCGTCGAGGACAATGCGGTGCTGGGCGGACTGCTGGACATTGCCATCGGCCCCGGCGGCTGGACGCCGCAATTGGGCGACAGGTTCGATATTCTCACCGCCGCGGGTGGAATCACGGGAACGTTCAGCGCGCTCTCGACGCCCGTGCTCACTTCGGGGTTGGGTTGGAATTTCATTTACACGCCCACGGCCGTCTCGCTTCAGGTCATTCAACAGGCCATCACGGACCTGACCATCGTTTTAGGCCAGCCGCTGGGGGCCGCGGTGAACGTCAACCCGGCACAGACGTTGAACGTGGCCGGCACGCTCCGCGTGGGCGACGGCGCCAGCCCCGGCAGCCTCACCATCAACGCGGGCGGACAGGCGGACGTCGCCGTCCAAACAAGAATCGAACCCGCGGGCGTGCTGACGCTCGCCGGCGGCGTGCTGAAGACGCCCAAACTGGATAACACTCAAGGCGGCACGTTCCATTGGCAGAGCGGGACGCTTCATTTGACCCAAAGCCTGGCCATCACCGCCGCCGGCGATCTGGGCGGCACGCTCGCCGTCGGCGCGGGGCGTACGCTCGATGTCGACGGCTCGATCAACGTCAGCAACGGCGCGGTGGTGATCGACTCCGGCGGCGTGGTAACGGTGGACGACGACACCGTCATTGGCGCCGGGGGCGCGGTTCAGCTCCAGGGCGGCATGTTGACGACCGGCGCTCTCACGGCCTTCACGGGCGGATCGCTGGCGTGGTCGACCGGCACGCTGCAAGTTGGCAGCGAGCTGACGATTGCCGCCGGCCGGGCGCTGGCCGACGTCGCGCTGGGGGCCGATCAAACGCTGCGGTCGTTCGGCTTGCGGATCGGATCGGACGCCGAGACGGGGGCGCTGTCTGTTAACGCAGGGAGCCTTGTTCAAATCGCCGGCACGACCCGCGTCGAAGCCCTCGGCATCCTGACGATCGACGGCGGCGACTTCTCCACCGACGTCCTGCAACTCGACGGCGGGCGCTACGAGGCCGAGAATCTGGCCGGCGTCGGCGCCGTTGTGTTCAGCACGGGCGAGATGGCGCTCGGCGCCAACCTGACGCTCACCGCGGCCGGGCCGCTGGGAACGACCCCCGTCATCGGCGCCAACCAGAAGCTGTCCGTCGACGGCCCGCTTCGCCTGGGCGGCGTCGGCAACGGCGTCATGCTCACGATCGGCAGCGGCGGCCAGGTGGTCGTTGCCGGCGACACGACCGTTGGCGCCGCCAGCGCCCTGGCGATCGACGGCGGACGTTTGGAAACCGCGGGGCTCGTCGGCGAGGCCGGCGCGATGTTCGGCTGGCAGAGCGGCACGCTTCGCTTCACGGGCGATCTCGAGATCGCCCCTGCGGCCGACCTGGGCAACGCCGTCGAAATCGCCGGCGGGCAGAACCTCGAAGTCGCGGGCGCACTGCATGTCACCAGCGGCACGCTCACCGCGGGCGACGCCGGCACGATCGCCGTCGACGGCGCGGCAGTCGGCCCCGCGGGCGTCCTGGCCATCGACGGCGGCAAGGTTTCCCTGGCCGACCTCACGATCGCCGCTGGCGGAACTGTCGACTGGCAAGCGGGCGAGCTCGCGTTCACGGGCGACGCCGCCGTCGACGCGCAGGGCGGCGTCGCCCAAGCGCTGGGCGGGCAGGCCGAAATCGGTCCCGGACGCCATTTGAACATCCACGGCACGGCCGCGTTGAACGCGCCGCTGCGAATCGCCGGCGGCACGTTCAGCGCCGGCCAGATCTCGGGCCTCGCCAATCTCGTGTTCGACGCGGGAACGCTCAACCTGCCCCATGCCAACCTGTTCGTCGACGTCGGCGGCGCGTTCGGGTCGTCGCTTATCTTGACTCCGGAGTCGCATTTGAACATTGGCGGCACGACGTTTGTCGGTTCGCAGTCGATGATCATGGTGAACGACGACGCGGACTTCTCGTCCAGCGTGCTCGAGAACCAAGGCACGATCACGCTGGGCGGCGCCGCGGCCCGCCTGTCGAGCTCGAATCAGATCGTGAATGCGGGCAGGATCACCGGCGCCGGATCCGTCTTTGGCGCCGTATCCAACCAGGGTGACGGGCAGATTCTCGCCGAGAGCGGTCGACGATTGCACTTCCTCGGCAATGTCGACAACTCCGCCGCCCTGCTGGCGACCGGCGCCGCGGGCAATCCCGCCGAGCTCGCCTTCTCCGGGCTCGTCACCAACCACTCTGGCGGCCGGTTGACGGCGACCCGTGCCATCGTGCGGTTCGACGGCGGCTTCGACAATCGCGGTCGGCTCGTCTTCACCGGCGGCGACTCTGCGTGCTTCGGCAATGTCGAAAACACCGGGCAGATCGAATTCGTCGACGGCGCCACGGCCACCTTCCACGGCAATCTGACTCACAACGGCACGCTGCGCGTCGGCGTGCACGAGGGCGTGCCGAGCACGGCCGTGTTTCTGAGCGAGATCACCGGCAGCGGCGATGCGGCGGGCGGCGGCAACGTCATCTTTGAAGGACGCGTCAGCCCCGGCAACAGCGTGGGGACCATGGCTTTCCAGACGAACGTCGAATTTGGCGCGGCCTCGACGCTCTCCATGGAGCTGGGCGGTCGGGCGAGCATCGACAGCGATCAGTTCCTGGTGGACGGAAGGGCCTCGCTTAGCGGGTCCCTGGTCGTCGATCTGATCAACGACTTCGTCCCGGCCGCCGGCGAGACCTTCACGCTCATGCTGTCAACGCAGGGCATCACCGGCACGTTCGACCAGGTGGTCTTGCCGGAAGTCCCCGGCATCGGTTGGCAGCTCAACTACTCGCTGCTGAACGTCGTGCTGCGAGCCGTCGAGGGGCCGCCCGTCATGCAGGCAGACTTCGACGGCGACGGCGACGTCGACGGCAATGACTTCCTCGCCTGGCAGCGCGGCCTGGGCAAGACCAATGCCCAACTGAGCGACGGCGACGGCAATGGCGACGGCGTCGTCGACGGCGCCGATCTGGCGGCATGGCGCACCGCCTTCGGCTCGCAGGGCGCCGCCGCGGCGGTCGGGGCTGTTCCGGAGCCGGCGACGGCCGGGTTAGCGCTCGCCGCCATCGGCGCTCTCGCGGCGGCGCGCTCGCGACGCGTCGTTCGCTGATCTTTCGCAGTTTGGGGGCGCTGCCCCGGGTTGCTTCAAATTGCCACGACGCAGCGCTATCATGGCGGCCGGCATCCGCCCGTCTTCTCCGGCATGCTGGGCGTGACGCCGTTCGGCATCTTCCTGACGCCGGTGTTCCATTACGTCATCGTGCGACTGACGAGTCGTCGCGACTCGCTTGCGGTTCAGCCGCATGCGGCTTAGCGCGTCCCTCGCCCCCGCTCCGCATACAACCCGCGCCCCACGATATACTCCGCCACCTCCGGCGCGACCATCGCCCGCCAATCCCCTCCCTCGGCAATCAACCGCTGCACCGCCGTGCTGCTGATCTCCGTCGCCGGCATCTCGACCCGGGCCGCACGAATCTCTGCAGCGCGCTGGGCGCCCGCCACGGGCACGAGCGCCGCAAAATCCGGCTCCGGCCACCCGGCGCGCCGCACGGCCGCCGGCGTGGCCAGCGTGCACACCTCGGCCGCCTCGCGCCAGGCGGGCAGATCCGCCAGCGCGTCGGCGCCCACGAGCAGAAACAACGCCGCCTCCGGCATCCGCGCCTTGAGCGCCCGCAGCGTGTCGACCATGTAACTCCGGCCGCCGCGCTCGATCTCCAGCGTGCACACCTCGAACTCCGGCCGGCCGCGCGTCGCCAGCTCGAGCATCGCCACGCGGTCGGCGTCGCTCGCCCGCGGCGCCATCGGCTTGTGCGGCTGATGCGCCGCCGGCACGAACAGGACGCGCGCCAGCGCAAGCTGCCGCTGACAACACTCCGCCAAGAGCACATGCCCGCGATGCACCGGATCGAACGTTCCGCCGAAAATGCCGATTCGCATGACTGCCAACATCCATGCAGCCTCGCTCGCGTCAAGTCATTGGCGGTCGAAGTGAGCCGCTTCGGCTACGTAGTCGAAGCGGCTCGCTTCGACGAGCGTCCGGCGAGCAGGGCTTGGCCTTCGCGCTGGTCTTCGCGCCGCGGATTTGACGGCGCCTGCCGGCCACGCGAAGATTGGCGACAAGCGCCGCTGGGAACGCTCGAGGCGCCGAGAACCATTCGACGGCGCCGAGCCAACCAAGACCTTTCCGAGGCTTCCACGATGGCCCGATTATCTGCCGCCCCTGTCCGCTGCGCGTGGCTCGCATCGGCCACGCTCGCGAGCCTCGTCGCCCCGGTCGCGGCGCCCGCCGCCCATGCCGCCGACCCCGCCGCCGCGATGCGCGAGCGCTACGTCGGCCCCGAGGGGCTCCCCTCGCCCGCCGCCTACGATCAGTACCACGGCCTCGACCCCGTTCCCGGATCCGAATCGTTCACCTGGCAGCCAATATTCAAGGTCGCCGTCCGCACGGCCGACCTCGATCGCCTGGCCGAGGCGGAGCTGCTCACCACCGATTGCTATTTCGTCCGCACGCACCGCTACAGGGCGTTCCGGCGGGCTCAGATCGACTGGAACGGCCGCGTCTACACCGAAGGCGGACGCCTCGTCGTCGGCGCCTACACGAAGAGCTACGGCGAGCGCAGCGCCGGCTACATCGACCCGGAGACCGGCGCCGTCCAGGCCGAGCCGGACCCCGCCGACGCCCCCGCGGACATCGAATTTCCCGAATTCGCCGGCGTGAACTACAACCCCTTCACGGGCCAGTTGTGGCGGAGCCTACCCGGCGGCCAGATCGAGCAGCAGCAGCGCTTCTTTCTGCCGCTGCCGCTGACCGACGAAACGGGCCAGCGGATCATCCAGGCCTCCAGCGTCGTGCGCGGCCCGGACGGGCGTCTCTCGCTGGTCGCCTCCAGCGTCGGGCGGGCGATTCCGATCGCGACGTGCGAACTCGATCTCGGCAAAGCCAGCGCTCAAACGCCCGGTTACGCCCCGGGGCTCGCGCCGGGCTGCAAGATGGTCACGGACGAGCCGACGACGATCCTCGAAATCCCCGGAACCATCGTGGACGATGCGCTCGAGGCGCGATTTGCCCAGCTCGGCGTGCGGCGACCCGCGGCAAACGCCCCCTTCGCCATGGCGCCTGTGCCCGTCGCCGCCGCCATCGACGGCCGTTTCGACGAGTGGCGCGGCACGCACGGCCTCGCCGATCCCCAGGGCGACGTCGTGTCCTACCTCGAGTACAACCCGGATGCCGATCTGCTCGAGCTCAAAGTCAAGAGCGACGACCGCTATCTCTACACGTACACGCGCGTCGCCGGCCAGCACGGCCGCACGGCCCCGGGCCGCGACCGGTACTACTTCTACGTGTACATCGACGCCGATCGCGACCCTTCGACCGGCTACTCTCCCACCCGCGACGACGACTGCTACTACGGCGTCACCCTGGGCGACGACTGCGAGACGCAGTACGAGTTCGTCGGCGGCCGGTTTCTGAAGACGTTCTTCGGGTTCACCGGCGTCGGGACCGAGCGCGAGGTGCTGGCCGGCAAGCTCACCCTCGGCCCGTCGTGGTACAGCCGCAACGACGCGGGCGGCGCCCTGCGCGACCGCTACAAGGTCGAATACGTGCACCGCGGCGGCCGGCGCAGCATCACCGAGGACTTCACCGAGGGGACGAGCGACGACATCGTGATCGCGCTGTCGCCCGACGGCAGCGAGTGCGAGATGCGCACCGAGCTGGCCGGCTTCCTGGTCGACAAGAACGGTAAGCCGCTGATCGCGGCGGGCCAGGCGGTCGACCTGGCCGCGGGGGTGGAAGCCTCCGGCGCGGCGGCCGGCAACACCGCCTGGGGCGCCGACAGCACGGCCATCATCTACGGCTACAAAATCGGCGGGCGGTGAGCTTGCTCAGAAGGGATTGACCACAGAGGGCACAGCCCGGCCGTTGGCCGGAATCACGCGGTGAAAGCTCAGCGCTCGACAAACAACGGTGCGAATCTTCGCGGCGCAGGGGAGAGGATTTGCCACAGAGGGCACAGAGGACACGGAGATGAGGAAGGGAAAGAGGCCGTAGAAATTTGGGAGCGATGAGCTGAGTTCGAGTTTTGCACTTTTGAATAACCACGAAATACACGAAAACAAGGCGATGACTTGTCATGCCTTCTCGGTCGTTCCTATCTTCTCGAGCGTGGTTGAGCGTGCCTTGATTGAGAGTCCTTCATCCGTTAGCTCCTTTCGTGTCTTTCGTGGTTCAAAAGGGGCAAAAGTCGAGCTGAGGGCTCGCGAGGTTCTTCTCAAGGATCTTTGCTTCAACTTTTCCGACCTCTGTGCCCTCCGTGCTCTCTGTGGTCAACCCGGTCCGTACAAACTCGTCGTGACGTACCGGTCGACGTTCGCCAAAAAAACAAACGAGGGCGGCGCTGTGCGCCGCCCTCGTCGTCGATTGATCCCATTGCAGCCGCGTTCAACGAACTGCCGCGGCTAAAGCTGACTCAGGTCCACTGCCAGATCGTCCGCCCGGTGTCCCAAGGCGTTGAACAATCTCAACTCGACTTCGTAGTTGATGCTTTGGACATGGCCGTCGGCGAACACGGTGTAGAAACCCGAAGTGTGGGCGGAGCCGAAATGGTAGCCCATATTGCTCAGATCCGGCGGGAGTGGCGTCGTCTCAATGGGATCCGGTCCGGGCGAGTAGCCGGTGTAGCGGACGATGTCCGGATCCCAGCCATCAGTCCAGCCGATGTCGTCATGCCAGTCGCCCAATTCGTAGCGATTGATAAACACGCGCTTTTCCCCGACGACGATCGTGTTGGACAGTCCATCGGTAATGTCCTTGTCCTTGACCGGGTCGTTCACAATTGTTCGCACAATGACGCCCATGTATTGCGTGTTTGGATTTTGGGACACGGCGGCTTGGACTACGCCTTGCCAAAACCAGGGTTCGTGGGTCTGCACCGTCGGCGGCAGTCGGTTTGACGGAGTTGCCGAGGCGTAGTCGTTAAGTGCGCACCCTTGCCCGCAGTCCTCCGCCGACGTGGGAACGATCCGCACGACGTTCGACCGCCGGCTGGGGCAGAAATACATCGGGACGGGCGTCTTGCGGACTTCCAGGTCGCGATGCTTGTCGGCGGCGCCGTAGCCCTTCGAGATGTTCCGCAGATTCTCGTTTTCCACGTACGGCAGGATCTGCACCATCCAGCCGTAGCCCTTACCGTAGAGAGAATTCTCGTCGCCCTGGTCGTGCCACGGCTCGGTGCCGCCAGTGGGGTATTCGCCCTTTGCGGAGACATGGTTCTGAATGGCCAGACCAATCTGCTTGAGATGGTTCTGGCACTGGGTCCGGCGAGCGGCTTCACGCGCCGCCTGAATGGCGGGCAATAACAGAGCAACCAGAACTCCAATGATTGCAATCACGACCAGAAGCTCAACAAGCGTGAACCCTCGTCTCCCCAGTTCGCGCCGACGCGCGGAACGCGTTGCTGATGGCATGGCAAACACCCTCAAAGTTTATCGAAAAGAACTGCGTCGCAAGGGGTCGGCCCATACCCGCTGCTTAGCATTTGGCGCACAAAAAGTAGTTATCCGTCTACCAATTAACGACTCTATTCAATCGCCAGCAAATTGGGCAGTTCGGCTTTGTCGACCTCGAAACTCCGTCCGCCGACAGTCGCCACGAGAACCTTGTCGTCGTACCCCTCTTGTTCGTGGACAATAATCGCGTCTTGACTCAGCTTCGCCGTCTCGGGCCCGTACCGAACGACCCAATCCTTGTTGTCTCGCGGCGAGACAAAGATAATGCTTCGGTCGAACGTCTCTCCTCGTTCCTGCGCCGTCTTTTCGATGAATGTGAGAAACTCCACCTCATCCTTCGGCGGCTTAAGATTGTGGTCCGCCAGGAACTTAATCCGCCACTTAGCGACGTTCTCTATTTGTAGCCGTCCGTCGACAGGCGGAGGCGCCGACGTGCATCCCGATAAGGCGCCCAGCGAGATAAGCAAACCGATGGCGCAACCGCTGATCGCGGCGGCCCGTACGAAGCGATTCATAATCGAGCGTTTCAAGACTACCCCCCCCACAGGGTCGCCTAAGGAAACGATTTGAGGAACGAAGATAAGACGCAACCGCTTTCGCAGCGCAGCCACTAACCTACATCGCCCGTTCGGCCCTGTCCAGCGGTTGAGAGCAGATTACCAACACTTCATGCCGCGATTGCCCCGCTCGCCGATCCGGGCCGGCGGCTCCAGGCCGCCGCGCCCGCACCGACTTGCGGGACGCCGTACCAGGTGCGGTCCGCCCGCAACGTTCCTCGGCCGGCACGCCCACGAGTCGGCGTCGCACAAGAAAGTATACGCACGACGCCGCTGGGGGGGCGCAGAGAAACAGTTGCCGGCCCAGTGGTTGAGTCTCTCCGAGACTCGCATGGATTCGGCTGATCAGCTGATCAGCCGTTTGAAGGTTCCAATATTCGCGTCTCGGAGAGACGCGACCACGTGGCCGAGGCTCGCCGAGAGCACCCCGTCGATCCCGAACCCGTACCCTCCGTCATGGCGCGCCCTTTATCCGTCATGGCGCGACCAGCGGTCGCGGCTTTATGGTCTGAACTCTGAACCCCCTCAACTGCCCACTGCCCACTTCCCCCCCTCACACATCGCAAATCCCAAACCCCTGCTCCAGCGACGCCAGTGGATCCCGCGTGGGGATGAACTCCTGTCCCAGGAATCCGTCGTATCCGGCGTCGACAATGGCCTGAACGATCGCCGGGTAATACAGCTCCTGGGTCTCGTCGATCTCGTTCCGTCCGGGGTTGCCGCCCGTGTGGTAGTGGCCGATCGCCTCCTTGTGGTCGCGGAGCGTGCGGATGACGTCGCCCTCCATGATCTGCATGTGGTAGATGTCGTACAGCAGCTTGAACCGCGGCGAGCCGACCCGCTCGACGAGCTCGACGCCCCAGGCGGTGTGGTCGCACATGTAGTCGGCGTGATTGTCCGCGCTGTTGAGCAGCTCCATGCAGATGGTCACCTGCTTCTGTTCGGCAAAGCCGACGATGCGCTTGAGGCCCGCGGCGCAGTTCTCCAGGCCCTCGTCGTCGGACATGCCGCGGCGATTTCCGGAGAAGCAAATCACATTACGCAGCCCGTTGGCGGCGGCGAATTCGATGTGCTCGCGCAGGGCCGCTTCCAGGCGGTCGTGATTCTCGGTGCGATTGAAGCAGTCCTCGATGCGGCAGGCCCCGCTGAGCATCGCGCAGGTGAGCCCGGCGGCCTTGACCGTGGGAAACTCCTCGGGGGTGACCAGCTCGATCGACTGGTAGCCCATCCGCTTGGCCTCGGCGGCGAGCTTTTCGAGCGGGATGTCGCCGTAGCACCAGCGGCAGACGGACTGTTTGATGTTGCCTTTCACGCCGGCCGCGGCTTCGGCTGCGCGCAGCGGGCGCGATCGCTCGTCGCCAAGCTGGACGCCCAGCGCCGCCGCCGCGCCCACGCCCATTGCCTTCGCCATCGTCCGCCGATCCCAAAGTGACGCGTCGCTCATCGGGTGCCTCCCGCGCTTGCCTAGAAGAGTCAAGGGAAAAAGTGCCATCCGCCGCCCCCCATTATGTCCCACACGCCAGGGCCCGCCGCAAGCCGTTGCCCGGCCACGAGGCCGAACCGTCACGTGGCCGAGTCGCCTGCGAGACTCGAAAACTCGCGTCTGGGAGAGAGGATTTCTCGCAGAGGCGCAGAGAAGCGAAGCAAAACGCCAAGCAACCGATCGTCTCAGCGTTCGGTCGTTGCGTTCCGTCTCTGCGCCTTGGCGCCTTGGCGAGAGATCGCCTTTGCGGTGCGTCCTCGGCTCCGCCGAAACGGACGCGCACGTGGCTCGGGCCCACCTCCCAGAGCTGCCCGAACCCGCCCCGCTCCGCCCCTTTGCTTGCCCCGCGCCACCGGATAAACTTGCCCTCGTCCCGCTTTGTCGCGGCGGAGTAGCTCAGTCGGTTAGAGCAGCGGAATCATAATCCGCGTGTCGGGGGTTCGAGTCCCTCCTCCGCTATTTAGGTCACCCTCTGCCAGATGGTGACAGAACGCGACTAACCCTTGCTCCGGCAAGGGTTTTTGTTTGCGCTCACCTTCAATGGCGGCGGGCTCGTCAGCGACAGCCGATGCCATGCAAAGGCACTCCAAGCCAAAAACGGGTGCAACTATAGGTGCAACGGATTTTGTTGCACCCGTTTTCCGCGTGCCGCGAGCTCGCGGAATCCGCTCCTGCGTGGCGGTGCCTCGATCGCTTGGGATTGAGATTGAGGGCGGAGCTGGTAAGGCGTTAATCGCGGCCGCTTGCTGGTCTAAGTCGACGTGACTGTAGACGCCCATCGTGAGGTTCACGTCGCTATGTCGGGCAACAGTTTGGGCCATCTTCGGATGTACGCCCGCACGGGATAAGTTGCTGATGAAGGTGTGGCGGTTCGCATGGAAGTCGGCGTAGAGGCCCGCCTCGTTTTGGTATTTGAGGAAGTCAGTTTCCCTCCTCCGCTCCTGTTCCTGGGGGTCTTCAACCTCCTCGATCCAAGCGTCGCGGGCGCGCTCAAGATCCAAGCACATCATCTTCGACGTGCGTCGTAGGCCGCCCTTGGCCGCTCGGAGGGGAAACAGCGGTTCCTCCGCCGAGCGCAAATGTCGAGTCGCCAGCCACGCCGTGAGGCGCTTCACGACGTCAGGATGAAGCGGGACGGTATCGTGCTTACGACGTTTGCTATAGCCCGCCGCGACCTTCACCGTTGGCGGACTCGCTCCCAAATTAAGGGACTTCTTCATTAGCGAAGCCAGTTCCTCCCTCCGGTAGCCTGTCCATGCGGCAAAGATGTAGAGCATGGCACGGTCTGGTCCCCGGACGCATTGAACGTCGGGGCCCGACTCTGCTGCCGCCACGAGCCGAGCAAACTCCTCGGAGGAGATTGAGCGCCTCTGCCAGCGAATATCGGTGTCGGCGTTCTGTGCAGCAAGATGAGCCACAGGGTTTCGCTCCTGCGGAACGCGATTGTCCGACTCAAGCCAAGTGCAAAACTGCTTGATCGCGGCGAGATAATAGTTACTCGTCCTAATCCCGATGCGCCCTGATTCACGTTCGGCGGCAAGCCAAGTTAATACAGTCGATGGAACGATCTCCGTCCACCGCGTGAATTCGCACCCCTCAAACAAACTCGTGAGCCTCGTGCAGGTCTGCGCGACGTGCCGCGCAGAGTTTCCTGCAGCAGCAAGCGCCTTCCGAAAGTCGATCAAATGACTCGATAACGGAAGTAACTTTCCGTCCTCGTGCGGATCGGCCAGTCCCGATTGGATGTGTTCAGCCTTGCGCTCAAGTTCTGCCGCCAGTTGCAGCGTGGCGTCCTTGTCCGCATAGCCTGCCACGCGCACCCTTTCACCGGTGGCGTCGCGGTATTGGATGTACCACTTGCGACTCTCCTCCTGATACTTCGCGCCACACTCGGAAAGCGGTAGATACGCCGTCCTGCCTGAGCGCTTCTTCTTGAAAAACCGTGTGCCGCTCCGAGTGACAATCTCGGCGTTTTTCGGGAGCGCTCTCGTGGCAGTGATCTTGAATATGGCGGCCATGGCGGACTGAGGGGTTTGGGGTTTCGAGAATAATTGCTTGCGGAGGGTGATCGATTTACCTCGGGCGACGATGAAGCCGGTGCATGGCCTCTGTGTCGCTCGTCCGCGCGTCAATCCACGCTTCAATTTGAGCGACTCGCCAGCGAGCAGCGCGTCCGACGCGAATCGGCGCGGGCAGTTCGCCGCGTGCGACAAGTCGCCAGACGCTCCGCGTGGAAACCTTCAGGATCGTAGCAACTTCACGAACATCGATCATCTGTGGGAGCTGTTGCCCCGAAAGTTGGCCTGGCATGACATTTGTCCTCATTGGAAATGCTGGTCGAGATCGTCAAAATTCCTGCCCTCGTCGTCCGACGGCGATTCGTCGCGTTCGTTTCGCCGTTCCGGGGGTTGTTCGCGACGTTTCGCCGGAACGCAGAACGTGGCATCCTCCTCGGCAGTCCATGGCTTCAGGAGCATGGCCTTTGAGGGCCGGGCGATAAACTCATGAACGTCGTCACGAGGCGGGATAAGTGACTTGCCCCAGAGTTCGGAGCCTTCAATTTTGTCAAAGTACGATCCATGCGACCGGACGATGTAGTAGCCGCTCAGGCCGTTTTCTCGATTGCATGGTTCAATGTCCATGAACTCACTGGGAATGACGAGCCGCTTTGTTGTGCGGTGCCTGTTGACCGAGCGACTATTGCCGCCCGCTCCGCTGGACTCCGACACGGACTCTTCTTCGAGTTCCTGATCGCCAAACAGGCTCGAAGCCCACTCGGCCGTAGCGACGCATTCCAGGCGACCGAAGAATCGATTTGCCACCTGGCCAAGGATTTCGTCTGTTGCTTCGGGGCCGTAGAGGTTCCTGTCCCGCAAGCCCTGCACAGATTGGAAAGCCAACACGCAACAGGCGCCTTTGGACCTTCCCTTCTTCATGAGGGGAACTAGTCCACTGAGTTTCCCAGCCTCACTCAGCTCATCCCAGATGAACCAGGTCCGTCGGGTAAAGGAATTCGGCTGATTGAGCACCAGGTCCGTTGCACGCTTGAAAATGCAGCGGTTAATGGCGTCAATGGCAGAACGGCTCGTCTCATAATTTCCAAGGACGAGAATCCAGTTGCTCTTCACCCAGTCTTCAAGCGAGAAAGTCGTCTCGGCGGTTTCCCAACTCGCCGCGATGTTGGCAAACGGCAGGAGCTTGGTCGCGACGGTCGACATAATGTTCGCCGCTTCACGCGCTTCGCTGAAGTACTCCTTTTCGATGGGCCGTGTCTCCGCGTGACGGCGAAGCACGCGCCGAATGCGTCGCGCGGCCTGCATAATGCGGATGAGCGTGGCGAAGGTCCACGGTTTGTCCGTCAAGATCAGGCTTAAGATGACTCCGTAGAGAAGGTGCCGTGAGGCGTCTGCGAAGAACGGTTGGGATTCATTACCTGGCGGAATCAGGGTGTACGCTATTTCAAGGGCAACGGCTGGATCCTTAACGTCGCGAGAGATGTCCCAGGCAGCGCCTCGCATATCGTAGGGATGGGCTGTGATGATTGTTGCCGACGGACAGATCGCTTTGAGTAGCGGCAACGCATCTTGTTTGGCGTCATAGACCAAAGCGCGCGTATCCGGTGCGACGCCAATTTGTCCAAGCGCCGACTGCATCAAAAGTTGTAGAATTGTCGACTTCCCGCCCCCCGTGGCGGCAACTGCCAAAAAGTGCCCGGTCGCCTCGCTCTCGGGCATTCGATGTCGTCCCCAAACAAGCTCTTGCTTGTCGCGAATCGTTGGTCTGGATTGATGCTTGGGAGTCATGTGGAAGGATCCTTACTTGATGAGTGATTAACGGATGTCCTGGTACGAGCGGATAGTGCGACCGCGGGAAGGCGTCTTTGCGTTCGCGCGTAAGGCGTTTCCTGCGGCCTGGGGCTTTTTCAGATCTCTTCCGCGCGGCGGGGGCGCCTTGGACCGCTCAGGACTCGCCCAGTAGCTGACGACAAACAAGACAAGCGTCCCGATGACAACTCCCGGGGCCCACGAAACGTCTGGCAAGAATCTGTCGGCTCCAAAGGGGATAAGGACGAGCCGTACGGCGACTGCGCCGAGTCCTGACCAGAAGACGAGGGAGAAAACTCCATTGAAGAGCAGTGTTGGGAGGTGCTTCGTGACCTCATAGACAGTGTCTTGAATCGCTCGTGGCGTTCGCTCCTCATAGATCGCATGAAGCCTGAGGAAACCCAACCAAAGTGAGAATCCAAGCGCGCAAAACAGTACCGTGACGATGAGCGTTGCCATGCTAAAGCTCCTGAGAGCGTCTTTTCTTCTTCAACACTGCGGCTTCGGTTCGTTCGGCAATGTCGTGGGCGAGCTCCTTTGACCGAGATCGCGACAATGCTCGCGCCAGATCTTCGAGCTCAACTCCGGCATGCGCTTCGTCAACAAAGAGGTGCGTTGACTCGCGGCCCCGCGTCGCTTGTACGTACGCCATCTCGCGATCAGCCATCAGTCCGCCGACGAGCAAGTAGGCGTTATCAACCGTCTGACCCTGCCCTTTGTGCGTCGTTTGTGCGTAGGCAAGCGTGAGTCCATCCGGGCCGAAGTCGCGAAGTCGGATCGTGACAACCCGTTGCTCCGGCCCATCGAGGCGAATCGTGAGCCGTCCAAGGAATCCGTCGACGGCGGTGACTTCGCCCCGGTAACCGTTCCGAATTCCGTCGGAATAGGAGTTTTTGTGGAATAGCACGCGGTCCCCGAGGCAAATGCGATCCCGTCCATTCTTGAGCGATTGCTCTGGGGCAATCTGTCCGCGAGCTTCCCTCTCCTTCTGGGCCAACCGGCTTGCCGCTCTCGCCTCAGCACGGGTCGACGTGAAGATGACATGCGATGCGGGGCGGGTCGCTCCGCCGTCTTCCGTCCACTTTGAGATCAGTGTGGTGAGCGCCTCCACTCGATCGGCGGAAACTGTGAGCCGTCCTCGCTCCGCGTAATTTTCAAGGGCCGACTTCGCGTCGCCGCGCCGTAGGTCATCAGCCGCCTTGCGATCGGCGGGATCTAGTTGGCGGAGGTTTTTTGTCAGAGCTGCTGAGTCGTCCTTCCTAAGCAAATGAAGCATCGGCCCGCCAGCCAAAATTGGCTGAAGCTGGGCGCAGTCGCCAACAAGGATTAGCGTTAGACCGAGGCGAGTAGCCGCATTGCAGATTCGAAGCATGGTCTCCGAGTCAATCATCCCGGCTTCGTCAACGACAAACACCGCATTCTTCTCGACGACGCCGCCTCGCACCCGGTTAGACTTGTCATGCGCATGTGTCCGAAGATGTGACTGCGCGCCTTCTTTTGCTGTAAAGACAGATTTGCCTTGCGCCGTGCACTCCAGGTGATAGAGCTGACTTGCGATCGTTCGTGAGACAATTCCTGCCTTAGCGGTAAGCTCTTCTTTGGCAAGGCCAGCAATCGCGCCGCCAACGACTGTGTACCCTTCCCTTTCAAGAGCATCTCGAACGGCGTTGAGCGTGGTGCTCTTTCCGGCTCCGGCTACGCCATCGAGGGTTCGTAGGGATCGTGTGTCCTTCAGAATCTTTGTCACGGCCTCCTTCTGGTCGTCGGAGACAGAGAGGGACTGAAGGCAGTTCTCGATTGTTGTCGCGCTTACCGTAGCCCCTTTGGTGGAGCGTAGAGCGTCGAACTGTTTGATGAGTTCCTTCTCAAGCTGCCATGTGCTCTCGGTCACGTAGCACTTTTCGCCGGATACTTCGCCCAGGCAGCGAATCTCTTTTGACTCGGTAAGGTGCTTTTCAAGGCGGCGTGCAAGTTCATTACCGCCCATCCCCTTGGCTTGTGCCGCCTCGCAAAGCTCTTTCAGCGCGCCCCGGAGCGTGAAGGTTGATTGAGATGACTCAAGACGCTCAATCGCTTCCTTCCACGAGGACTCAAAGACTTTGTCGCCGTCTATTGGACGCGGGCTGGCGCAAAGTCTTTCCACAGCGGCGTGAGACATTCCAAAGTCTTTTGCGACCGTTTCCCAGCTCTCAAAGAGCTTTGCCCTTGCCGGAATCTTTGGCTTCGCTTTTCGTGTCTTGAGATTTGCCTTTTCGCGCGCCTTGGCCGCGGCCGCCGACCCGAGTCCCTCGGTCGCACCGACAGCCGCTTCGATATCGTCTCGCCGACTTGACCAGTGCGAGCAAAGCGCTTTTGAGAAGTCTGCAATTTCAAACCATGAGGCAAGCTTTCCTCGTTCGTCGGTGGGACGGGTCAAGCGAACTCCAAGGCGACGGACGAGTTCCTCCGCAAGCGTCGCTCGAAACATCGGGCCAAGCGTTCTCGTCCATTCAAGCAAGCGACGGCTATTTACCGCAGTCCAGTGACAGTCAGCGCCTCGTGCGATGTTGGCAATGACGCAATGCCGATGCAAATTCGGCTCGAAGGCGCCGCTGTCCGTAACGCGGCTTGTTGCGTGATCGAACTGTGCGATGACAAGTTCGGCAAACTGTTCGGTCGTTCCGCCTCGTCCGCGCCTAACAAGCGGCACGTTCGATGAGAACCAATCAAGGGTTCGACTTACCGCAACATCAAATGCAGCTTCGACTTCGTAACGGATCGAGAAACCGCCGGTCGCCCACAATCCTGAAACGGACTTTGGAACTGAAAAGCAAAGATCGTATCCCGGGACTTGCTCCGACCGGGCTTTTCCTCGTGAGGGTTTCAAGCGGGGGCGCTTCGCTGGTCCGCGCTTCCCGCGCTTCTTGAAAGAAGTTCCGTCGGGACGATGCCCCGAAAGAAGTTGCTCAAAATGAAGAGCGTCGACGCGTCCCGAAAGTCCAAGGGCCTTGGCGCCTTCGCCATACCAACGACCGGGAGGCTCTCCTCCTGCGGTGTAGTAGCTGGGATTTGTCAGTGAGACGTAGTAGTTCCCCGGAGTCCCGCCAGCTCCCGAGGGCGATGCGCTTCCGAGAATTGAAATTGTGGCTACCATGCTGGCGCTTAACTCAAGAGGTCGGTGCGTGCAATGTGTTTAGCTTCTTCAAGGGAGAGCTTGCCAATCGACATCAGTAGCGCCACGAGCGTTCGCGCTTGATTGCGGTGAACGAGCCGCAGACGCGAACTGATGCGCCGCATGTCCTCAGCGAGGGCGGTCGGCTCTGATTCGTAGTGCGCCTCGACGATCGCCCGCACGAGTGCGCCACGCGACACCTTGAGGCGCTTGCAGTCAGCGTCGACCTTCTCAAGAAGGTCGGCCTGGAGCCGGAAGGCAATCGTGCTGGATTTCATCGCAATGCCTCGGGGTCTATTTGGGACAATCACAAGGGACATCGCTGCTTTCGAAGACGACAATCATGCTTGGAAAAGGTGCGCTGTTCGTTGCCCCGCCAAACTTGAGCCGCCCCTTCACAAACCGAATCTCCTTCGCTTGCGGTAGGACGATCTCATGGAACCATCGTGTGTCTGTACGCGCCGGAAGGAGAAACACGGCAAGGACCGCCTCCATCCCTCGACGAAGCCAATCGCCAATGCCGCGGCCGTAGGGTGGATTGCAGAAAACGCGTTTGCCGCGCCTTTCGCAGAACAAGGGAGCTAGCGCATCGCCGTCGCCATCAAGCGGGCACGGGTCAAAATCGAAATGGAACTCCGCCTCAAGCGCAGCGTAGAGGTCGCGGGGCGTAGCCCAGCGATCGGAGGCGCTGCTGAAGAGCGGAGTATTGTTCATTGGTCGTAGGGACGCGGCGTGTGTCTCGGCCCTGGCTGTCCGGTTTGGTGCGTAAGTGCTGACTCACCATGGCTTACCTACTAGTCGCAACTCGACTGCAAACGCGCAAAGGATTTTTGTTATTGCCCGAACACATGGCCGCACATGACGTTGCGCGACCTAAAGCTCAGCATGGCAAGCACAGCGGTGCCTGGGTGTGGAATGAATGTCAAGGCTTTTTTTGTGTCGGGGAAAGCCAGCCGCGAAGAATCGTCATCTCGCAAAAGATGTGACCGGCGCGTCCACCTTGCCTCGCCTCGAAGTCCTTCAGTTCGCCTTCCCAGAGATAATCAAGCACAGCGTTCAGAGCAGTGTGGACGTGATGCGGCACGACGGGACGGGGCCGCCTTCTCGACTTAGTCTTCATGCGGCAGCATGATGGTTATGACTGGCTCGCCTGAGTCACCAGGATGTATCAGGGCTTTAAGGTGAATGTTCTCGGATGATGTCGGGCTGTTCTGCACGCTCACGGTAATGTTGAGCCATATGGCCTCACCGCATTGACGTGCTTTCCACAAAAGCACATTCAGCACGTCCCACGCGCGCCCCATTTCTGACTGCTCAGGGCAGTCGGCTGGCGACTCTATGGCAGCGCTCCAGGCGGCGGCGGTAATAGCCACCGGAAGCTTAAAACCTGCTTCGATGGCAAGGGGCGTCAGCTCGATAAGCACGCCGTCGGATAGCGCGTCGGCCCGCGTGTAGGTAAAAATAATGTCGCTCTCGTTGAATAGTGGTTTGTCGCTCATAGTGATTTGCTCCATCAATTGTTCTTACGCCCGTGACTTACCCCTTACTTGCCTTCCCCTCCCCCACCGGGGAGGGGCTAGGGGTGGGGGTCTCCTCGCTCCCCCACTCCCAGTAGGTTTTTAATCAACGTCTTCAAGGACGTTTTTTGCCACGCTGAGCCAATCCACTTCGCTCATGGCACCGTTGAGTAAGTCGGTGTAGACCGACGCGCCGAAATCTGGAGCATTGGCCTCAACGCTTGCTTTTATCTCCTTAGCTAGCTCCACCTCGGCTGCTTCGTCCTCAGTCATGCGAAGTTCTCGCACGTAGTGGGAGCGCGGCGCATCCATCTTCACGCCTCGCGCCACTGCCATCCAAAAGCGGTAGCTCACTTCCTCATTTCCGAGCCAAAGAGCGACCGCCCAGGTCTCATAGTTTGACCAGCCGTTATAGCCTCGACCGGCGTCGGCGTTGGCCGCGCTAGTCATTGGCCTCCTGCTCGCGCTCGCGAGCCTCGATGAAGTTAGCTGCTAGGCGTGTGGCCTCGCGAACGAGTGCCAGGTCAGCAAGCCCGTTAAAGCTTGACGACTCCTTCCACTCCTCGGAGTTTTTCTCACGGTACGATCGCGTGATCGTCGTGTTGTAAAACACCCGGCCTTCTTCAGTAGTGCTTTCCCAGACGGCTGCCCGAATCGCGCCAAGTTGCTGGCTGAATATCGGGGCATTTTGTTTCTTGCTCATAGTGCTTAATCTCCTTTTGTTGTTGTTACGTATTGGTCGAGAAAGTAACGCACCTTCACGACCTGCATCGGAGCATGCCTGGGTGTGGAAAAGTTACTTTGCTTTGGCCATAGATGTTGCGTGCGCTTGCGGGGCGACGCTAAGTCGTACCGCGTTGGCTCCGCCAATCTGGATCTGAACGGCCTGCTCAGAGTCGTAGTCAAGGAGTGCGACGCGATAACCTGTTTCGCCGAGCGCGTCGGCAAGCGAGCGAAACGTTTCCATGAGGCCGCTTGAGTGCGACACAAGCTGGGTCTGCCCACCGGTCTGCGTGGCGATGGATTCAATGGCGGACGTGTCGCCGTAGCCAGGAGACTTTAGCGTCACAAAATGGATGCAAACGCCTTCGCGCTTTGCTGCTGTAATGACGTCTTGCATGGTCGGGCCGGAAGTAATTGAATTAGCGCCGTCGCTAAAAACCACGAGAACTTTCTCGCCGGATATTTGAGAGAGCGCCACGATCCCCTCCATGAGTGCGGCAAAGAGTGCTGTCGCGCCTTCGGCCCGAAGGCTCTGACAGGCGGCGATGGCGCGAGACGATTCAGTTGTCCAGTCCGCGAGCACCTTTATGCGATGGCTAAAGGAGGAGACGCGGATAGTAGTGCCTGGCGGCAGGCTTCGAAAGAATTCTGCCCCGGCTGCTTTTGCCGCTTGAATCGGCGCACCTGTGGTGGATTCGCTTACGTCGAAAACTGCCGCGACGTTTAGCGTCCCGCTTTGTGATTGCGGGGACGACGCCACTCGTAGATCGCTATTTCCTTGTGTCGCGACAAAGTCCTTATAGAGCAGCCCCAAGGTGGGGTCTCCCGTTGCTCCGGAAACTTTGAGATCCATGAGTAGCAGTCCTGGCATGGGAGACTCATGGACGCGAATGACCTCGGCTGTGGTTCCCGAAGCGAGTGCAACTGGAGACCTTGCGGCAATCGCTGCATCAAGCCGAGTTAGCGCAGCCTCGGCGGATGCGACTTGAACGCCGCGGTTTTTGGCGACCTTGATTGCCGCTGCAAGGAGATCTCTTGCGGCCTGAACGTTACCTTCACTCACGTTAAGAGCCAAAGCGGCCGCAAGCTTCAATCCAGCTTCGGTAGCCTGGTTGATCTCGGCGGCAAGAAGTTCTTCGGCTTTCAAACGAAGCGACTCTAAGTCGTCCCTATGCTGCCGCGTGAGTTCTTCACTCGTTGCGGCAAGTTCCCTGAGTCGTTGCTCAAGGGCCTGCTTACTCGCCTCGGCGCTGGTTGTCCGTTTCAAAAGAGCATCGTCATCGTCCACTCGCGAGAGTATGGCTCGTGGTAAGTCATCCGGGAGCTGATGTTCTTTAGCGATCGAGAGTGCTTGCTGAAGCAACTCTTTTGCGCTCGTGGGGTCGAGTCCTTCCGCGGCACGCGTTAGATCGATCACAGCACGCTCGGCAAGCTCGTGCGTAAACTCAGGCGTGTGCGTAACCTGCAATTCTTCAACAAGAACTTTAGATGCCGCGAGCCAGTTCTTACCTGCTTCGAGTCGCCCGACGACGCTCTCAACTTCGGTCCGGTTACTGTCGACGATCCACTCACGAAGTCCGGGCGTATTCGCCGCGACGCTGAAATAGAGAAGCAATCCAGCGACCCATCCAAGACCCGCTAAGCCGCCAAGAAACACTTCCCGGAGCGGGTTCGCCACCGCACGAACCTTGCTGTCTAGTCGCGTACGCGTTAGCCACATCAGTAATATCAGCGCCGCCGCGAGCCCTGCCCCCGCCCCGAGTCCAAGTTTTAGAAAGTACGGGTCCGTCCATTGCAGGACCACGGCGGCAAGAACGCTAACGACGACGGCGGTTGTCAGACGAATCACAAGCAACATGGAATCAGTCCTCCGGTTTAGGTGTTGTCTTTAAACACGATTTTGTTTTCTCTGATCTCAAGACCCAGGGATTCAAGAAACGCCTTGCCCTCGGGGTGAAACATTTCCGAGCACGTTGAGTTCAGCGTTTCGATGAGCCCGTTGAGGTACGGCTCCGTCAGCACGTCAGACAGCCGTCGGACGAGACGTATCGTGATGCCGACGATGTTGACGAACGCCGGGGCAGCGTCAGCAAAGGCGACGGTGATCTTGGGATTGAGGTCCTTAACGGCGGCCGCGATGATCTTTTGCGTTTCAAGCGTGGCTGGCGGCAAGACGTGAACGTCTCTTCCTTGATCGGAGCGAATGCGTCCGCCCCAGGGAGGCGCTGGCGTGGAGTAGCAAAGCCCAGACGTAATCCGCTTGGCAATCACTTCAGCGCGTGCTGCTTTGGCGCCCGTGACTTTGGCAATCCCGGTAAGCGTTACGTGCTGGACGCTCCCACGAATCGCGTCCGCGAAGTCCTCCTCTTCGCCGTCGATGGCGTCCCACAGGTCGGCCAGACGCTCGTTTAGCGGGTGCGGAACGATCGTCGGAATCGTACTTCCGATCTCTGTCCCGTCGCCCGTTAGCAGTTCCGAAAGCTTTTGGAGTCTTTCGTTGAGGAAGGTGAATTCAGAAAGAATGGCGGCATTGACGCGACTGATTGCGATCTCCTCGGCGCGGAGTCTGCACTGCTCATCGACCGAGTCCCGAAGCTTATTCGCAGCCCTGGTCAGACGGTGAAGCTTTCTTGAGGTGCTTTGAAAAGCGCCCCGAACGAATCCCAGAAGCCCGTCAGGAGTGAGCAGCGCGTGCTGTCGGGAAAACTCCTCTTCTGCTTCAGTAATGTCAGCATCATTGTCTTCTCGCTGAATACCTAGCTCCCGGAGTTCTTCGTCAAGAAGATGAAGCACACGACGCTGTAGCTGGAGACGGTTATCGATCTCTTCAATTGTCAGAGCGGCCTTTGCCCAGAGTTCTGGAAGGCCTTCCAGCGCGAGCAAACTGCCTGTCGATGTTTTTGCAAGGACGCGAACCGTATGGCTAAACGAAGGGCATTTCAGAGCGGTGAGCGACCTAGTCGCTGGGAGTTCGACTGCTGTCTCAAGAATGTCCTCAACAGGGCTGTTTGCGAGCTTTGTGCGCGTATGAGCCAATTCAAGGTGCTCAGCGAAGGAGACCGATGCTTCGCGCTTCAGCACGCCTTTGAGCAGCGGGACGTAGGCCTCGGCAATCACAGGCCGTATGTCGTTGACGAGGTCCAGCTCCGTCCCGTAGGACGATTCCCACGTTTGAATGTTCCCAAACTTTCCATTCAGTGCGAAATTGGGAGCGTCGCGTTCACGTTCGTATTCGAGCGATTCGCAGTGAGCGGCTTGCTCAAGTTGGGCAAGGAGCGCATCGCGGAGCGCTTCGTCTTTTCCGCACATCGCAAACTCAATCAAGCGAAGCGAGCGGACGTCTCGGGCATTGCGATTCGGATCGCTGACGTAAGCAAGCAACTCGGTTAACGCCGCAGCGCCGTTTGACCAGATGCGATCGCCAAGTCCTTCGTAAGTCAGTGATCCGGTAGCCAAGAACTCGCTACTGATGATGGCCGACGTTCGCTGCCTGAGCGCCGAAGCAAGGTACTCGGCAACCGGGAGTTCGACGCCGGTGTAGGTGGCGCCAGCGATCGACCCAATGAAGATAAGGCGCACTTCCTCGAGAGCTCCGCCCGCGAGATTGCGAATCTCTGGGATGAGCACTTGAGTGACGAACTGTTGAAAGTCCGGCGACTCAACTAACCGCTTGCCAGCTTGCCTTCCAACAAGGATCGATTGTCCCATGCCGCCGGAAGCGGACATGCCGCCATTGCTTCGAATGTGATCAACGACGTTTTGCGGTAGTCCCTCGCAGAGCGTCTGAGCGGTATGTCCAACGCCGAGCGAGAACAACCGCATGCGCGGTTTGTTTCTCGCCTCGCTGATGCGGTCCAGTTCGTTTGGCGCATCAATGAACAGCACATAGCTTGCTTTCGGATAAAGCTTCTTCAGGATCGGCAACAGCCGTTGTGCATGCCCGCCGATGATGACGAGGACCGATTGCCGAGTAAGCAACGTTTTCATTTGGAATAGCCCTTTTCGAATCGAGCCGAAGGTTCACGGCTCAGACAAAGCGATGCGGGTAGTAAATGTCAGCGATGGGCCCCACGACATCGGCGAAGCGTTGGAAGTGCGAGTCATCCTTAGTGACCAGCACAAGGACGTAGGGCGTGGCAGGACGCACCAGGTCGCCAGAAGGTGTGGCGAACGTGGGACGACGGTGCAGAAACCCTTTGGCATAGGGCTGTAGCGTCGCCATGTAGTCGGAATCGGTGACTGCCGGAATCAGGACAATCGCCACTTCTGATTCGCGGTCTTCGATTGCGGCGACAGTGCGAATTGCAAACGGGAGGACGTTATTTGCCGGTGGGTGCACATAGAGACTCCCCGACCATTCAGCACCAGGAGAAAGACTGTCTTCCGGCAAGGCGATGGAGCGACCCGCGGGCAGATGGAGCGACGAATCTATTGACGCGCAAGGGTCGAGATCAATGCCGCCAAGAAACTCAATAACGTGCTTGAGGATTTCGTCTGGCGTCAGGAAGGTCGCGTCATTGTCGGGGGAAGAGCATGACTCCCGTTCGTCGCACTCGCCGGCCGCGTCGTCTTCGTCAGGCGGAGATGGACTGTCTGCTCGCGGCTCAGGCGGCTCAAGGGCAAGTACTTTATTGATGCTCTTAAGGCCGTGCTCTCGAAGGAAGTTCAGAAACGACGTGCGTGTCGTTTTGGAAGGAGCTTCGAGGTAGTCGACTGCCGGTGAAGCTGGGTTAAGAAGAAGTAGCCTTGCCACCTTCATGTAGCGCTGGCAGGTGCGGAGATCGACGACAACGCGACTTGCCTTGATGGCGGCTCGCAACTCTCTTTCCCACTCCCCGTAAGTGGTACGCTCTTTAGCCGTGAGCAGCACGGCGCCCGCGTCAAACGCCGCAATCACTCCCTCACATTCCGCCTTTTGGAATCTCAGGTGACAGCGCTCAACGTGCTTCAGTTCCGAGACGAGGTCGCTCCCCTCGTGGACGGTCCCCTCGTGGGGATCGACCGGAACCCAAGGTTCGATAGAATTGGACTTGTGCATGGACGACGCTCCGAATGTGACTTGTGTGGACTAGCCATGCACTAAGTCGAAATCCAGAAGCGCGTGCGCAAAACGCCGAGACAATTTTGTAGAGACTGCCAGCATGCCCCCCAAGAAGTTGTCCAAGCTGATTCAGGAAGCTCCTGTTAATAGCGACGCCGAGGCCAAGCTGGGGGAGGTGTTGCTCGATCTGGCGAGGCGGCGCGCCTATGCAAAATGGAAGCAGGTTGGCCCCGCATTCGATAGAAGCACCATTGCAGCGAGTGTGGCCGCAAAGTTGCTGCGCGACATCAAAGACGGCAACGCTGCTCCAAAATCGAGCGACCAGCTCAGGGGGCTCTTAAATCACCGGCTGTGGAACAAGGCGGTGGAAGCTATCCGTAGGCTGAATGCGCAGAAAAGAACGTCCCCAGGCATCACGCAGGTCGACGACTATGAGGACATGCGCCAATCAGTGCCTGAGATCGCCATCGCAAATGAGGTGATCGGACGTTGTGAGGACATCATCGATGAGAGCGACAACCCTCTACGCCGCAAAGTTAGCCGTCTTATGCTAATAGAAGGACTCAGCCCGGGCAGGATTGTCGAAATATTGAAGCAAGATGACGCCAAGGCTGAAGTGCCCGCGAAATCAACGATGCGAGTGTGGTCAGGACAAGATTTGCGGCGAATCAAAGCTCGTTTGGGCGATGACAACGAGTAATAGAATCTCTTCAAGGTTCGATGATGCCAGGCGATATGGATTTTGCCGACGTCGTGTGGGAGTTTGACATCGCTCGCGGCGACGAATCTGACGCAGCGCGCCGTGTCTTAGAATGGACGGACGACGCGACCAGGGTCGATTTGCATCGCGCACTGTGGTGTGTGTTGCTGACGCGGGTGGAAACCGAGGACGCACTGCGCGAATTGCTTGGTCGGGCGGTTCTTGGCCTTTCAAAGGACCAGGCGATTCGACTCTGTCGAGAGTTCTACTCAGATGCGTTAGAAGGGCATCAGCGAGTGCCCTGGAGCGTTTTTGGTGGAAACACCTTTGATTCTCAGGAGCTAGAACTCCTATCCCCAGGTTGTTCGGTAGCTTTGGGTGTCGTCATCCGAGAAAGGTACGTCATCGACTGCCTGATCGGCGCTGGCAGTTTCGGTGTTGTGTATGAGGCGACTGACAAAATCTCCGGCGGAAAAGTCGCCGTGAAGTGCGCGTGCGGCGACTCGACCGATATTCGTGGTCAAGTCGCCGAGCAACTTTTGGTGGAGGCCGACTGTCTTGGGCTGGCTGGAGGCTTTGGTCTGCCGGGTTATATCGATTTGATCCCCTTAGCTGACGGGACGAATGCCCTTGTTATGGAGCTTATTCAAGGGCGAACGCTCGCCGATGTAGCGGCGAACGGAACCGTAACAGCAGAAATGGCCTGCCGCTGGTGTGCGGAGATTGCCGAAGCCGTTGACGTATTGCACTTTTGCGGCATTTACCACCGTGACCTTAAGCCGGGGAACATAGTCGTAAATGAGCAAGGAGCAGCGTGCCTGCTCGATTTGGGCTTGGCATTCAAAGACAGTGAGGGCTTAGTGCCGGGTAGCGAGATCGTGGGCACCTTAAGTTACATGGCACCTGAAGCGATTGTCCTGCCCGGCATTTGTCTCGACCATCGCGCCGACATTTGGTCGCTCGGCGCCATGCTCTACGAGCTGGTGGTTGGCAGACCGGCACCTCCACGCGCTTCATTGAACACCGCGTTAGGCGATGCAATCCACCGGCAGGCGATTGACCAGATTGACGACAAGGTCCCGCCGCAAATCAAAGCGGTGCTTGAGCGTTGTCTGATAGTCGACCGTGATGAGCGGTATGAGCGGGCTCTCGACTTTGCACAAGATCTGCGATGCATTCTCGGAGAAAACACAAGGTCGACGAACTACGATCGGGATGCGATTAGCGGATGGAGACTTGGCGTGCTGTCGGCCATGTGCATCGAGTGCGCCAAAAACATCAAGACAATCTTGTGGGCTGGAAAGTTTCTGTCGATTGTTGCTAAATGCGCCCCGCGAAAAACAGTCCCCGCATCGCCAGCCGAAACAGACACACATATCGAGCGCGCATTGGAAAAAGCATCCAGCTTGGCAGGCTTACTTCGAAGCTTGGCGAAGCCCGCGAGAATACTAGTGGGCGAGGCGATTCTCCCGGCGTGTGCTATCGAGGACAAACTACTTCGGGCGTGCGAGTCAACGTTAGACCGCGAGAAGAAGGGGGAATGGTTGATGTCGCAGATGCCATTCATTCTCGCTGATTTAGAAATGGTAGTAGGAACGATTGAAAGCGCATTGCGCAACGTGAGCGAGCGAACCGCAGCATGCTTTAGACTTGCAATCGAGACGCGGTCGCCAAAGGATCGCGGCAAGCTTCCGGAGAAGCCTACTGAACTCCTGAATCGAGCGAGTATCGCCCCGCAAAAGTGGGACAGCTTTAGGCAAACCGTGGAACGCACGTCCGACTATAGGAATGCGTGGTTTAAATGGTGCCGGGCCGTGGAGCGAGATCTTTTATTTTCTCTCGAGGATCACCTAGAACTTGGTTTATTTGATCCGTTTCGTGCAGATGGAAAGACGTTCGAAAGCGTCTCTCAAATTCGGCAACGAAATAGAGTCGAACCGGAACCTGTTTCGCCGAACGCGGCCGAGTTGTGATAAAGGTGCCCTGAATCACCCATGACTTCATGAAATGGAAAAGAGCAGTTGGGCTTGTCCACTTATTCCAAGAATCCCCGTCGGGAGAGCCAATCGCCTAGCGCTTCTTCAACGATCTCCTGCTGGGTGTCAGGTTTTGCGTGCTTAAGCCGTTGCTCCAAGTAAGCCCGCCTGAGAGCCTGAGCCATTCGGTGAGGCAGCCGAACAGTCACCGGAACAAGAACTTGATCGAGCACTTCACTTGCTTCGGGAGAGTCAGTGCCGCTTCGCTTCGCCCGGCGCGGGGATCGGAGTCGTGATTCCTTCGGCACTTCGCTCTCGCCTCTGAGCTTCTCCGGCTCGACAATCTTTTCGACGGTAAGCTTCGCGGCGGGCGCTTCGGCCACCACCGGTTTCGACTCCTTCGCCTCCTCCCCCTTAATGAACGCAAGCCTTGCAGGCGTCATCTCCATCGCATCTCCCAGTGATCGTCTTTCAGCCATTTTCTACTTGTTGCCTCCCATCTTGTCGTTTGACTGTCATCGTTTCGCCGAGTAGTTCGGTGAACAGCGCGTCCATATCGGCTGCCGCTTGCACACCCTTGCGTCCCAACCGGCCCACCACTGTCCCCTGTTGTGCCGCATCCCTGAACGCTTGAAGATCGCGAATGACGCACGACGCTACCTGAAGCCCAAGCTTCGGAGCGTTGTCGCGAAGCTCTCGGCTGATGGTGTCATGGGTCTTCATCTTGTTGAGAACAAGGCGTCCCTCCGGCGTCCCGTTGTTGATTCCTTGGGCGTACCGAAGGACAGTCGTCGCTCCCGCGACCGACCGTACATCAAGGATCGAGGGCGAAATTGGGAAAATTGCCAAGTGCGCGAGAATGAGCAGCGTGCGGCTCAAATCCTCAAGCCCCCCGGGAGCATCCCCAATCACAAAATCGTGGCTAGCAATCAATTCTCGGGCGTTTAAGAGGCATTCCTCCGGCGTATCTGCGACCCGCACCGTCACTTGAGTCTCCGCCTCGGCGATCCACTGCGAACTTGAACGCTGTTTGTCGGTGTCGAGTAACGCCGTTTGAAACCCTTGGTCAAACAGCCACACCGCAAGATGCGTCGCGAGGGTGCTTTTCCCCACGCCGCCTTTGGAATTTGCGCAAACGATCATCATGCGTCGACCGTAGCGCGAATGCATAAAGACTGACAAGCATGTTTTTTTGCCAGGATGCATTATTCCTGACGGGCCTCCTGTCCGGCCTGCTGGAATCTCTTCTTGCTGCATGACAACGCGGCAACCATCCCGACATTCAATCCGTGATGCCTGTCAGCAAGTCAGCAAACTTGCATTCATGCTTGCAAGCTTCGAGTCGTAGGAAGGGGTGGCCAAGTAGCGAGCTTCCCCGGGCGAGCTACAAATGTACGTAAGGCCCCTAAAGAGAATGCGTGCAGGAAACGCTTCCCTTTTACGGTGAAATGAAGCAGGCTTCCGGGCGCGAGATCAACTCGGAGGACGGAATTTGGAGTGCAACGAGACAGGGATTGCCGCTGGAACGAACTCGCAATCGATCCCAGGACCGCGTTTTGCCATACGGTGAATCGAGACAGGGAGCTACGGTGAATGGAGACAGGAAATCACCGCTCTTTACAGGGAAATGAAGCAGAGCTTTGCCGTGAAATGAAGCAGGGACTCAAGGGAAACGAGACAGGGAATCCTCTCGCCTTACGGTGAAATGAGACAGAAAAAACGGGCGTAAGTATTCGATAAAAAAAGGCTTTTCAAGGGCGTAACTCTTGTGTTAATAACTTTAAGTAACTTGCAACAACAGAAAGTCTGTTGGTGCCTTTCTTCGAAAAGGACTGATGGAAGATGCTACGCCGCACGATTCGCTCGACACGTTAGCGCCGGTATCGTTTGACGCCGATGACGGCAAAGACGAGATGAACTTCGCCGAGTTCCCGCTCGCGGCCATCGCAGATCGTGTGCCTGATGATCAAAAGACGCTGGTCTTTGAAGATCAAATCTTCGACTCCGGCCGGTCCGAAATGATTGCCCGGCGTCTGACGATCACCGCGTCGGAGAAGTACGGCCTCCCGACGTCGCTCGACGACGAAGTCATTCTCGGCCTCATTCAGCTTTCCAAAAAAAGTCGCTTCAGCGACCGGAAAGTCAATTTCAGCCGCTACCAGCTGATTCAGGAATTAGGCTGGCGCCATGAAGGCCGAAGTTACGAGCGGCTTGAAAAGTCTCTGAAGCGCTGGCTCACAGTGACGCTCGACTACGAAAAGGCGTGGTGGGACAAGGAAGCGCAGTGCTGGGTCGATGAGAGCTTTCACATTCTCGACAATCTGACGCTCTACGATCAGGAGCGGCGACTTAGGCAACTGCGAAGTTCCGCGAGTGATGCAGCACTCTCGTCGTTCATGTGGAACGAAGTCATTTTTCGTAGCTTCAAGTCGGGCAATTTGAGGACCATTGACATGCGCGTCTTCCGGCAACTGGAATTCGCCGCCGCTAAGCGTATGTACCGGTTTCTCGATAAGCGTTTCTATCACAGGTCGCGTTGGGAATTCGACCTGACGGAGTTTGCCTGCGAGCATATCGGCGTCAGCCGCAACTACGATACGGGCCAACTGAAGCGCCGACTTCGACCGGCGATCGAAGAGTTGGAAGCCGTGGGATTTCTTGAAGCCCTTCCGGCGGCGCAGCGTTTTGTAAAGATCTCGCGAGGTGAGTGGCGAATTGTCTTTATCCGCAAAGCCGTTCCGCAAATCGAACCGCCGAGTCAAGACGCGGCAGTCCTCATGAAGAGTTTGGCCGACCGCGGCGTGACGCCGTCCGTCGCAAGAGAACTCGTGCGCAATTATCCGCAGGAGTTGATCGAAATGCAGATGAAGGTTCTCGATCGTTTGCAGCAGGTGAAGGACCGCGTGTCATTTCGGAACCCCGCCGGATATCTCGTGAAGTCGATCCGCGAGGGATACTTACCGCCTGTGAATCTGATGGCAAAGAAAGTCAGCGCCAAGCGGGCGAACGAACCGACCCCGGTAGTCTTGGCAATGAAGGATCCGGCTCACGAGGCGATCGACACCTATTTGGGTTCTCTCAGTAAACAGGAAATCGACGCCTTAGAAGTCGAAGGGCTCGGGCGCGCCGATCGGCACTTGGTGGAGGGCTAACAGCGGTCCAAGCAAACGGGTGGAGCCGCCTTCGCGGTCTACCGCCGCCTGGTCCTGGAAGGCGAAGCCAAACGCCTTCTTTCCGCCAGGGCGGAGCCGACAAAGGACGCTGCCTAGCATGTGGGGTGCTTCTGGTGCGTTCAGCATGTGGAGTTTTTCCTGCGTCCAGAAGGTGAGGCCGGGGGCGTGCGTAGAAACGACCTCAGTGAAAAACTTTCAGGAAGCATTTGCGGGCCGAATTTCGGCTTCGTAGCACCTTGGGCAAACGCCAAGGTGAGTGAACCAGTCAAAAGCGCTGACATCGGCGTCGGAGAGGTCAGCTTGCTGAAGCGAGGCTTCGTAGCTCTGCACCTCATCCACCAAACGCCAATCCGACGGCAGCACATCGACAAAATCGAAGTCATCGCGATCGCAAAACATGCATGCTAAACGAATCTTTCCCATGGAAAGCTCCCTTCGTAAGAACGCCGCTGCCGAGCGCGGGCAGAGCGAGAAGGCTCGCGGCACATAACGACCGCGGCCAAGAACCTTGTGGAATGCACGCCACCGGCTCGCACTGACGCGAGGACGCATCACTGCGAGCAGTCGGGCCAAAAGAACGAGCCCAAGAAACGCCGCCATCGAGGCCGATCAGCAGACGTTATCACAGTCCGCGGGGCTAAGAAACTCTGCTCAAACGGCATTTGATTTAGGGCTAGCGTTCGTGTTATACGTCGCCTGAGAAGGGCGTCAGGATAGGCCCTTCGACTG